>NZ_JBHSFQ010000013.1:0-161632 GCF_042653925.1 Nocardiopsis mangrovi
TGGCTTAAAGAAAAACAAACACGCGCTGTTGAGTTCTCAAAAAACAACCGCTCATCCCGTACAAGCCCGAACCACCCACAAGGAGCGAATTCCCAAGGCTCTTCCGCAGAGGCGGAGCTTCCGTCTTATTGGGATTTCCCCATCCGGAGCTTATCACGGCTCCTGATTGAGGCTAACCCTTCTATGTTACTCAGTCGAGCTTCCCTGTCAAGATCCAGAGTCGCTTTCCGGAGTGGTTCCCACCCTACCGCCTGTCCCGAGTGCTCGTGACAGCCGCTTGAGTGGGGAGAACCGGCGTTCGCCCACGGGAAGACCCGTGTTCGTTCTGCTCGGTGTCCCCAGACTACAGGCTCCGTACAGTGCTCGTTACCGCTTCCCGGTCACAGGGCGCTATCGGTCGCCCGGTGCAGCCGCCCCCGGCGGCCGTTTCCCGTGCTCACTGCTCCCGGCCGGCTCCACCGAATGGGGAGCCGGCCGGCCGTTCCCGGTCAGAGTTTCTCGATCGGGGCGAACTTCACCAGGAAGTCCTTCTCCCCGATGTCGGCCCCGAAGTCGATCCTCGCCTTCGTCCGGTCGCCCACACCGTCGACCAGTTGCACCGTGCCCATGCCGAAGGAGTCGTGTGTGACCTTGTCGCCGACTTCCAGAGTGGGCACCTCTCGCGTCGGCCGGGACGACGGCTTGCGCGACTGCGCCGCGAACTTCGGGCGCGACGGGGCGATCGCGGATTCGGCGCGCCGCCACTCGACCAGGTCCTTGGGGACCTCGTCGAGGAAGCGCGACGCCGGGTTGTACGACGGCGTCCCCCACGCGCTGCGTACCGCCGACCTACTGATGTACAGCCGCTGCCGCGCCCGTGTGATCCCCACGTACGCCAGCCGCCGTTCCTCCTCCAGCTCCGCCTTCTCCCCCAGGGTGCGCATGTGCGGGAAGACGCCGTCCTCCATGCCCGTCAGGAAGACCACCGGGAATTCCAAGCCCTTGGCCGAGTGCAGTGTCATGAGTGTGACGACGCCGCCGGTGTCGTCGGCGTCGGGGATCTGGTCGGTGTCGGCCACCAGCGCGATCTGCTCCAGGAAGTCGACGAGTGTCGGCTCGGCCGGCTCCGCCGCCTCGCCCTCGGTCTCCGCGCTCTCCGCCGCCGCGTCCGCGTCCCCCGCGGTTCCCCCGGCTCCCTCGGCGGGTTCGGCCCCGAGCGCCGCCTCCCCGTCCTCCTCCTCACCGCCGTACAGCGGGCCGCTGAAGGTGTTCTCGAACTCGCGCGCGACGTCGACGAACTCCTCCAGGTTCTCCACCCGGCTCTCGTCCTGGATGTCCTTGGAGTTCGCCAGCTCCGACAGGTAGCCCGTGCGTTGCAGCACCGCCTCGATGACCTCCGACGGGGTGCTGCTCGGCGCGAGCTCCTCCAACTCCTCCAGCAGGGCCGTGAACTCGCGGATGGCCTTGAGCGAGCGCGTCGCGATGCCGGGTGCGTCCTGGGCGCGGCGCAGCGCCTGGGCGAACGAGATCCGCTCGCGCGCCGCGAACAGCTCGATGCTCTCCTCCGCGCGGTCGCCGATGCCCCGCTTGGGCACGTTGAGAATGCGGCGCAGGCTCACCGTGTCCTCGGGGTTGGCCAGAACCCGCAGGTAGGCCAGGATGTCGCGGATCTCCCTGCGCTCGTAGAAGCGCACCCCGCCGACGATCTTGTACGGCAGGCCCGTGCGGATGAAGACGTCCTCGAACACGCGGGACTGCGCGTTGGTCCGGTAGAACACCGCGACCTGCGACGGCGTGAACTCCCCTTCGTCGTGCAGCTTGTCGATCTCGCCGACGACGAAGGCGGCCTCGTCGTGCTCGTTGTCGGCCACATAGCCCGTGATCTTCGGCCCGATCCCCTGGTCCGACCAGAGCTTCTTCTCGCGCCGGTCGGGGTTGCGCTGGATGACGGCGTTGGCGGCGTTGAGGATGTTCTGCGTGGACCGGTAGTTCTGCTCCAGCAGGATCGTGCGCGCCTCGGGGTAGTCGGCCTCGAACTCCAGGATGTTGCGGATCGTCGCGCCCCGGAACGCGTAGATCGACTGGTCGGCGTCGCCGACCACGCACAGCTCGGGGGGCGGGAAGGCGTCGGGGTCGGCGTCCCTGCCGCCGCCCACAAGCAGGCGGACCAGCCGGTACTGGGCGTGGTTGGTGTCCTGGTACTCGTCGACCAGCACGTGCCGGAACCGGCGGCGGTAGTACTCGGCGACGTCGGGGAACATCTCCAGCAGGTTGACCGTGAGCATGATCAGGTCGTCGAAGTCCATGGCGCCGGCCTCGTGCAGCCGGCGCTGGTAGAGCGTGTACGCCTCGGCGAGCTTCTTCTCCTGCTCGGTCTGGGCGTTCTCGCCGAAGGTGTCGTAGTCGACCAGCTCGTTCTTGAGGTTGGAGACCTGGGCGGAGAACGACTTGGGCGGGAACCGCTTGGGGTCGAGGTCCATCTCCTTGCAGACGAGCTGCATCAGCCGCTTGGAGTCGGCGGAGTCGTAGATGGTGAAGCTGCTCGGGTAGCCGAGCCGGCCGCCCTCGCGGCGCAGGATCCGCACGCACGCCGAGTGGAAGGTCATGACCCACATGGCGTTGGCGGCGCGCGAGCTGAGGAGCCCTTCGACGCGCTGCTTCATCTCGGCGGCCGCCTTGTTGGTGAAGGTGATCGCGAGGATCTCGCCCGGGCGCACGCCGCGCTGCTCCAGCAGGTGCGCGATCCGGTAGGTGAGCACCCGGGTCTTCCCGGAGCCGGCGCCCGCGATGATCAGCAGCGGGCTGCCGGAGTGCGTCACGGCTTCGCGCTGAGGGGCGTTGAGATCGTTGAGGGACAGCTCTAGGGACGGCACGCACCCCAGGTTACGGGGAGCGCGGAGCGCTCGCCCCCCGCCGGGCGGTCCCCTGCGGATGAGGGGGCGGGCGCTCCCCGTACCAGCGGGAACTCCGCTCGGCGCGTCGGCCCTGCGGGCTGTCTCCCGGCCCTCTAGGGCGGGCCGTGCGCGGGCGCGTAGCATCGGGGGTCGTGAAGGAGGGTGCGCGCATGCCGGTGGTCGTCGGGCTGTTCCGGTCGGTCGTGGTCGTGGCGGGTGTGGCCGGCGTCGGCGTGGACATGGCGCGGTCGGGGATCTGGCCGCCGCTGGTGTACTTCACCCTCCAGAGCAACGCGATCCTCGTGGCCTGCTTCGCGGCCGGCGCGTACGCGGCGTTCCGGCGGCGGCCGGGCCCGCCGCCGGCCGTGAAGGGCGCGGCGACCCTCTACATCCTCATCACGGGCCTGGTGTTCCACCTGGTCCTGGCGGACGCCCCGGCTCCGCTGCCGCCGGCGTCCCCGGGGGTGCCGCCCGTCGAGGTCCTGCCGTTCGTCGACACGGGCCTGCTGATGCACACGGTCACCCCGGTACTGGCCGCGGCGGACTTCCTGCTGTTCGACCGGCACGGCCGCCTGCGGTGGCGGCACGCGCTCCTGTGGCTGTCCTACCCGCTGGCCTACGTGGCGTTCACGACGGTGCGCGGGATCGTGCTGCCCGGCAGCGCCTACCCGTACTTCTTCGTCGACGTCCGGATGGTCGGCTACGACGGCCTGCTGCTCAACGTGCTCGGCTACGGTGTCGCGTTCTACCTGCTGGGGCTGGTGCTCATCGGGGTCGACCGGCTGCTCGGGGCACGGGTCCGCGGTGGTCGCCGCGGCGTGGGCGCGGGCCAGGCGCCGTCCGCCGCCGGCTCCGCGTCCGCCGGCGCCTGAGCGCCCTCCCGCTCACGGCGGCGTCCGGCGCCGGTCCTACTCTGATCACGAACTTCGCCGATCGGACACCATGGGAGTTACCTTGCGAATCTTCGTCGACTGCGACCCGGGGATCGACGACGCGGTGGCGCTCGCGTACCTCACCGCGCGGCCGGAAGTCGAGATCGTCGGCGTGGGAACGGTGTTCGGCAACCACACCGTCGACACCACGACGGACAACGCCCTGCGCCTGCTGCGGCTCTACGGGGCGCCCGGCGTTCCGGTGGCGCGCGGCGCGGAGCGCCCCCTCGTGCAGCCGCCGACCCTCGCCGAATCGGTGCACGGGGCCAACGGCCTGGGCGGCATCGACCTCCCCGCCGCCGAGACGGGACCGGCCGCGGAATCGGCCGCCGAGGCCCTGGTCCGGCTCGCGCGCTCCGCTCCGGGCGAGATCGACGTCCTCGCGGTCGGCCCGCTCACCAACATCGCGCTGGCGCTCTCCCTGGAGCCCCGGCTGCCCGAGATGGTCGGCCGTGTCGTCGTCATGGGCGGGGCGGTGCGCGCCCCCGGCAACGTCACCCCGTGGGCCGAGGCCAACACGGCCAACGACCCCGAGGCCGCCGAAGCGGTGTTCGCCGCGGGCTTCGACCTGACCCTGGTCGCACTCGACATCACCATGAAGACGACCGTGGACGCCGCGTGGCTGGACGGGCTGCAGCTGATCGACGGCGAGCGCGCCGCCACGACGTCGGCGTTCCTGGAGTTCTACGTCGGCTGGTACAGCGAGGTGATCGGCGAGCGCGGGTGCGCCATGCACGACCCGCTGGCCGCGGCGGTGCTGCTCGACCCCGACCTGGTGACCGCGTCGGTGGACGTGCCGGTCCGGGTGGAGCTCCAGGGCCGGCACACGCGCGGGCTGACGATCGCCGACCTGCGGCCCGGCGCCGCCGCGGCGGAGGACCCCCGCCCCTCGGTCCGGCTCGTCACCGAGGTCGACAGCGGGACGTTCCTCAAGCGCATGGCCGACTCCCTGCGCCAGGGCTAGGGCAGGGGGTCAGACGAGTTTGCGGGCGGTGGCCCAGCGGCTGAGCTCGTGCCGGTTGGAGAGCTGGAGCTTGCGCAGGACCGAGGAGACGTGGGTCTCGACGGTCTTCACCGAGATGAACAGCTCCTTGGCCACCTCTTTGTAGGCGTAGCCGCGGGCGATGAGGCGCAGGACCTCGCGTTCGCGCTGGGTGAGGCGGTCCAGCTCGGGGTCCATGGGGGGCGCGTCGGTCGCGGAGAAGGCGTCGAGGACGAAGCCCGCCAAGCGCGGCGAGAACACGGCGTCGCCGTCGGCCACCCGGACGATGGCGTTGGCGAGGTCCTTGCCGGAGATCGTCTTGGTGACGTAGCCGCGGGCGCCGCCGCGGACCACGCCGATCACGTCCTCGGCGGCGTCGGAGACCGACAGCGCCAGGAAGCGGATCTCGGGGTGCTGGGGGAGGACGCGGCGCAGGACCTCGGCGCCGCCGCCGCCCGGGAGGTGGACGTCGAGCAGGACGAGGTCGGGCCGCTGCTCGGTGATGACGCGCACGGCGCTGTCGACGTCGCCGGCCTCGCCGATGACGTCGACGGCGTCGCCGAGCTCGCCGCGGACCCCGCTCCGGAAGAGCCGGTGGTCGTCGACGATCACGACGCGCGGAACGGAGGTGCCGTCGGCGAAGGTGCTGTTCTCGTCTCCCACACCCTGGACTCTACCCACCCCGGCCCGCCGGGCGGCGCCCGGTGCCGGTACCGGACGCGCCCGGTTCCGGCCGCCGGGCGGCGACGGTGCGCCGGGTTCAGTCCGTGGCCGTGGGACGCGGCATGCGCAGCTGCACCTCGGTCCCCTCGCCGGGAGCGGTGCGGATGCGGGCGCTGCCGCCGTGGCGCTCCATGCGGCCGATGATGGAGCCGCGGACGCCCATCCGGTCCTCGGGGATGGCGCCGAGGTCGAAGCCGTGGCCGCGGTCGCGGATGAAGATCAGCACCTCGTCGGGGTCGACCTCGCCGAAGACCGAGATGGCGTCGGTCCCCGCGTACTTGGACGCGTTGACCATGGCCTCGCGGGCGGCGCGCAGCCCGGCGTGGACGGCGTCGTCGATGGGGCAGTCGCCGACGCAGACCACCTCGATGGGCACGCCGTGGGCCTCTTCGACCTCGGCGGCGACGCGTTCCAGGGCGGGGGTGACGGTGGTCTCGGCGTCGGCGGGCCGCTTGTAGAGCCAGCTGCGCAGGGCCCGTTCCTGCACGCGGGCCAGGCGCTGGACCTCGCGCGGGTCCTCGGCCCGGCGCTGGATGAGGGTGAGGGTGTGCAGGACGGAGTCGTGGATGTGGGCGGCGAGCTCGGCGCGTTCCTGGTTGCGGATGCGTTCGCGGCGTTCGCGGTCGCGTTCGCGGACCAGGCCGACGATCCACGGTGCGGCGATCAGGGAGATGCCCGCGAGCATGGCGATCGCGAAGGTCAGCCCCGCCCGGGCCGCGTGCAGCTGCTGCTGGAAGACGAGGAAGCCGATGACCCCGACCACGACGAGCAGGACGCCCGCGACGGAGCGCACCCAGCTCTTGCGGTCGCGGAAGGCGGTGGTGGCCATCCACTCGTCGCGCAAAGCGGGGTTCGCCTGCTGCCACAGGATGGTGGCGCCCATCGCGCCGAAGACGAGGAACCACAGCAGCGGGTCGAAGACGCCGCCGAAGATGAGGAAGAGCACGCCCAGCCCGCTGGCGAGGGCCAGGTAGGCCAGGAGCTGGCCGATGTCGCGGCCCCTGCGCGCCCGGACCTTGTCGGCGGAGGTCGGGGGCTCGGAGCCGCCGGGCTCGGGCTCGGGCTCGACCGGCACGAAGAACACCAGCGCCAGGTAGACCGCGATCCCGATCCCGCCGATGCCCAGAGCGAGCAGGGCGAGCCGGGTGACCACCGGGTCGATGCCCAGATGGCGTGCCAGGCCGGCGCCGACGCCCGCGACGAGCCGTCCGTCGCGGGCGCGGTAGAGGCGCGGCATGTCGCTCGCCGTCTGCGTCACGGTGCTCGCGTCCTCCTCGCCTTTCGTCCGTTGCCTCCCCAGAATGCCCCTTGCGGGGTACGCGCTGCATCAGGGGCGCGCCCCTGGGGTCCCCGGTACCGGTTCAGGGTGTGATCAGGGTCGTCCCCGATGGGAAGCGGGTCCCAGGGGCGACGACGATGAGGGTGTGAGGTGGATGCGGTGACCGATCGTGAGTGACGGGCGAGGGCCGATGGACGACGCCGCGCGGGGCGGACCCGCGGCGTCGGCTTCCGGCGACCCCGCGTCCGGCGCCGACGACCGGGAACTGGTCCGGCTCAACGAGGCCGGCGTCATCACGGGGGTGTGCGCCGGCCTCGGCTCCTATACGCGGATCGACCCGATCGTGTGGCGGGCGGCCTTCGCCCTCACGGCGCTGGCGGGGGGCGCCGGGCTGGCGCTCTACCTCGCCGCGTGGATGATGATGCGCGACACGGGCGGCGGTCCGGCGATGGCCGAGCAGCTGCTGAACCGCAGGATCGCCCCGCGCGCGGTCCCCACTCTGCTGGGGGCCGGCCTGGCGGCGGCGGCCGCCTTCAGCCTGGTCGGCGGGTTCAGCTGGGGGACGCTGGTGCTGGCGACCCCGCTCATCCTGGGCGCGCTCGTGGCGCACAACCGGGGGGTGAACCTCCAACGGACGTTCCGGGAGCTGCCGGGGCTGTTGCAGTCGAAGGAGCCGCCGCCGGCGGCGCCACCGCCCGAGCCCAAGCCCGCGTACTTCAACCCGGCCCAGCCGTGGGCGCAGGCGCCCGTCGGGCCCATCGACCTGAAGGTGGTCGCCGACCGGGCGCGCGCCGCTCGCGCGGGGGGCGACGCGCCGCAGGACGGGGACGGGGACGACGACGCCGATGGCCCGGGAGACAGCGCCGGTGACGCGGGCGGCGACACGGGCGGCCCGGTGGGCGGGCGCGACAGTGGCCTCGCGGGCGGTGCGTACGCGGTCCCGGAGTGGGCGGACCCCCACCAATGGGCCTATGAGCACGCGTTCAGCGCCCGGGAGCGGCGGCGCGAAGCCCGTGAGCGGCGCCGGGAGGCGCGCCGGCGGCGCGGGTTCCGCTGGTTCCGGCTGGTGTTCTGGGGGATCGTCGCCACGACCGGGATCGCGTTGGGGCTCACTGGGAACGCGTCGGCGACGGACCTGCTGGGGCCCTCTCTCAGCCCCGTCTACCTGGGGAGCGTTGTCGTGATCATCGGACTGGCCCTCGTCGCCGCCACCTGGGTGGGCGATCCGCGCGGGCTGATCGGTACGGGGGTGCTGGTCACGCTGGTGCTGATCGCGACGGTGTCGGTGGACGTGTCGTCGTTGCGGTTCGGTGCGGAGCAGTGGCGTCCGGCCACGGTGGCCGAGGCCGAGCGGCCGCGCGCGCTGACCGGCGGGTTCGCGGAACTGGACCTGACCGGCCTGGAACTGGCGCCGGGGCAGCGGGTGAGCGTCGCCGCGGATGTGCGGTTCGGCGGGCTGCACGTGCTGGTGCCGGACAGCGCGCGGGTCGTCGTCCACGGCCGGGCGTCGTTCGGTGAGATCCGGGTGGACGACGCCGTCCGGGCGGGTACCCGGCTGGATGTGCGCAGGACGCTGGAGCCGGAGCCCGTCCCCGCCGGATCGGGGGCCGCCCCGGAGGACGGGACCGCGGACCCGGCCGGCGACGGCGGCCGGGAGGCCGCGGGGGACAGCGAGGGAAACGAGTCCGCGGAGCCGCCGACGCTGGTCGTGGATCTGCGGGCGATCGGCGCCGATATGGAGGTGCGACGTGTCGCGTCATGAGACCGACTGGGGATCCCTGATCGCCGGTCTGCTGTTCATCGTGCTCGGGGCGGCCTTCGTGATCAGCGGCACGACCGATTGGGGCTTCGACGCCGTCTGGATCGTGCCGGTGCTCGCCATCGGCCTGGGGATCGCGGGGGTGGCGCGGGCCCTGGCCGGGTCGCGGGGGCCCGACGACCGCGCCTGACGCGGCGCGGACCGGCACGCCCCTGCCTGGGGGCCGTTAGCGGCGCCGCCGCCGGGGCATACCGGGTTGGGAGTCCCCGGACGCGGAAGGTGGCCAGCGATGGGCATTCCGGTCAGGCACGGTTTCCTGCTCGCCGTTCCCGTGGAGGAGGCGTGGCGGATACTGCGCGACCTCCCGCGGATCACCCCCCACATGCCGGGTGCGACCCTCGACTCCGTCACCGGCGACTACGCGGACGGCCGCCTCCGGGTGCGGCTGCGCCGGCTGACCGTGACCTACCGCGGGCGGCTGCTCCTGCTGTCCGCCGACCCGGCCGAAGGCGAATTCGTGGTCGAGGCCGAAGCGCGGGAGGCGCGCGGCGAGGGCCGGGCGTCGGCCACGATCGCCGGCCGGCTGACGGACGAGGGCGGGTCGACCAGGGTCGCCATCGACGCCGATGTGACGGTCACGGGCCGCGGGGCGCTCGTGGAGCCCGCTGTCCTGGCCGCGGCGGGCGAGCGGTTGCTGACCCGGTTCGGCGCCTCGCTCGCGGCGCAGGCCGCGCGGCCCGCCGGGGAGGGCGCCGCCGATGCGCCCCCGCCGGCCGAAGGGCCACCGGTGGTGGTCCCCCGGCCGGCCGCCGAGGCCGATCCCCTGGTCGCGGCGCAGGGCGGGAAGCCGCCGGTGATGGTGGCGGGTGAGGAGTCGCCGGTGACCGTGGCGGCCCCGGAGTCGGCCGCGCGGCCGGGAGCCGTGGCGGTGGCACGGCGGGTGGGGGCGCCGCCCGGCGGCCGGGCGGCGCCGCGCCCCCGGACCGCCTCCACGGAGCCGGCGCGCCCGCCCCGTACCATCCGGCTGCCCTCGCTGCTCCCCCTGCTGCCGGCGGCCTGCGCGGCCGCCGCCGTGCTCATCGCGGTGCGCAGGCTGCTCCGGTCGCGGCGCCGCGCGCCCGGGCGGGCGGCGCGGCCGGGCCGGCGCTGACCCCGCCGGCCGGATCAGGTGGGCCTCATCCGGCTCCGCCGGCCGCCCCGGACCCTCCGATGCGCTCGGCCACGAACCGCACCCGCTCCGCCACGGGGGCGCGCGGCAGCTCGACCAGCTCGTAGCCGTGGTCGCCGTAGGCGGCGGCCATGGCCTCGTGCGTGCGCCGCGCGATCTCCGGTGTCTGGCGGCGTTCGGTGTCGGTCCGGTAGATCTCCGGCCAGGGCGGCGCGATGAACACCTGCCTCCGGTACCGGAACGTACGCGCGGCGGCGTCGACGTGGGCGGGGACGTCGTACCCCTCCAGCCGCAGATAGCCGACCACGTCGGGGACCCCGCGGTCGAAGAACACCGGGCCGCGGCCGGAGGCCGCCGCGGCCTCGTGGGAGCGGAGCTCCCAGCAGAGCATGGCCTCGGCGAAGAGGGCCGGGTCGGCCCATGGCAGGGCCCGGCCGCCGATGGCCGTCTGGGCGCGGATGATCGCGCGCCCGGCCTCCGGCGACGTGGCGTACCCGGCGGCGCGCAGCCCCTCGATCAGCGCGGTCTTGCCCGACCCCGGACCGCCGGTGACGACGACGAGGCGGTCGGTGCCGCGCGCGGCGTCCTGCGGCTCCTTCGGTTCCCGCTGTTCCCGCGGGTGGTGGCGGTGGTGCGGCATGCTGCGGCCTTCCGTGTCCGTGGCGTTCGGGGTGGGACCGCCCCGGCCGGCGGACGCGGCGGCCTAAGGGCGGTGGCCGGGTTCGGGGCCGAGAACGGTGCTGACCCTCCGGAGGTAGGCCGCGAACCCGCGTGTGGCCAGGCCGCGCGGGATCATCCGGTGGACGAGGGCCGGGGGCCGGCGGCGCATGGCGATCTGCAGGGAGGAGACGCGCGAGGCGAGAGCGGCGGGGGGCCGACGGGTGTGTTCGTAGCGCCGCAGGAGGGGTTCGGGCCCGGCCGGGTGCGGGGTGCGGCGGGGGTCCAGCGCCCTGGTGAGGGCCCAGGCGTCTTCGAGGGCCTGGTTCGCGCCCTGCGCGGTGGAGGGCGGGAAGGCGTGCGCGGCGTCGCCGAGGAGGGTGACGGGGCCGTGGCCCCAGAGGTCGGGCACGGTGTGCCGGTAGTGGGGGTAGCGCCCGAGGTCGGTGTCCTGCGCGTACTCCAGGATAGCGGCGGCGACCGGGTCCTTCCAGCGTCCGAAGCGGGCGCGCAGCGACTCCACCGGGGACGCGGGCTCGGCCGCATCGGGAGACCAGGGGACGTCGAACCACCACTGGACCAGCCCGTTCCCGGCGGGCATGATCCCGCACATGCCCCCGGGCCCCTGGACGCACCGGGAGACCGTGCCGTCGGCCAGGGCGACGGGCACGGGGGTGAGCGCCTGCATGCTCGCCCAGCCGCAGGGCTCCGCCGGGGTGTCGGGCAGCTGGTGGGCGCGCAGCACCGAGCCGATGCCGTCGGCGGTCGCGCCGCCAACGGGATCGGTCCGCGGCGCGGTGCACGCCCGGCCGAAGCGCACGGTGCCGTCGGGCAGCCCTGAGGCGAGCCGGGCGAGGAGGTCGCGCCGGGGGACGGTGCGCGATCCGTACCCGAAGCGGGCGCCGACCGCGGCGATGTCGATGGCGGTCCGCATCCGCCCGTGCTCGTCGCGGAACTCCAGGGTGTCGATGCGCCGGCCGAGGTCGGAGATGTCGACGCCGAGCCGGTGCAGGGCCGCGGTCCCGCCCGGGTTCACACCGCGCGGGACGCGGCCGGATCGGCGGCGGTGCCGCCGCGGGCCGTGCGCCGGGAGAGCCGGCCGGTGCGGTCGGCGGGGACCACCAGGGGGGTGCCGGTCTCGGGGTCGGGGATGACCCGCACCGGCAGGCCGAACACCGACTCGACCAGCTCGTCGGTGACGATCTGCGCGGGGTCGCCTTCGGCGACCACCCGGCCGTCCTTCATCGCGATGAGGTGGGTGGCGTAGCGGCAGGCGTGGTTGAGGTCGTGCAACACCGCCACCAGGGTGTGGTCGCGCTCCTGGTGCAGTTCGGCGCAGAGGTCGAGCACGTCCATCTGGTGGGCGATGTCGAGGAAGGTCGTCGGCTCGTCGAGCAGCAGCAGCGGGGTCTCCTGGGCGAGCACCATGGCCAGCCACACGCGCTGGCGCTGGCCGCCCGACAGCTCGTCGACCATGCGCCCGGCGAGGTCCGTGACCCCTGTGGCGTCCATGGCGTCGGTGATGACGCGCTCGTCGGCGCGCGACCACTGCTTCAGGAACCTCTGGTGCGGGTAGCGCCCGCGGGCCACGAGGTCGGCGACGGTGATGCCGTCGGGCGCCACCGAGCTCTGCGGGAGCAGCCCCAGCCGCCGGGCCACCTCCTTGGACGGGTAGGACCCGATCAGCCGGCCGTCGAGGTGCACGGCGCCTTCGGCGGGCTTGAGCATCCGCGACAGCGCCCGCAGCAGCGTGGACTTCCCGCAGGCGTTGGGCCCGACGATGACCGTGAACGAGTTGTCGGGGATGGTGATCCCCAGGTCACGCGAGATGACGCTCTGGTCGTAGGCGAGCGTCAGGTTCTCGCCCCACAGCCGGGACGGCCCGGCGCCGGTGGATGCACTTCCCGCGGTGGTCACAGTGGTGTCTTCCTCGTCGAACCGGACGGCCCGGTCTCGGCCCGGCCGCCTTTCCTGATTCCCGGCGTCACGCACGGCCGCTCCGCCACTCCCGGTGGAGCAGCCACACCAGGTAGCCGCCGCCGATGATCGCGGTGACCGCGCCCACCGGCAACTGGGTCGGTGCCAGCGCGCGCTGGGACACCAGGTCGGCGCTGATCAGCAGAAGGGCGCCCATGAGGCCGGCGCCGAACAGCGCGGTGCCGCCGGTGCGCGCCACGCGGCGGGCCAGCTGGGGCGCCGCAAGGGCGATGAACCCGATCGGGCCGGCGACCGCGATGGCCACACCGGTCAGCGCGCTCGCCGCGACGAGCGCGACGGCCTGGGTGGCCTGCACCGGGACGCCCAGGGCGTGGGCGGTCTGGTCGCCCATCTCCATCAGCCGCAGGCGCGGGCCCAGCGCGAGCACCAGCGGCACCAGCAGCCCGGCGCCGATCGCGACGGCGGTGACCTCGCCCCAGCTCCGGCCGTTGAGGCTGCCGATCATCCACACCTGTGCGGTCATGGCGTCGGTGAGGTCGGCGCGGGTGATGAGGTAGTCGCGCACCGACAGCAGCATGGCGTTGATGCCGATGCCGACGAGGATCAGCCGGTACCCCTGGACGCCGTTCTTCATGGCCAGCAGGTAGACGAGCGCGCCGGTCAGGACGCCCCCGGCGACCGCGCCGAACGAGACCTGGAGCATGCTGCCGCCGAAGACGAGGATGGCGGCGACCGCGCCCGTGGCCGCGCCTCCGGTGAACCCGATGATGTCGGGGCTGCCCAGCGGGTTGCGCGACAGGCTCTGGAACACCGCTCCCGCCACGCCCAGCGCGGCGCCCACCAGGACCGCCGCCCAGGCGCGCGGCAACCGCACGCCCTGCACGAAGAACAGGTCCAGGCGCTCGCCGCGGCCGGCGAGGGCGAGCAGCACACGGGGCAGGGGGATGTCGAAGTCGCCGGTCATCAGCGACACCGCGAACACGGCGGTGACGGCCGCGCCCATGGCGCCGTAGACGACGGCGATGCGGGGCCGCAGCACGAAGGAGAACCGGCCGCCGGCCAGGCGCACCACGCGCGGCCGGGACGCGGGAGCGGCGGCGGGGCCGGGGCGGGACAGCGTGGCGGTCATATCCGGGCCATCTTCTTGCGCCGCACGAGTGCGATGAACACGGGGGCGCCGACCAGGGCGGTGATGATACCGACCTCCAGTTCTCCGTTGGGGAGCACGACCCGGCCCACGGTGTCGGCGGCGGTGAGCAGGACCGCCGCGAGCACGGCGGAGTAGGGCAGCAGCCACCGCTGGTCGGCGCCGACGAGGACGCGGGCGACGTGGGGGACGGCGAGGCCGACGAACCAGATGGGACCGGCCGAGGCGGTCGCCGCACCGCACAGCAGGATGATCGCCACGGCGGTGGCGGCGCGGGTGCGGTTGATCCGGGCGCCGAGCGCCGCGGCGAGGTCCTCGCCGAGGGCGATGGTGTTCAGGGCGGGCCCCAGGAGCAGCGCGATCACGATCCCGGCCGCCAGGAAGGGCCACACCTGGAGGAAGATGTCCAGGTCGCGGCCGACGAGGGAGCCGACCTGCCAGAACCGGATGCGGTCGAAGACGAAGTCGTCGAGCATGAAGACGGTGTGGACGAAGCCTTGGAGGACCGCGGCGACCGCGGTTCCGGCGAGGGCCAGCCGGACGGGGGTGGTGCCGGTCCGGCCGCCCGATCCCAGGCTGTAGACCAGCACCGCGGCGACGCCGGCGCCGATGAACGCGAACCACAGGTAGGACGACGGGGAGGTCAGGCCGAAGACGAAGATCGCGACCACGATCGCGGCGGCGGCGCCGGAGTTGATGCCGAGGATGCCGGGTTCGGCGAGCGGGTTGCGGGTGAGCGCCTGCATGAGCGCGCCGGCAAGGCCCAGCGCGGCCCCCACGAAGATCCCGAGCACGGTGCGGGGCAGCCGCAGTTCGCGGACGACACTGTGGTCGTAGGAGCCGTCGTAGCTCCACAGCGCGTCCCAGACGGTGGCGACCGGGATGGCCTTGGCCCCGACGGCGATGCTCAGCAGGGCGCAGACCACCAGGACCCCGAGAGCGGCGAACAGCCCGGCGGTGCGCGCGAGATGGGTGCGGGCCCGGGCCCGGGTGCGGTCGCCGAGCAGATCGGCGGCGACGGCGGCGTCGTCGTCGGCTCCGCGGTCCGCGGTGGCCGCGGTGGAGGGGCGGTCCAGGCTCATCGCACCCCGCTCCGGTACACCGCCGGCGCCCACCGGTGCAGCAGGCACACCACTGTCACGTCCTCCATCGCTGACGGGACGGCCGGGCTCGGCCGAACTTAGACGAGGCTAACCTACCTCCCTCCGCCGCGGAACCCGGCCCCTCCGGTGACCATGGTCTCCCACCTGCACCTCCCCGGCCCGGCCGCGTCCCGCGCGGAGAAGGAGCGCCGCTCATCCCCGCGGAGGACGCGCGCCGGCGCCGCCCCGGCCCTCATCCACCGGTGATGCGGGGCGGGGTGAAGGCGCGGACCGGGGGAAGGGCGCCGGTGTGGCGTTCCACCTCGACCAGCACCAGCTGGCCGGTGGTGCCCTGGCCGAGGGACGAGGTGCCGATGTCGGCGGTGAGGACGTTGGGGTTGCCGTGGGCGCAGGTGACCCCGGGCGCCGACGGGTCGAACCAGGCGCCGGTGGACAGCTGCACGACACCGCGGCGCAGTTCGTCGCTGGTGACGACCCCGGCCAGGCAGCTCCCGCGGTCGTTGGACACGCGCACCACGTCGCCGTCGGCCAGCCCGCGCGCGGCGGCGTCGTCGGGGTGCAGGCGCACCGGGGCGCGGCCGGCGACCTTCTGCCCCCTGCTGTGGGCGCCCATGTCCTGCTGGCTGTGCAGCCGGCCGCTGGGCTGGTTGGCGAGCAGCAGCAGCGGCCATGTGCGGGCGCGCTCGGTGCCCAGCCGTTCGCCGGAGTCCAGCCAGACCGGGTGGCCGGGGCAGTCGGCGTAGCCGAACCCGGCGATGGTCGCCGAGAACAGTTCGATCCGGCCGCTGGGCGTGCCCAGGGGGTGGGCGGCGGGGTCGGCGCGGAAGTCGCCGAGGAGCGCGACGGGTTCGGTCCGCCCCGGGAGCGCGGTCCCCCCGTCCGCCCAGAAGGCGTCGAACGCGGGCACGTCGCCGGACCGGCCCGTGCGCCCCCGCCAGTCCTCGTAGATGTGCCGCAGCCAGTCCGCGGAGGTGCGGCCCTCGGTGAAGGCGGCGCCGGCGCCGAGCCGCTCGGCGAGGGCGGCGTAGACGTCGTACTCGTCGCGCGCCCGACCGTGCGGGGGCACCGCCCGCCGCATGACGCGCAGCCGCAGGTCGCCCTGGCCGGCGGCCATGTCGTCGCGTTCGAGCGAGGTCGTGGAGGGCAGGACGATGTCGGCGTGGCGGGCGGTCGCGGTCCAGTGGGTCTCGGCGACGACGACGGTGTCGGGCCGGGCGAAGGCGCGGCGGAGGCGGGCGAGGTCCTGGTGGTGGTGGAAGGGGTTGCCGCCGGACCAGGCGACGAGCCTGATGTCGGGGTAGCGGCGGGTCTCGCCGTTGTAGTCGTAGGGCTCGCCGGGGTGCAGGAGCATGTCGGCCACGCGCGCCACGGGGATGTACTCGGCGACCGGGTTGGCGCCCTGCGGGAGGGTGGGCAGCCCGAGCGGGGTGGCGCCGCCGCCGTAGCTGCCGATGGACCCGTATCCGGCGGCGAAGCCGCCGCCGGGCAGCCCGATCTGCCCCAGGCAGGCGGCCAGCGCGATGCCCGCCCACAGCGGCTGCTCGCCGTAGCGGGCGCGCTGGACGGACCAGCCGACGTTGACGAGCGTCCGGCCCTCGGCCATGCGCCGGGCGAGCGCGCGCAGTTCCGCGGCGGGCAGCTCGCAGATCGGGGCGGCCCACTCGGGGCTCTTGGGGGTGCCGTCGGCCTCGCCCAGCACGTAGCGGCGCAGGGTGCCGGCGCCGACGGTGTAGCGGTCCAGGAACGCGGTGTCGGCCCGGTCCTCGGTGAAGAGCACGTGCATGAGCGCGAGCAGGATCGCGGTGTCGGTCCCCGGCGCGGCGGGCAGCCATCGGGCGCCCATGTCGCCCGAGGTGTCGTCGCGCAGCGGGCTGATGGAGACGGTGCGCAGCCCGCGGGCCGCGGCGGCGCGCATGCCCGGCACGGCGGTGTTGGCGGCGCGCCCGCCGGAGGCGTTCCAGGCGTTGGAGGTGCGCAGCCCGCCGAAGGTGACCAGCAGGTCGGTGTGCTCGGCGATCGCCTGCCAGGTGGGCGGGCGCCGCAGCAGGTCGTAGGCCCCCTGGGCGCCGAGCAGGTGGGGGATGAGTACTTCGATGGCGGCGTGGCTGTAGGTGGTGCGCGAGCGCGTGTAGCCGCCGATGCTGTTGAGGAAGCGGTGCAGCTGGCTCTGCGCGTGGTGGAAGCGGCCGGCACTGGCCCAGCCGTAGGAGCCGCCGTAGATCGCCTGGTTGCCGTGGGCGCGGCGCACCCGGTCGAACTCGCCGGCGAGCCGGTCGAGCAGGTCGTCCCACTCCAGCGCGACGTACTCGTCGTCGGGGTGCCCGCGGTGGTCGTCGGGGCCGGGGCCGTTCTGGAGCCAGCGCCGGCGCACGACGGGGCGGTCCACCCGCGTGGCGTGGTGCTGGGCGTCGGGG
Source organism: Nocardiopsis mangrovi (assembly GCF_042653925.1). Taxonomy (NCBI): domain Bacteria; kingdom Bacillati; phylum Actinomycetota; class Actinomycetes; order Streptosporangiales; family Nocardiopsidaceae; genus Nocardiopsis; species Nocardiopsis mangrovi. The sequence goes on from NZ_JBHSFQ010000013.1 coordinate 16,976, forward strand.
ACGTTGCCGATGATGGGCGAGGGCGCGGGGTCCGCCGGGTCGGGACGGACGCCGACCACCGTCCCGCCGGCCACCAGCACCGAGTAGGTGCCCCAGTGCGAGCTTGTGGGGTACTCCGCGATCTCGGGATTCTGCTGTGCCACCGTCGCCCTCTTCCGCGCTCATCGTGCCTGAACGCACCCTATGCGGGGACCGTCGGCGCGGGCTCGCCCGGGCCTGGTGCGGCCGGCGGGCCGGGCGTTTGGCAGGATGTGGGGCGCCGGAAGCGTCGTTGTAAGGGGTGTTCATGGTGGCGTCGCGGTCGCGCCGGTCGGTTCTCGCCGTGCCCGGGTCCAACCCGCGGTTCATCGAGAAGGCGCGCGGCCTGCCGGTCGACGCGTTCTTCCTGGACCTGGAGGACGCGGTCGCGCCCTCGGAGAAGGAGGGGGCGCGCGCGAGCGTGGTCGCCGCGCTCAACGAGGGCGGCTGGGGCGGACGGGTGCGCGCGGTGCGGGTGAACGCGCTGGACACCGAGTGGACCTACCGCGATGTGATCGCGGTCGCCGAGGGCGCCGGCGCGCACGTCGACTGCCTGATCCTGCCCAAGGTCACCGGGGCCGAGCAGGTGCGCTGGCTGGACCTGCTGCTCACCCAGATCGAACGCGCATCGGGGCTGGAGCCGGGGCGCATCGGGATCGAGGCGCAGATCGAGGACGCCCGGGGGCTGGTGAACGTCGACGAGATCGCCGCCGCGTCGCCCCGGCTGGAGGCGCTGGTCTACGGCCCGGCCGACTTCATGGCGTCGATCAACATGAAGTCGCTGGTCGTGGGCGAGCAGCCGCCCGGCTACGACGTCGGCGACGCCTACCACTACGTGCTGATGCGCATCCTGATGGCGGCCCGCGCCAACGGCCTCCAGGCGATCGACGGCCCCTACCTCCAGGTCCGCGACGCCGACGCGTTCCGTCGCTCGGCGGCCCGGTCGGCGGCGCTGGGCTTCGACGGCAAGTGGGTGCTCCACCCGCTCCAGGTCGACGCCGCGAACGAGACCTACGCCCCCGGCCAGGCGGACTACGACCACGCCGAACGCATCCTGGACGCCTACGAGCACGCCACAACGGTGCAGCGCCGGGGCGCGGTGATGCTCGGCGAGGAGATGCTCGACGAGGCGTCGCGGAAGATGGCCCTGGTCATCGCGCACAAGGGCCGCGCCGCCGGGTTGCGGCGCACGCGGCCGTAACAGCGGACGTGTTCCCCCGTTGGCGGCTCACGCGTAGATTCGTTTGACAGGGTCAACGAACGCGCGATCCGACAAGGGGAACAGGACATGCCCACCGAACCCGCACCCGTGCCCGCCGCCGACATCGCCGAGGTCCGGGCGTTCAACCGGTTCTTCACCCGGCGGGTGGGGGTCCTGCGCCCGGGGCTGCTCGATTCGCCCTACTCGCTGACCGAGGTGCGCATCCTCTACGAGCTGGCCCACCGCGACAGCACCGAAGCGGTCGACCTGCGCAGGACGCTCGACATGGACGCCGGACAGCTCAGCCGGGTCCTCACCCGCATGGAGAACGCCGGCCTGCTCACCCGGGCGGCGTCGCCCGACGACGGCCGCCGCCAGGTGATCGCGCCCACCGGCGACGGGACCGCGGCCGCACGGATTCTGGACGACCGGTCCACCGCGCAGGTCCGCGAGCTGATCGGCCATCTCTCCCCCGCCGGCCGGGAACGGCTGATCGCGGCGCTGCGCACCGTCCGCGGGCTCCTCGCCGGGCCGGGCGAGGAGCCCGCCGACAGCGGACCGGTGCTCCGTCCCCTGGCCCCCGGCGACCTCGGCTGGGTGGTCGAACGCAACGGCGCCCTGTACGCGGCGGAGCACGGCTTCGACACCACCTACGAGGCGCTGGTCGCCGAGATCGCCGCCGGCTACGGCCGGGCGCACGACCACGCGCGCGAGGACGCCTGGATCGCCGAGGCCGGCGGCGAGCGCGCCGGGGCCGTCTTCTGCGTCAGGGAGGACGACTCCACCGCCCGCCTGCGGCTGCTGCACGTGGAGCCGTGGGCGCGCGGCAGGGGGATCGGCGGGCGGCTGGTGGACCACTGCGTCTCCTACGCCCGGTCGCGCGGCTACACCCGCATGGTCCTGTGGACGGTGTCGGTGCTCTCGTCCGCGCGGCGGATCTACACGGGTGCGGGGTTCACCCTGGTATCGGAGGACCGGAGCCCCCGGTTCGGCCGGGATCTCGTCGGCCAGACCTGGGAACTCGACCTGCGGCCGGCGTCCCCCGGCCGCGCCGCGCCTCTTACCGGCGGCTAACCCTGATGGGCCACGATGGCTCCTATGAGCCCAGCCAGCCGCGTGCTGATCGCCGATGACGACCGTGCCATCCGGGAATCCCTGGAACGCGCCCTCCAGCTGGAGGGGTACGCGGTGCGCACCGCGAGCGACGGGGTGCAGGCCATCGCCGCCGTCCACGCCGACCCCGTCGACCTCCTCGTGCTCGACGTGATGATGCCCGGTGTCGACGGCCTCGGCGTGTGCCGGGTGCTGCGCGCCGAGGGCGACCGCACCCCCATCATGATGCTGACGGCCCGGGTCGAGACCCCCGACCGGGTGGCCGGGCTCGACGCGGGGGCCGACGACTACCTCCCCAAGCCCTTCGAACTCGACGAGCTGCTCGCCCGGCTGCGGGCCCTGCTGCGCCGCGCCGCACCGGTCGCCCCCGGTGAGGGCGCCGAGCCGATGCTCCAGGTCGACGACCTGCGGCTGGACCCGGCGGCGCGACGCGTCTGGCGCGGCGAGCGCGAGGTCGAGCTGTCCAAGACGGAGTTCGACCTGCTGGAGCTCCTCGTCCGCAACGCCGGGATCGTGCTCGACCACGCCACGATCTACGACCGGATCTGGGGGTACGACTTCGGGCCGGAGTCCAAGAACCTCGCGGTCTACATCAGCTACCTGCGCCGCAAGCTGGAACCGGCGGGGGCTCCGCCGCTGATCCAGACCGTGCGCGGGGTCGGCTACACGGTGCGCCCGCAGGCCCGCCGGTGACCGCCGCCCGGTCCGCGGCGGCCGCCGTGCTGCAGTGGCGGCCGGTGGCCGACTGGCGGCTGGGCACCCGCTTCGCGGTGTGGTTCGCGCTGGTCGCGGCGGCGGTCATCCTCCTGGTGGGGGCGCTGGCGTACAACACGGCGGCGTTCATGATCCGCACCGACCAGCAGCAGGAGTTCGACGCGACGGTGGCGGGCCTCAGCAGCGACCTGCGCGCGCCCCCGCAGCAGATCCCCGGCGGCCCCGGCGGAGGCGGGTTCACCTTCCTGCACTCCGACTCCTTCGTCTTCCAGATGGTGCGGCCCGACGGAGGCGTGAACGTCTCCGTCCAGAGCCCCGAGGCGATCGAGATCCTGCCGACGACCGACGAGGACCGGGAGGTCGCCGCCTCCCAGGAGCCCGGCGTGGTCGCCACCCGCGAGGGGTCCGCCAACGGTGAGGACTACCGCATCGCCACCGTGTCCATCGGCGGCGCCTCCGGGGCCATCCAGATCGGGCAGCGGCTGTCGCCCACGGAGCGCATGCTCGATTCCCTGGCCTGGCAGATGGCCGGTGTGGGCGTGGCCGTGCTCGTCGGCGCGGGCATCGCAGGATGGCTGGTGGGCCGCACGGTCACCGGCCGGCTGGTCCGCCTCACCGAAGCCGCCGAGTACGTCAGCTCCACCGGGCGGCTGGACCAGCCCGCCCCCGGCAGGGAGGAGGCCGGCAACGACGAGGTCGGACGCCTCGGCAACGCCTTCAACTCCATGCTGGCCCGGCTGGCCGGCGCCAAGGAGGAGCAGCGGCGGCTGGTGCAGAACGCGTCGCACGAGCTTCGCACCCCGCTGACCAGCCTGCGCACCAACGTCAGCGTCATGCGGCGGTTCGACCGGCTGAGCCCGGAGGCCCGGGACCGGCTGATCGACGACCTCCAGGGCGAGACCCGGGAGCTGACCGACCTCGTCAACGAGCTGGTGGAGCTGGCCACCGACAGCCGTGAGGACGAGCCGCCGCGCGAGGTGGAGCTGCGCGGCGTCGCCGAGCAGGTGGCCGCCCGCACCCGGCGGCGCACCGGGCGCGAGATCACCGTGGACGCCGACGACAGCACGGTCATGGGCGTGCCGGGCGCGCTGGAGCGCGCGCTGTCCAATCCGGTGGAGAACGCGGCGAAGTTCGACCCGGAGGGCACGGCCCCGATCGAGATCGTGGTGCGCCGGGGCCGTGTTGAGGTCCGCGACCGGGGCCCCGGGCTCGATCCGGCCGAAGCGGGCCACATCTTCGAGCGCTTCTTCCGGGCGACGTCGGCGCGCGCGATGCCCGGATCGGGCCTGGGGCTGTCGATGGTGCACGACATCGCGGCGGCCCACCACGGCGGGGTCTTCGCGCACAACCGCGACGGCGGCGGCGCGGTCATCGGCTTCTGGGTACCCACCCTGCACTGACGCCATAGGGTAGGTCCCTCACGCCCGTCGGCCGGGCGCGCGAGCTCTCCGGACTGGGTAATCTCGGTTTGCCCTTTATCGACGTTTCACTCGCGTCCTATCAGGATGCCCCCAGGTCAGGTCCGTTCGACGGCACCGGGAGGCAGGCCGCCCGGACCGGTGAACCGTCCCGCGGGCGGCACGTGCTGATTCAGGATCCAGGCCCGCACCCCGCGGACACCCCCGCGGCCGCGGGACCTGGCGAGCCGAAGGGGCGCGGCGCCGGGTGGACTGAGGAGCGGTGTGCGACCGAGGAACGAGGGAGCGCGCCGCGACGAGGCGGTTCCGCCGGACCGGCGCCGCCTTCAAGCGCCCCCGCAGGCTGAGCGGGAAATGCAGTGGAGAGGGCGGAGCCGTACATGACGTGGTCTGTGGCCGTGGCCATCGCGGGGGCGCTGGCCGCCGCGCTGGGTGCGGCTCTCCAGGAGCGTGCCGCGATGCGCGCGCCCGTGGCGGGTATCAGCCAACTGCGGCTCCTCCGGCATCTCGCGCGCAGCCGCAGGTGGTGCGCCGGGTCGCTGCTGACCGTGGCGGGCGTCGGGGCGCACATGTGGGCGCTGGGCCACGCGCCGCTCATCATCATCCAGCCGATCGGGATCAGCGGCCTGCTGTTCGCGGTCCTGCTCTCGGCCTTTTTCCGCAAGCGGCGGCCGTCGTCCCAGCAGGTGTTCGGGTCGCTCGCGGTGATGGCCGCGCTCACCGGGCTGCTCTCGACGGTGCCCACGCACGCGGTCGCCCCCGACCTCACGCCCTCGGAGATGGTGCTGATGTCGCTCGCCTGCGCGGCGGCGATGCTGCTGTGCGTGGCGGTGGCGCGGCTGGTGGGGGACGCCGCCCGCGCGTGGACGCTGGCCGTGGCCGGCGGCGTCGCCTACGCCATGACATCGGCGCTCGCCCGGGTGATCGGGGTGGGCGCCGTGGCCGACCCGGCCGCCGTCATCAGCCCGCTGACCGCGGTCGCGCTGGTGATCGGCCTGTGCGGCGCCCTCGTCGTGCAGAACTCCTACCGCACCGGCCACTTCGCGCTCGCCTACGCCACCCTGCTCATCAGCGATCCGCTCGCCGCCACCCTGATCGGGGTGGCGTTCTTCGGCGAGCGGGTGCCGACCGACCCGGTCAACGCCTCCATCGCGATCGTGGCCGCCCTGGTCGGCACGGTCGGCGTGGTGACGCTGGCGCGGGCGTCGCGCCACGGCTCGCCCCGCCCCGTCGCGGCGGTTCACCCGTCCGCGAGCCCCCTGCCGCGGACCCGCGCCACGTCGCGGTAGATCCGCTCGAACCTCGCCAGCGACGCGCGTTCGTCGTGCCGCACGGCGATCGCCCGGCTCGCCTCGCCCATGCGGGCGCGCTCCCCGGGTGACACCAGGATCTCGGTGAGGTACTTGGCCAGCGCGCCGACGTCGCCGGGCGGGTAGAGGTAGCCGTTGCGCCCGGTGTGCACCAGGTGCGGCAGTGCCATGGCGTCGGCGGCGACGACCGGCAGCCCGCTGGCCATGGCCTCCAGTGTGGCGATGCTCTGCAATTCGGCGGTCCCGGCGATCGCGAAGGCGTCGGCCGCCCTGTAGACCAGCGGGAGGTCGCCCCCGGGAACCAGCCCCAGGAAGTGCACCCGGTCGGCGACTCCGCACCCGGCGGCCAGCCGTTCCAGGAGCGGCCGCCGGGCCCCCGCCCCGGCGAGGACGAGCTGTGCGTCGCCGGGCCCGAGCCGGGGCAGGGCCCCGATCAGTTCCTCGACGCGTTTCTCCTCGTCGAGCCGTCCGACGAAGGCGATGGTGGGGCGGTCGGGGAGGCCGAACCGGGCGCGGACGCGCGGGCGCTCGGCAGCGGGGTCGGCGGGAGGGCGGAACCGGCGCACGTCGATCCCGCACGACACCGCCTCGACGGGGCGGTCGAACCCCTGGTCGAGCAGCAGCTGAGCGGCGATCCGGGTGGGGGTGGTGATGTGGTCGGCGGCGGCGAGCACGCGGACGAAGTCGCGCCAGGCCGCCCGGCCGATCCCGGGCCGCAGGGAGGCGGGTACCCGGAGGTGGTGGAAGAGGTTCTCGGGCATGAAGTGGTTGGTGGCCACGACCGGGATGCCGTTCCGGCGGGCCGCGGAGATCAGCAGGCGGCCGACGATGAAGTGGTTCTGCACGTGGACGGCGTGCGGGCGCAGCCGCGCCAGCAGCCGGCGGGCGTGCCCGGCGGCCCCGGGCGGCAGGGCGAGCCGGAGGGTCTCGTGTGCGAGCGACGGCACCGAGCGCAGCCGGTGCTCGACCACGCCGCCGTCGCGGGCGACCTGCGGAGGCCCGTGCGGCGACTGGCAGAGGACGTGCACCTCGGCACCGCGCTCGGCGAGCCCCCGGGCGAGCCGCGCGGTGAAGAAGGCGGCGCCGTTGACGTCGGGGGGGTAGGTGTCGGTGCCGATGAGGACGCGCAACCGCTCCGGCTCGGGGGCGGCCTCGGGGACGCGGGACCCGCCCGGGCCGCGGTCGCCACTGCCGGATGCGTCGAGGGGGGAAGCGGCCATGGTCGGTCTCCTGGTGTCGGCGCGGAGCGGCCCCGTGCGGCACGAGCGTGTTCGCCGTCCATGCAACCGCCGGCGTCGGCGCGGCGGCGGAGAGAGCCGGTCCGGTACCGCGCCTGTGACGCGAACGATACCCTCCGCGACCATCGGGACACAGCGCATCCGCGGGGTAGGTCGCCGGGTGGGTCGCGGCCCCGGCCGCCCGGGGGCCACCGCTCGCGGGAGGAAGCGCGGGTCGGAGGCCGTCCGGGTGCGCGGGCGCCCTCGGCCGACGCCGACCGCCGTGTCCGGCGGGCCGGCCCCCATCCGGCCCGCCGGACACGGCGGATCCCGCGCCGCTACGCGACCCGGCGTCCGCCGCAGCGGGGGCCTCGCCCGGTGCCCTCGACAGAAGGGGGCGGACCGCCGCGATCGGCGCGTCGCGTCCGGGCTCTCGACCCACTACCGCCACGCCTCGACGACCGTCATCCCCGTGCCTTCGCGCGACTCGGAGATGGCCACCGCAGCACACCGCCACCGGGCCGGGACGCCCCCTGAACCATCCCGGCCCGGACCACCCGGTCAGCCGCCGATGCTCTCGATGCTCTCAGCGGACTGAGCGGACAACGTGACCTCGACCTCGGCCTCGTTACCGTCACGGGTGTAACCCAGGGTCACGGTGTCGCCGGGCTCGTGGGGCGGACCGCCACGATCAGCGCGTCCGGGCTCTCGATCGAATCGGAGATGGCCGCCGCCGGACCGCACCCTCGCCGGGCCGGGCCGGGACGTCTCCCCTGAACCGTCCCGGCCCGACCGCCCGGTCAGCCGCCGATGCTCTCGGCCGACTGAGCGGACAACGTGACCTCGACCTCGGCCTCGTTACCGTCACGGGTGTAACCCAGGGTCACGGTGTCGCCGGGCTCGTGGGAGCGGATCGCCGCGATCAGCGCGTCCGGGCTCTCGATCGGCTCGCCGTCGAGGGAGGTCACGGTGTCGCCGCCCTCCAGCCCCGCCTCACGCGCCGCGCCACCGCGCGACGTCTCGACGACCGTGGCCCCCGTGCCCTCGCGCGGCTCGGAGATGGTGGCGTCGATCGCGGCGTACTCGGCCGTACCGGTCTCGATGAGCTGCGCGGCGATGGTCCGTGCCTGGTTGATCGGGATCGCGAAGCCCAGCCCGATCGAGCCGGCCTCACCGCCCTGGCCCGCGGTCAGGATCGCGGTGTTGATCCCGATGACCTCCCCGTTCATGTTCATCAGCGGCCCGCCCGAGTTCCCGGGGTTGATCGGGGCGTCGGTCTGGATGGCGTTGATGACGGTCGCGGTGCGCAGCTGGGACTGGCCGCCGCCCTCGTCGGGCGGGGTGAACGGGTCCTGCTGCCCCTGAGGCGGCTGCTGCGGCTGCTCGGGCTGCTGGTCGGCGCTGCCGGTGTTGACGGGGCGGTCGACGGCGCTGACGACACCGGAGGTCACCGTCCCCGACAGCCCCAGCGGGGAGCCGATGGCGACGACGTCGGCGCCGGTCTCGACCTTGTCGGAGTCGCCGAGGGTCGCGGCGGTCAGGCCGCTCACCCCGTCGGCCTTGATGACGGCGAGGTCGGACACGGGGTCGGCGCCCAGGATCTCCGCCTCGGCCTCGCTGCCGTCGTTGAACTGCACGAGCACCGGGCCGTCGGAACCGGCGACCACGTGGTTGTTGGTCAGGATCTGGCCGTCGTCGCTGATGACGACGCCGCTGCCGCCGCTGCCCTGGCTGGTCTGGATGGACACCACGCTGGGCAGCGTCGATTCCGCGACGGTGCTGACGGAGCCGGATGAGACCGAACCGGACGGCGTACCGGTGAGGGAGCTGATCCCGCCGCCGCCCTCGATGAGCCGGGTGGTCACGATGGCCGCCGCGGGCCCCACGATCAGGCTGGTGGCCAGGGCGGTGACGGCGGCGACGCCGAGCACCTTGTTGCGCTTCCAGAAGGATTCGCGCTGCAGGCCGGCGTCGGGGGCCGGCATGCCGAACGCGGCTTCCGGCGGCATGGGCGGTAGCCCGCCGCCCATGCCGCCGCCCTGCGGCGGGCGGGCGAACGACCCGGTGGTCGCGGCCGGCTGGGGCGCGGTGCCCCATGGGGGGGCGGGAGCACCGAACACGTGCGTGTCGCCGCCGGGCGCCTGCCAGCCCGCGTGCGGGGCATGCGGGGCGTGCGGCGCGTGGCCGGCGGCACCGATCGCGTACCCGTCGGGGCCCCCGGGGGCCGGGTGCTGCGGCTCCGGGCCCTCCGGCCCGGAGGGCGGCCCTGACGCGGAGTCGGTGGAGCCGGTCGCCCACTGGGCGGTGTGGGTGGTGTCGGTGGGCCCGGGGCCCTCGCCGTACACGGGACCTCCGTACGCGGGCCCGCCATATCCGGGCTCGCCGTGGCCGTGCTCCGGGGGGACCGGGTCGACGTACCTGGGATCGGTGGGGGCGGCCTGTCCGTCGGCGTCGCCGGGCACGGCGCCGGGGTTCCGGGCGCCGGTGCCGTCAGCGGGCTCGCCGTTGGGGGTGTCGGGTGCGCTCATGTGGTCCTCCGGGATCCTCATCCGATTGGTACGAGCATCGTCGGTTCGGGTTAGAACGCGGTGAGATCGCGGGAAGGCCGGGTTTCGAGTCCCCCGTCTCCGCCCCGGTCCCCCGGTTTCGGACGACACGCCACCTGGTCATCTTTTGTCCGTTAGAAGCGACATCGGCGCGTCGTTCCCGCGGGCGGGCGAACCTGACCGACGATGGATCCACCAGCCCCACCCGCCCTCTCACACGGTCCGCCGCGTGGCCGCCTACTGACCCAAAGTCCGCAGGCCACGCGGTGTTCACGACGGCGGTGGCCGCTACGGTCGCCGTCCACCGCCCTCTCCGGTCTCGACCGGAAGCGCGGAGTCGGGAGCCCAGGCGCTCCACGACCCCGGGTACAGCCGCGCACCGGTGAATCCGGCGTGTTCCAGGGCCAGCAGGTCGTGGCATGCGGTCACGCCCGACCCGCAGTAGGCGGTGATGGTTTCGGCCGTGTCCGCCCCGAGGGCGGCGAACCGCTCGCGCAGCCGTTCGGGTGTGGCGAAGGTCCCATCCTCCGCGAGGTTGTCGGCCCAGGGGGCGCTGTGCGCGCCCGGGACGTGCCCGGGACGCACGTCGACCGGTGCGGGGGCCTCGCCGGTGTAGCGGGGGTGGGTGCGGGCGTCGAGCAGCAGCCCGGCGGGATCACCGATGCCGGCGCGGACCGTCGCGGTGTCCACGATCCGGTCGGCGGGCCAGGGCACGGAGCTGCGCAGCGCGGGCCGGGGCTCGGCCGGCCACCTCTCCAGCCGCCCGGTCCACGCCTGGATCCCGCCGTCGAGGAGCGCCGCCGGGGTGCCGGTGGCACGCAGCATCCACACCAGGCGGGCGGCCGTGGAGCCGCCGGCGTCGTCGTAGGCCACGACGCGCGCTCCGTCACCGATACCGAGCGCGGACATGGAGGCGGCGAAGGCGTCGGGGTTCGGCAGCGGGTGCCGGCCGCCTTCGGTCGACGCGGGCGCCGCCAGGTCGACGTCGACGTCGACGAAGACCGCTCCGGGGATGTGGCCGGCGTCGTAGGCGTCGCGGCCGGAGCGGCCGTCGAGGTACCAGCGGACGTCGGCGACGACGAAGTCGTCGCGGCGTTCGGCCACGAGGTCGGCCGGGACGACAACGGGCAGATCGCTGCTGCGGTTCATTGGTGCCATGCCCGCAAGCTACACGGAGGGGCCGCACCGGGTGGCGGACACGGTCAAGCCGATGGCGCGTGCTCCGCGCGGCCGACGTGGCGCAGCCAGAGCAGGCCCAGCACCGGCAGGACCAGGGGGATGAACAGGTAGCCGCTGCCGAAGCGGGACCAGACGGTGTCATCGGGGAACGCGGCGGGATCGGCGATGCTGAGGGCACCGACGACGAGCACGCCGATGAGTTCGACCGCGCACGACGCCATGGCCACCCGGTGGGCCGTGCGGCCGCGCCGGGCGATGCCGACGGCGGCGACGATGTAGACCGCCCCGGCCACGGCCGACAGCAGGTAGGCGAGGGGGGCTTCCTCGAACCGGGTGAGGATCTGCACGGCCGCGCGGGCCGTGGCGGCCAGGGCGAAGACCGCGTAGACCGCGATCAGCACCCGCCCGGGACCGGAGCGCGACGCGGCCTCAGACACTGGACGGGTCCCAGACCTGTTCGAGCCGCACCATCATGACCGGCAGGATGAGGCAGGCGAAGGCGATCACCGCGGGCCCCCACCTGCTGCGCTCCATGAAGCCCCACGCGGCGCAGGCCGGGGGGATGAGCACGATCGTGGCGAGGTAGCCGATGAACGTCGCGGTCTCGGCGGGGCGTTCTCCCCCGGCCATCAGCACCCCGGAGACCACCGCCTGCCCGATGACCAGCAGCCACAGGACGCCCATGGCGATGAGGTGGGGCACCAGCATCGGGCGGTCGCGGAAGGTGGTGATCAGACACCACACGGCGATGATCAGCGATGCGATCTCGATGGTGGTGGTCAGTCCGTCGACCACGCCGCCTCCACTCCCTCTACTACGACGCACTGTAGTACCAGGATCGGCGGGCGGGGAAATCGGGGCGGCGGAGAGGCGGCGGGGCGGCGCAGGTGGCGGTCGGTGGGACGGCCGGCCCCTGCCGCGGACGGCTACACGATCGACAGCACCACGCCGCCGACCACACCGCCGATGGCGCCGCCCAGGAGCGGCCCGACGACCGGGACCCAGGAGTAGGCCCAATCGGAGGTCTGTTTGCCCTCAATGGGCAGCAGCTGGTGCACGACGCGCGGGCCGAGGTCGCGTGCGGGGTTGATGGCGTAGCCCGTGGGGCCGCCCAGGGAGAGCCCGATGCCGACCACCAGCAGCGCCACGATCAGCACCCCCGTGCCCGACGCCTGTAGCTCCCTGTAGGCGCCGGTGATGACGATGACGAAGACGAGCGAGAAGGTCGCGATGATCTCGGTGGCGAGGTTCTGCCCGCTCTTCCGGATCTCGGGCTCGGTGGAGAAGATGCTGAGGAACGGGCCCGGCGACGACCGGAACTGGCCCAGGTAGGTGAGCCAGACCAGGAAGGCGCCGAACATGGCGCCGATCACCTGCGCGGGGATGTAGGTGGGGACCTTGGAGAAGTCGCCGGTGGAGAACGCCAGCCCCAGGGTCACGGCGGGGTTGATGTGCCCTCCCGACAACGGGAAGGCCATGTACGCCCCCGCCAGGACGCCGAACCCCCACCCGAAGGCGATGGCGATCCACCCGGCGCCCTGCGCCTTGGACTTGTTCAGCGTGATGGCGGCACAGACTCCGCCGCCGAACAGGACCAGGATCGCCGTGCCGAAGAATTCGCCCACAATTCCGGCCCAGATGTCCACAAAACCCCCGATGGAACGAGTGGAGAGAAACGCGACCGCGATTCGGTGATCACGTTCACGTCACGGATACCGCGCGGGCGGCGCCGTTCGCGAGCGCTTGGGGGACGTGTCGGCGGCTTTACCCGATCCTGGCGAATGGCGGAGAAGGCCCGGGTGCCCGGTGTCGGCGCGCCGCCTTTGCGAGGTCCCCCGTCCGTGCCTTCCGGGGAGCGGCGAGCGAATACGGTTGCCCGTCCGCCGCGCACTGCATTAACATGCTGGTTTCGCTCTGGCGGCGTACGCACGTCTGCGCGCTGAGGATCGGCACGAACCGGGCCACGGGCCCGGGGCGGGAACCCACGCACCCGCCGCCGTCCACCCGTTCCCGCCCGCACCGAGGTTGCGCATCCCATGCCGGTACCCGAGTCCTCCCCTGCCCTCGACCCTGAGATCACGGCCGAGCGCGCCCATCTCTTCGCCTCCCGCGAAGCGCTGCGCCGCATGCGCGACGACGTCCTCGCCACCGAGACCCCCGAGGTCTACGGCGACTGGGTGTCCACCCAGGCGCTGAAGCAGGCGCGCGCGCTGCGCGCCGAGGCGCTGGCCGACCTCCCCGACACCCCGCTGTTCTTCGGCCGGCTCGACTTCGCCGCCGGGACCGTGTTCGAGGCCGGCGCCGACGGAGCCGCCGTCGGCGGCACCGGTGGCGGCACCGGTGGCGGCACCCGTGGTGATACCGACGGCGGGAGCGGTGGTGAGAGCGGTGGTGGCGGTCCCGACGGCGGTACCGGCGATGGCGGTGGCGGCGGCGGTGGTGGCGAAGCCAGCGGGGATGGTGGGACCGACCGCGTCCACATCGGCCGCCGCCACGTGCACGACGAGCGCGGGCGCGCGATGGTGCTCGACTGGCGGGCCCCGATCTCGGTTGCGTTCTACCGTGCGAGCCCGGCGGACCCCATGGGGGTGCGGGTGCGCCGCCGCTACGGGTTCGGCAACGACGCCGAGCTGACCGCCTTCGAGGACGAGGACATCGCCGGCGGCGCCGTCCTGCCCGCGGCTGCGGCGCTCGGCGGCGACCTGCTGACCGCCGAGATCGAGCGCCCGCGCACCGGGCCCATGCGCGACATCGTGGCGACCATCCAGCCCGAACAGGACGACCTCGTCCGCGCCCCGCTCACCACCACCCTGTGCGTGCAGGGCGCCCCGGGCACCGGGAAGACCGCCGTGGGCCTGCACCGCATCGCCTTCCTGCTCTACACCGAGCGCAAGCGGCTGAGCCGGTCCGGTGTGGCCATCGTCGGCCCCAACCGGTCGTTCCTGTCCTACATCCGCAACGTCCTGCCCGCGCTGGGCGAGATCGACGTCGCCCAGGCCACGCTGCGCGACCTGCTGGAGACCGTCCCCGTGCGCGCGGCCGACGACCCCGCCACCGCCCGGCTCAAGGGCGACGCCCGCATGGCCGAGGTCATCCGCCGCGACCTGTGGTCGCTGCCGAGCCCGGCCGCCGAGACCCTGGTGGTGCAGCGGGGCGCGCGCCGCTACCGGCTCTACCCGGACGACCTCGCCGCCCTGCTGGCGGAACTGCGGGAACGCGGGGTGCCCTACGGAGCGGGGCGCGAGCTGCTCGCGCACCGGATCGCGCACGCCGTGCTCAGCCTCATGGAGGCCGCCGGCGAGGCGTGCGACGACCGCACCCACGACCAGGTGCGGCGCACACGCGAGGTCCGTGCCGCCGTCACCGCCATGTGGCCCAAGGCCGACCCCGTCCGGCTGCTGCTGGGGCTGCTCACCGACCCCGACCGCCTCGCCCTCGCCGCCGACGGCCTGCTCACCCCCGAGGAGCAGGCCACGGTCCTGCTGCCCGGACGGCCGCGCGGCCCCAAGAGCGCCCGCTGGTCCGAGGCCGACCTCGCGCTGATCGACGAGGCCGCCGGGCTCATCGAACGCCCCCCGGGCCTGGGCCACATCGTGATCGACGAAGCCCAGGACCTGAGCCCGATGCAGGCCCGCGCGCTGGGGCGGCGCGCCGCCGGCGGCTCGTGCACCGTCCTGGGCGACATCGCGCAGGGCACCGCGCCCAACGCCGCCGACGACTGGGACACGCTCCTGCGCCACCTCGGCAAACCCGACGGCCGGCTGGCCGTCCTGGACCGCGGGTACCGCGTCCCCGCGCAGATCATCGACTTCGCGGCCCGGCTGCTCCCGCGGATCGCCCCCGGCCTCGGCGCCCCCGTCGCGATCCGCCGCTCGCCCGGGTCGCTGCGCATCGCGCCGGCCGGACCCGGCGGGCTGGTCGGCGCCGTCGCCGACGCGTGCCGCACGGCGCTCGCCGGGGAGGGGTCGGTGGGGCTGATCGCGGCGGACGCCGACCTGCCCGCCCTGCACGCCGCGGTCACGGCGGCCGGGCTGGCGGCGGGGCTGCTGGGCGCCGCCGACGACGCGCTGGAGGCCGAGCGGCTGGTGTGCGTCCCCGCGTCGCTGGCCAAGGGCCTGGAGTTCGACGCCGTGGTCGTCGCCGAACCCGCCGGCATCGTCGCCGCCGAGCCACGCGGCATGCACCGCCTCTACGTCGTGCTGACCCGCGCGGTCTCCACCCTGCACATCGTGCACGCCGAGCCACTGCCCGACCTCCTCGCCGGCGCCGACGCCGACGCCGCTGCGGAGGAGTCCGGCGGTTGAGACGACGGCGCCCCCGCCGCCGACGGGGGCGGGGCGAGGGCGGGGCGGGAACGGGGTGTGTCCCGGGCTCCGGCCCGGGCTACTCCCACTCGATGGTGCCGGGCGGCTTGCTCGTGACGTCGAGGGTGACCCGGTTGATCTCGCGGACCTCGTTGGTGATGCGGTTGGAGATCGTGGCGAGCACGTCGTAGGGCACCCGCGACCAGTCGGCGGTCATGGCGTCCTCGCTGCTCACGGGGCGCAGCACCACGGGGTGTCCGTAGGTGCGGCCGTCGCCCTGGACGCCCACCGAGCGGACGTCGGCCAGCAGCACCACCGGGCACTGCCAGATGTCGCGGTCCAGGCCGGCGCGCGACAGCTCCTCGCGGGCGATGGCGTCGGCCTCGCGCAGGACGTCGAGGCGGTCGCGGGTGACCTCGCCGATGATGCGGATCCCCAGGCCGGGGCCGGGGAAGGGCTGGCGCCAGACCATCTCCGCGGGCAGGCCCAGCTCCTCGCCGACCCGGCGGACCTCGTCCTTGAAGAGTTCGCGCAGCGGCTCGACCAGCTTGAACTGGAGGTCGTCCGGCAGCCCGCCGACGTTGTGGTGCGACTTGATGTTGGCGGTCCCGGTGCCGCCGCCCGACTCCACGACATCGGGGTAGAGCGTGCCCTGGACCAGGAACTCGACGTCCTCGTCGGCCTCGCCGCCCTCGGCGACGACCTCGCGCGCGGCCTGCTCGAAGACCCGGATGAACTCCCGGCCGATGATCTTCCGCTTCTCCTCGGGGTCGGTGACCCCGGCCAGAGCGGACAGGAAGCGCTCCTGGGCGTCGACCACCTTGAGGGCCGCGCCGGTAGCGGCCACGAAGTCCTTCTCGACCTGCTCGGCCTCGCCCTTGCGCAGCAGCCCGTGGTCGACGAACACACAGGTGAGCTGGTCACCGACGGCGCGCTGCACCAGCGCACCGGCCACGGCGGAGTCGACGCCGCCGCTCAGCGCACAGATGACGCGCTTGTCGCCGATCTCGGCGCGGACGCGCTCGATCTGCTCGTCCACGATGTTGACCATGGTCCACGTGGGGCGGCAGCCGGCGCCCTCGTAGAGGAAGTGCCGCAGCACGGCCTGGCCGTGCTCGCTGTGCATCACCTCGGGGTGGAACTGCACGCCGTAGAGGCCGCGCTCGCGGTTCTCCATGGCGGCGACGGGGGTGCTCGCCGTGCTGGCGGTGGTGCTGAAGCCGTCGGGCGCCTGGGCGACGGAGTCGCCGTGGGACATCCACACGGTCTGGCTGGCGGGCAGGCCGTTGAAGAGCACGGAGCCGGTGACGACGTCGACCTGGGTGCGGCCGAACTCACTGAGGCCGGTCTTGGCGACCGTGCCGCCGAGCGCCCGCACCATCGCCTGGTAGCCGTAGCAGATGCCGAAGGTCGGGACCCCGGTCTCGAACAGGCTGCGGGGCGCCTGCGGGGCGCCATCGGCGTAGACCGAGGAGGGCCCGCCGGACAGGATGATCGCCTTGGGGTTCTTGGCGATCATCTCCTCGACGGGCATGGTCGAGGGCACGATCTCGCTGTAGACGTTGCATTCACGCACCCGCCGCGCGATCAGCTGCGCATACTGCGCGCCGAAGTCCACGACGAGGACGGTGTCGAACGTGCTGTCGCCAGCACCGGCAAGGGACACGTGACGGCCTTCCCGCAGGTAGACAGGGTGTGGGTCGCATCCAGTCTAAAACCCCGATACCGACACCGCGCACGACGCGTGCGACGGGGGAGGTTCAGAGGGAGTCGGCCCGCACGCCCCGGATGAACCGACCCCACTCGGCGGCACCGAACTCCAGATGCCCAAGGTCCTGGTGCTGAGTGTCACGCATCCGTACCGCCCGGTCGTGAGAACGGCACTCGACGCAGTTGTCAGCGCCTCCCTTGCTGAAGCTGGACTTGGCCCAGTCCTTGGTCGACATCGTCGTACTCTCTCCTGATCTGGTTCATCAGTTCGCGTGAGGCGGCCGGGGACAACGCCGCACCCCTCAACTCCCCGAACAGACCGACGTACTCCTGGACGGCTTCGGGATCGTCGACGGGGTATCCGCTGATCCGGGTCTCCGTGTAGACGAGTTCGCCGTGGTCGGGGACGGTGAACAGGTGGAATGTCCCGTCGAGGCCGGGTTGGTACTCGCTGGACATCTCTACCACGTGGATGGTCGTACGGGGCAGGGCCGAAATCTCGATGAGGTGCTCGATCTGCGCCTTCATGATGGTATCGCCGCCCAAATTGCGGCGAAGGACCGACTCGTCGAGCACGACGGTCACAATGGGCCCTTGGTCGGACGCCAGGATCTTCTGCCGCTCAAGCCGACCCAGCACTTGCTCCTCGACATCGGCCGGGGTCGCGGTGCGGTCACCGTATCGGATGATGGTGCGCGCGTAGCCCTCGGTCTGGAACAACCCGGGCACCAGAAGCGGACTGTTGACCTTGATGTCGGTGGCGGTTCCTTCCAGAACGGCAGTGCCCGCGAACCAGTCCGCGTACCCATTTTTACGCTCGTGCAGCTCTTGCCAGCGGCTTTCGAGGACGCCACCGGCGCTAAGGACGACGTCCAAGCGCTTGACTTGGTCACCGGTCGTCCCTTTTTTCCCGAGCTCGATCGAACTCAGATGCGATTGCACCATGTTCACCGCGCGGGCCAGCTGCGATTGGGTCAATCCAGCTCGCGTGCGGTGCTTCCGCAACTCGGATCCGAACCTGAGCCGCGCCGCCTGGGGCAGCCACAGCGGGTTCGACATCCCGGGGGACACCATCGCCTCGGCCGTGCTCCTCGTCTCGGAGGGCGTCACGAACGCCATCCGCTACACCGCCAGCGGGCGCGGCGGGGTCTTCACGGTCACCCTGCGGATCGACACCCACCGGATCACCATCGAGGTCGACGACGAAGGGTGTCCCGCTGGCGGGACACTGCCCTTCATCCGTCCGCTCACCCCCATGGCCCAGCACGGCAGGGGCGTGACCCTCATCGACTACATAGCCGACACCTGGGGCCCACTCCCCGACCCCCGAACTGGAGTCACCTTCACCCTCACCGGCCGGCCCGCCGGGACATCCGTCGCCTGATCCCGGCGCTGCGGATAGGCGTGGTCCTGCCACCGGCGGGGCGGGACCGCGCCACTTCAGACCGACTTGCGCTCGGATCCAGGGTGGTGTGGTCCGTTCCCGGACTCACCTTCTGGGTGCCCAACACGCCGCACAAGGGTTTCCCGGAGCTTCACGGCTTTCGGGTCCGTGAATCCAGTCAGAGCGGCCATCGCTTCGCGGCGTTGATGTCGGGCTTGATCAGCGGCTCCGGTCTGGTCCAGAGCTGTGGCGAGGTTGTTGAGGGCGAGGGCGAGGAACCAGCGGTTGCCCAGGTCCCGCTGGGCCATCACTGCTATGCGGTGAAAATCGGCAGCTTGTTCGGGTCGACCGAGTTCCTGGTAGGTCTCGCCGGTCGCGCCCATGGCTTGGGCTTCCCGATTTCGGTCGCCTATCTCACGGTGGATGGCCGCGCAGCGTTGGTACGTCGCAAGGGCGTCGGAATTACGGCCATATGCCCGCTGAACAAGGCCGAGCTCCAGCAAAGCAGCCCCTTGAAGCACCGGGTTGTCAAGTTCGTCCGCTATGGCTCGCGCCTGCTCGGTGAAGCCGAGCGCTTCCTCGCATCGCCCCAATACCCGGTGGGCTCTACTGAGGTCGAGTAGCGGATCGAAGCGGGCAACCGGGTCGAGACCGACACCGCCGCCGAGCACCAACGCCTCGCTGGCGGAATCTATCGCCTTCTGCGGTTCGTCCAGTTCGATGTAGGTCGAGGCGAGGTTGGCCGCTGCGAACGCCTTCCATCCGGGATGGGACGACGCATCGGCCACTTCCCTGAGCCGGGAGAACTGGGAGCGAGCGCCATCCAAGTCACGGCGGCGAAGGAAAGTGAGACCGAGACTGTTGATCGACTCGGCTTCACGTGAACGCATCCCGGTATCGCGATATATCGTCAGCGCCGTTTGGAGGAGTCCGATGGCCGCACCGGTGCGATTCGCCTTATTATGAGCGGTCCCGAGAGCCATCAGGATGAGGGCTTCGCCGACTCGATCACCTTGCGCTCGGACTTCTGTCAAGGCGATATCCCCCAAGGCGAACCAGTCATCGAACGGGGACCGGTCGACTTGGAGCGCATGGAGAACGGCGAAGATCTTCCAGGAGACATCACCCCGACCTATATCTCGGGCCACGCGGGCGACGTCCAGGAGATTGCCCTGCTCATCCCTGTACCATCGCAAGGCCTCGGCGTGGTCGGCAAAGCTCAGTGGAGTGACGCCCTCGGGTAGGGGGCCGACATCCATGACCTCGGTGATGTTCTGAGTGGAGGCGGCCGCCGTGGCGGTGTGCAGGTACCAGTCAAGAACATGGGCCAGCGCCGCATGGCGATCATCCGGAGTCTCGTCATGGTGGGCTTGGCCCGTCGAATATGCCCGTAGAAGGTCGTGGAACTGGTAGCGACCCGGCACCTTCTGCTCTAGGAGGTGCGCGCCGGCGAGCACATCCAGTAGATGACGGGTCTCGCGTACCGGATGCGCCGCGAGTGCCGCCGCGGATTCGACGGTAAAGTCGTCGCCCGGATGAAGACCAAGGAGACGGAAGAGACGGGCGGCCTCCGGATCGAGTGCCCGGTAAGACCACGCGAAGACCGTCCGCACGGAGTCGGAGTCCTCGTCAGTGGAGAGGGCGTCCCACAGAGAGGACTCACTGCGCAGGTCGGCAATGAGGTCACTCAACCGCAGATACGGACGGCTTGCAGCACGTTCAGCGGCGATACGCAGGGCCAGCGGCAGGCCGACGCAGAGTCGGGCGAGCTCGGCGAGCTCCCCCGGGTCGTCGGTCGGACGGTAGTTCTCGGTGGTGTCGCGTACCAGCGCGACGGCTTCGTCGGAAGCGAGCGTCTCCAGATCGAGGCGGTGGGCGCCGTCTCTGACCATGAGCCCGGCGAGGCGATTTCTGCTAGTGACCAGGACCACGCATTCTGCTGCGCCGGGGAGCAGGGGGCGAATCTGGCCGACCGTTGCGGCGTTGTCCAGAACGATCAGTAGACGACGCTTGGCCACCTGTGAACGGAATTGGGCTGATCGATCCTCAAGGTCAGAAGGGATCGAAGTGGCTGGAACGTCCAAGGCCCGGAGAAACCGCTCAAGAGCCTCCCCTGGGCCCAGTGGAGCCCGGGGGTCATAGCCGCGTAAGTTCACGTACAACTGACCGTCGGGGAACCGCTCCCGAGCACGGTGGGCCCAGTGCAAGGCCAGCGAGGTCTTGCCCACACCGGCAGTCCCCGTGATCATGCAAAGCGCCAGTGTAGGGCTCTGGTCGCGTTGGGCCATGAGCGTGTCCAACCGCGCCAGGTCCGCCCGCCGATTCACAAACCCCCGCACATCCGCGGGCAGCTGGCGCGGAACGGATCCGGGTCGAACGGGTGCGGCGGAATGAAAATGCACCCCGCCGCTCACCTGGTGGGACTGAACCACATTGGCGGCAGAACCCGACAACTCCGAATGTGTGTCTCCGTAACGGTTCGACGGCTCCTCAGGCAGACCATGCTCCATACCAACCCGCCCTACCTCACCGCTACTCGACCGCACCGGTTGCGCACAGAGAATACCCGGTCCCCATTCAGCACGGGAAACGGCATCACCGATTCGTCACGAGAGCGCCGATTGACGAGCCTGAATCGACTCCCCGGCCGGATGCCGACCGCTTCACAAGACGGGCGGAGTGGGGTCGGGCTAAGGTCCCGGCGTCCGCGAAAGCGGCCGGGGGCGTCCTTTCGGGCGCCTCCGGCCGCGGTCCAGGTCGTACCGGGGTCCGTCCACCCGATGGCGACCTTCCGGGCACGTCCCCCATGCTCGGCGCGGTCCGGGTGGACTTAGGGGTCAGACCTCTCAGGCCCCGACCTTGGTGATCTCGGAGATCGTGGACACGCTCAGCTGGGTGGCGCACACGCTGTCCTGGCCGTCGGTGGAGTAGGAGAACGGCTCGCCTTCGTTCATGAACTGCAGGTACGCGCTGCCGACCTCGGTCGGCTCGCACTCCCACTCGTCGTAGTTCTCGGTGTTGGGGCGGGTGATGGTCATCACGGCCTCTTCCCCGGGGGAGAGGGAGAACACGGAGTCGGCGTCGCCTTCCTGCTGGGCGAACCCGCCGATCCGCTCGCCCTCGTCGTCGCCCCAGTACATCCGGTCCAGCGCCCCGTACATCGTGCAGGCCTCGTCGTCGTAGGGCGAGGCCGGCGGCAGCTTCTCGAAGGTGACTTCGATGTACACGTTTCCGGCGGCGCCCTCACGGCTCATCTCCGTGATGAAGTCGGTCGAGACGCAGTCCCGGACGCTGGTGGTCCCGGCCTCGGATCCGTCCTCGGCGAAGGCGGCCGGGGCACTCACGGCAAGGGCGGAGGCCACCACGGCCCCGAGAGCGAACGTCCGAGCCGGGCGAACACCGATCTTCTTCATTTCGAACAGCCTCCTTCTAGGTATATGTGCTTGATTTAAATGCGAATGCACGATGTGCGATGCCACGGTCGCGATCTTTGTTCGCCGCCAAAGCGAGAAAATTTCAAAACAATCCTGACCAGCACAAATGGCGCCTCATCCAGCGGGGGATGTGCGGCGCCTTCCGTTCAATGCCGGACCGAGCGCCGCCGCCGAGGCGGGAAGCGCCGGCACCGACGGGCATGAAGGCGGGCCGGACCGCGACGATCCGGACGCGGGGAAGAAGTGCTCGGGACGCGCCCGGGGATGCGCGAAGCGCGGCGGGTCCCCGCGCACGCACCTACCGGGGATGCGCAACCGCTTCAGCGGGCGCCGCACAGGCACCTAGCGGATGCGGAACCGCTTCATCAGCCGGGCTCCGAGGGTGAGGGCCTTCGCGAGGGTCTCGGCGTCCATTCCGGGTGGGCCGGCGATGCCGACGACGTGCTGGCTGGCGATGGCCTGCGGCTCGGTGTAGCGCAGCAGCCCCTCCACGCCGTGGCGGCGGCCGAGGCCCGACCGCTTCATGCCGCCGATCGGGGCCCCGTAGCTGGCCCATGTGGCCCCGTAGCCCTCGTTGATGTTCACGGTGCCGCTGCGGATGCGCTCGGCGAGGCGCCGGCCGCGGGCGACGTCGCGGGTCCAGATGCTGGCGTTGAGCCCGTAGCCGGTGGCGTTGGCGCGTTCGACCGCCTCGTCCTCGTCGCCGAAGCGGTGGAGGGCGGCCACCGGGCCGAACGTCTCGTCGTCGCACGCGTCCATGTCCGCGGTCACCCCCGCCAGGAGCGTGGGCTCGTAGAACAGCGGCCCGATGTCGGGGCGGGGACGGCCGCCGACCAGGACGTCGGCGCCCTTCGCGCGGGCGTCCTCGACGTGTGCGGTCACCCGGTCGAGCTGGCGCCGGTAGGTGAGCGACCCCATGTCCGCGGTGAAGTCGAACTCGGCGTTGAGCGTCATGTCGCGGACCGCGGCCACGAGCCGGCCGGCGAAGTCGTCGTGGATCGCGTCGTGGACGTAGATGCGCTCCATGGAGACGCAGAGCTGCCCGGAACTGCTGAAGCACGCCCGCAGGACACCGTCGACCGTACGGTCGAGGTCGGCGTCCGCGCAGACGATCGCGGGGTTCTTGCCGCCCAGCTCCGCCGAGCACCCCACCAGCCGGGCGGCTGCGCGCTGGGCGATGTGCGCGCCCACGGCCGAGGAGCCGGTGAAGGCGACGTGATCGGCGTGGTCGATGAGGGCGTCGCCGATCTCGGCGGGTTCGCCCAGGACGGGGATCCACAGGTCCTCGGGGAGCCCCGCCTCCACGAGCAGGTCGATGGCCCACAGCGCGGTCAGCGCGGTCTGGGTGTCGGGTTTCGCGACGACGGCGTTGCCCGCGATCAGCGCGGGGACGGCGTCGCTCACGGGCAGCGTGAGGGGATAGTTCCACGGGGTGATGACGCTGACGACGCCCTTGGGCCGGTGGTGCACGTAGGTGCGGGTCGCCCCCGGCACAGCGCCGGGGGTGCGGCGGCGCCGAAGCATCGCCGGGGCGTGCCGGGCGTAGTACAGGGTGCCGCCGGCGGCGTCGTAGACCTCCTCGAAGGCGTGCCGCCGCGCTTTGCCGGTCTCCCATTGGACGATGTCCAGGATCTCGCGCTGGCGGTCCAGCACCAGGTCGTGGAAGCGCTCGAAGGGTGCGGCGCGCTCGCGCGGCGTCCGGGCCGCCCACGCCGCCTGCGCGGCGCGGGCGCGGGCGAAGGCGCCGGCGACGTCCGCCGCCGAGGACTGCGGCAGTTCGGCGAGCGGCTTGCCGGTGAACGGCGCGCTGGTGGTGGTCGCGGAGGCACCGGACGCGGCCGCGACGCGGCGGATGAGTCTGCTGATCAGCGCCGGATCGAGCATCGGGGCCTCCGAGGGGCGGACGGCGGGTGCCATGCCGGCGAGCCTAGTCCGCCCGCCCCCTCCTGACTACCCACCGGTAACCACGTTTTCGCGGCTCATTCGGGGCAGAGGACCGAGGTGCCCGGAACGTCGCCCACATCACAGCCGCGACCCCCTGGACAGGGACAGGTGACGGGGGTTTCTATTTCATCAGGCGTTGAATTAACGCCGATGCAACACGACGCGGTCTTTGGAGGCTGCAATGACGCACACCGAGACGCATGCCGATGCCGAGACGACCACCGTCGCCATCGCCGGGGGCGGCCCCGCGGGGATCATGCTGGGCCTGCTGCTGGCCCGGGCGGGGGTCGACGTCACCGTGCTGGAGAAGCACGGCGACTTCATCCGCGACTTCCGCGGCGACACCGTGCACCCCTCGACCCTGGAGCTCCTCGACGAACTCGGCCTGGCCGAGGAGCTGGAGGGCATCCCGCACCGCGACGCCGACCGCCTCACCATCGGCTCCGCGGAGCGGCCGATCATCACCGCCGACCTGAGCCGGTACCCGTGGCGGCACCCCTACATCGCGCTGATCCCGCAGTGGGACTTCCTGAACATGCTCGTCGAGCACGCGCAGCGCTACCCGGGGTTCCGGCTGCTGATGCGCGCGGAGTGCACGGACCCGATCGAGGACGACGGGGCCGTGCGCGGGCTGCGCTACATCCAGCGCGGCGAGGACGGGTCGGAGGAGGCGCGCGAACTGCGCGCCGTGCTCACCGTCTCCGCCGACGGTCGCAGATCGCGGCTGCGCGAGGCCGCGGGGCTCGTCCCGGTCGACCTGGGCGCGCCCATGGACGTGCTCTGGCTGCGCGTCACGCGCGACCCCGATGCCCCCGAGGTCGGCCTCAACGGCCGCCTGGGCACCGGCGCCATGGGGGTCGCCATCGACCGGGGCGACTACTGGCAGGTCGCCTACCTCATCCCCAAGGGCGTCGAGGGCGCCGACGACGTGCGGACCCGCAGCGTCGAGGAGTTCCAGGAGCGGCTGCTCGAGGTCCTGCCCTTCCTCGGCGAACACGTCCGCGAGGTCGACGACTGGAGCAAGGTCGCCTTCCTCGAAGTCGGGCTCGACCGGCTCAGGCACTGGTTCCGCCCCGGCTACCTGTGCATCGGCGACGCGGCGCACACCATGTCGCCGATCGGCGGGGTCGGCATCAACCTCGCGATCCAGGACGCCGTGGCGTCGGCCAACCTGCTGGCCGAGCCGCTGCTGCGGGCGCAGGCCGAACCGGAGCGGTTCGAGCGGACGCTCAACCCGGCGCTCCTGGCACGTGTGCAGCAGCGGCGCTGGGCCGCCACGGCGGGCACCCAGCTCTTCCAGCAGGTCGTCCAGCGTCAGGTGATCCAGCGCGTGCTGTCGTCGCGGAAGGAGCAGCCGATCCCGTTCCCCCTCCGCACGGAAGCGGGATCGCGGGCCTGGTCGCGGGTCGTGGCGCGGGTGATGCTGCGGGGCATCCGGCCCGAGCACATCCGCACGCCCGAGCGTTCCGCCCCCGTGGTGCCCGCCCAGAAGCGGGTCCCGTCGGTCACCCGGGCCACCGCGCAGGGGCCGTCGTGAACCCGGGCGTCCCCGTGCGGGGTCAGGCGCAGTAGGCGCCGCGCGCCGGCCAGGCGCCGGTCTCGCGGACGGTGCGCACGACCTTGGCCCGCGCCCACCGCACGGCGTTGGGAACCGGCCCGCCGCCCCAGCCGCGCAGTCCGAAGTCGTCGACGCCCAGAGTGAAGCGGAACCTCGCGGGGTCGTCGGCGTCGCCGCACGTGTAGGAGACGGTGTCCGGCCCCTCACCGGATCTGGCGAAGAGCACGTGGATCGCCATCAGGGCGTCCCTTCCTTCCGCGCCCGGGACCGGTCGCCGGGCGCCGCCTCGGCCGCACCCGGTCCCGCTGACCTTGATGTGGCCCGCGTTCCCCAGCGCGCTCATCCGCCGGGGCAGGTCCGAATCGCTGACGCCGATGTGGTCGCGCAGGAAGCCGAAGCCGGCCTGCTCGCCGTTGGCCGGACCGGATCGGCCGCTAGCCGGGTGCCCGGCCGCCGGCCCACGTCGCCATCGCACCGGCGGCCGGGGCCCCTGCAAACGGGGCCGCGACCTCACGCGTGCGCCTGCTCCGGCAGCGTGAGGATCTCGGCTCCGTCCTCGGTGATGGCGATCGTGTGCTCGCTGTGTGCCGTCCGGCAGCCCGTCGCGCTGCGGAGCGTCCACCCGTCGGCATCGGTGACGAGGTCGGCGGTGTCCGCCATGACCCACGGCTCCAGTGCCAGCAGCAGCCCGGGGCGCAGTCTGTGCCCGCGGCCCGGCCGTCCGGTGTTGGACACGTGCGGGTCCTGGTGCATCGTCGATCCTATGCCGTGCCCGCCGAACTCGGTGTTGATCGGGTATCCCGCCGCGCTGAGGACCGTGCCGATGGCATGGGAGATGTCGCCGATGCGGGCCCCGGGGCCGGCGGCGGCTATCCCCGCGCTCAACGCGCGCTCGGTCGCGCTGATCAGCGCGACGCTCTCCGGGGGAGCGGATTCGCCCACGATGAAGCTGATGGCGGAGTCCGCGGCGACTCCGCCCAGGGAGACGGCGAGGTCGAGGGTCAGCAGGTCGCCGTCGGCGAGCGCGTAGTCGTACGGCCGCCCGTGGAGCACGGCGTCGTTGACGGCCGTGCAGATGTAGTGGCCGAACGGCCCGCGGCCGAAGGACGGCGCGTAGTCGACGTAGCAGGACTGCGCTCCGGCCTCGGCGATCATGGCGGCGGCCCACCGGTCGATGTCCAGGAGGCTCGTGCCGACCGCGCTGCGGCCCTTCAGGGTCTGCAGGATGTCGGCGACCAGGGCGCCCGTGTCCTTGGCTCGGGCCAGCTCGGTGGGGGTCAGGATCTCGATCATGCGGCGTCCTTATCGCGTGCCAATAACTATACCGGTCATACTATCCCGGTACTATGATCGGGCCATGGTCAGGTTGCCGCTCACTCCCGCAGAGGTCGAGCGCGGACAGCGTCTCGGCGCACTCCTGCGTCGCGCCAGGGGGGAGCGCTCGATACTCGAGACCGCGCTCGACGCGCGCGTCTCACCGGAGACCCTCCGCAAGATCGAGTCCGGCCGCGTAGCGACCCCCGCCTTCCCGACCATCGCCGCGATCGCCGATGTCCTCGGCCTCTCCCTCGATGCGGTGTGGGCCGAGATCAACCAGCCCGAACACGGTGCCGAACCGACCGGCTCCGGTCACACCCCGCGCGAGCGGCTGGCCTCGTAAGTCCCGGACCGCGGCGGTGCCGGAGGCGGGGGAAGCGGGGCGCGGCTCCCGGCCGATGCCCCGGTCGGCACGCCCGGTGAGACCGCCCTGAGGCCGGCGGACGGACCTACTCCGAGCCGTCCCGCTGGCCGGCGAATCCGTGGGGGTTGGCGGCCTGCCAGCGCCAGGCGTCGGCGCAGGCGTCGGCCACCGTCTTCTCGGCCCGCCAGCCGAGGCCGCGCAGTGCGGCGGAGGGGTCGGCGTAGCAGGTGGCGATGTCGCCCGGGCGCCGCCCGGTGATCTCACAGGGGACCGCGGTGCCGGCGGCGTGCTCGAAGGCCCGGACGGCCTCGAAGACCGACGTGCCGCGGCCGGTGCCGAGGTTGTAGGCGCGGAAGCCGGTGGAGTCGGCGAGGTGGTCGAGCGCGGCGACGTGTCCGCGTGCGAGGTCGGTGACGTGCAGGTAGTCGCGCACCCCGGTGCCGTCGACGGTGTCGTAGTCGTCGCCGAAGACGCTCAGTTTCGCGCGGTGGCCGGAGGCCACCTGGGCGATGTAGGGGAAGAGGTTGTTGGGCACGCCCTGGGGGGCTTCGCCGATCAGGCCGCTGGGGTGGGCGCCGATCGGGTTGAAGTAGCGCAGGGCGGTGATGCTCCAGGCGGTGTCGGCGACCGCGAGGTCGCGCAGGATCCGCTCGGCGAAGAGCTTGGTGGCGCCGTAGGGGTTGGTCACCGACAGCGGCATGTCCTCGGTGATGGGGACCGTGGCGGGGTCGCCGTAGACGGTGGCCGAGGAGCTGAACACCATCCGGTGCACGCCGTGGTCGTGCGCGACCTCGCACAGCGCGAGCAGGGCGTCGAGGTTGTTGCGGTAGTAGCGCAGCGGCTGCCCCACGGATTCGCCGACCGCCTTGAGCCCGGCGCAGTGGACGACGGCGTCGGGGGCGTGGTCGGCGAACGCCTTGTCCACCACCGCGGGGTCGGCGCAGTCGCCGACGAGAAGGGGCACGGCCGCCCCGGTGATGCGCTCGACGCGGCGCACGGCCTCGGCGAAGCCGTTGGCCAGCGAGTCCAGGACCACGACCTCGTGGCCCTCCGCGATCAGCTCCACGGCGGTGTGCGTGCCGATGTACCCGGCACCGCCGGTCAGCAGGACCTTCATGGGGACCTCCTCGCGTGCGACCCCCGGCCGCGGACGAATGACGGGAGCGGGGACAGTGGTGCCGGGCCGATCCGCCGCCGCACCCCGTACCCGGTCGGCGACCCGACGCCCCGAGCCTACCCGCGCCACCGCGACCACCGGCGCGTATGCCCACCTGTATGCCCACCTCGCCCCTTGCCGCCGGGCCGGTACGGGCAAGGATGGCGCCCCCTCGCGGCGATGATCAGGCCGGGCCCCCGCCATGCCGGGGCCCGGCCGCGCCACCGCGCCGCTGCGGCGTCCGTATCCCCACGGACGCCGAACCCGCCCGGCGCGGCCGACTGCCGCCCCCTCGTACCGGCACCGGCCGATGCACAGCCTCCGGGCGAACCCGCCATCCGCTGGTTCGGTTCGAGTGTGGCGGCGACGGTCGCCGATGGGGGCCGGAGCCGGTGGCACCGGGAACCGGCGATCTGTCACCGGGTCTCGTCGAGCACCAGCATGACGTGCTCGTCCCCGCCGTACCGGACCGTCGCGGTGCGCCGGAATCCGTGCTTCTCCAACAGGCGCACCGAGGCGGTGTTTCCGAGGAGGGGGTCAGCGTGAAGGGGGCGGGTCTCCTCACGCTCCAGGAAGAGCGCCAGCGCCCGCGTGCCGATGCCCCGGCCCCAGTACCGCCGGCCGAACCAGTACCCGAGGAAGCGCTGATCCTCGTCCCACCACGCCACCAGGTTGCCCGCCAACTCCCCGCTGACGGTGACGGCCTGCACGAAGACGTCGGGGTCTCCGAGGACCCTGGTCGTCCAGTGGGTCATGAAGGCATCCCGCGGCCGTGGCGGAAACTTCGAGCGCCGCGCCGCCTCAGGGTCGTGCTCGTGCGCGAAGAACACCTCCAGATCAGCCGGCCCGACATCTCTCAACCGCACCTGGTCACTCATGACGGTGAGTCTGCCACCGGCCGTTGACAATCCCGCGGGCCGCTCACAGGCGCGGGTCGACGGGTTCGGATTCCAGGGCGAGGATGGCGAACACCGGTTGGTGGACCCGCCACAGGGGCTCGCCGCGGGCGTGGCGGGACAGGGCTTCCCGGCCGAGTTTGTGCTCGCGCAGGGCGAGCCCGCTCTTGCGGCCGAGTTTGCGGTCGCGAAGCGCCTCCATGCGCTGGGGTTCGAGGTAATCGGGGCCGTAGATGATCCGCAGGTACTCGGGCCCGCGCACCTTCAGCCCCGGCTGGACGAGCCCCTTGCGCCCGGTGGTCAGCGCGCCGTCGAACGGTTTGACGACCATCCCCTCTCCCCCGGCCCCCACCAGGTCCTCCCACCACGCCGTGGCGGCGTCGGTGGCCTTGGGGTCGGTGGTGTCGACCTCGCGGTAGCGGGTGGTGCGCACCATCGGGCAGTGCTCGGCCAGGGCCTCGGCGACCCCCATGTGCCACACGTGGTCGCGGTCGCTGAACTCGGCGCCCTCGGCGGCCAGGACCGCGAACGGCGCGTAGCGCAGGCCGGCCGCGCCGTCGGTGGGCCAGGTGTAGCGGCGGTAGACCGCGCTGAACGACTCGACCGCGGCATCGTGGCGGTCGACGTGCCCGGCGAGGTCGACGACGTCCAGGCCGCGCCCGGCCGCCGCGGCCAGGGCCCCGGCCGCGGCGGGAAGGGCGGCGCGCGCCGCCGCCCCCACCGACGCGTACTGCTCGCGGATCAGACCTTCGGCCTTGGCCGACCACGGCAGCATCTCGCCGTCGAACGCGATCCAGTCGGTGGCGAACCGCTCCCACAGCCCGGCGGCGCCGATGCCCTCGCGCAGGGTGTCGAGCACCGCGGACTCGGTGTGCGGATCGGCGAAGAACGGCCGGCCGGTGCGCGTGTAGACGGCGCCCCCGGCGCCGGGCACGAAGCGGCGTGCCGCCGCTATGTCGTCGCGGCAGACCACGACGACGGCGCGCGACCCCATGTGCTTCTCCTGGCACACGACCCGCCCCACGCCCGCGCCCAGGTAGTGCGCGAACGCCTCGCCGGGGTGCTCCAGCAGCCCGGGGTCGGCGGACGTGGGGGCCGGGGCCATGGTCGGCGGCAGGTACAGCAGCCAGCGGGGGTCGACGGCGAACCTGCTCATGACCTCCAGCGCGGCCGACGCGTTCTGCTGCGGGACGGAGACGGAGCCGTGCGCGGTCGCCACCGGCTCCCCGCGGTCGGGGCGGTCGGAGACGACGTCGCCGATGTCGAGGACACCGGCCGCGCGCGACGGGTCGCGGTCGAGCGCGTGGCCGGCCCCGCCCGCCCCGCCCGCGAACGGCTTGGCGGGCTCGAACCAGACCTCCTGGGCCGGCACGTGCACGAGGTCGCGTTCGGGGTAGCGCAGCGCGGTGAGCCGTCCGCCGAAGACGCAGCCGGTGTCGAGGCAGATGGTGTTGTTGATCCATTCGGGCTCGGGCGTGGGGACGTGCCCGTAGACGACGGCGGCGCGGCCGCGGTAGTCGAGCGCCCACGGGTGGCGCACGGGCAGCCCGAACTCGTCGGTCTCGCCGGTGGTCTCGCCGTAGAGCGCGAACGAGCGGACCCGGCCGGACGCGCGCCCGTGGTAGTCCTCCTTCAGCCCGGCGTGGGCGACCACGAGGCCGCCGCCGTCGAGGACGTAGTGGCTGAGCAGGGAGTCGCAGAAGGCCAGCGCCCCGGCCCGGAACTCCGGGGTCTCGCGGTCGAGCTGCTCCAGGGATTCGGCGAGGCCGTGGGTGGTCTGCACCTTGCGGCCCTTCAACGCCCGCACCAGCTTGTTCTCGTGGTTGCCGGACACGCAGAGGGCGTCGCCGTCGCCGACCATGCCCATGGCCAGCCGGAGCACGCCCGGGGTGTCGGGTCCGCGGTCGACGAGGTCGCCGACGAACACGACGGTGCGCCCCTCGGGGTGGCGGGCGCCGACGGCGCGGCCGAGGTCGTCGCGGCGGAGGGCGTAGCCCAGCGCGGCCAGCAGCTCCTCCAGCTCGGCGCGGCAGCCGTGGACGTCGCCGATGATGTCGAACGGGCCGGTGAGGTCGCGCTTGTCGGTCCAGCCTTTCTCGGTCCGCACGACCGCGGACTCGGTCTCCTCAGGGCCGTTCAGCACGTGCACCGTGCGGAAGCCCTCTTTGCCCAGCCGCTTGAGGTGGCGCTTGAGATCCCGGGTCTGCCGTGTGATCACGTGCGGGCCGAACTCGCGGTCGGGGCGCTCGGCGTTGCGCTCCCGGGCGAGCCGCTGGGGGACGTCGAGCACGATGGCGGTGCTCAGGACGTCGTGCTCCTTGGCGATCCGCACCAGCTGCGCGCGCACCTGCGGCTGCACGTTGGTGGCGTCGACGACGGTCAGCAGGCCGCGCCGCAGCCGGGCGGCGACGATGTGGTGCAGCAGGGCGAAGGCGTCGCCGCTGGCGGACTGGTCGTTCTCGTCGTCGCTGATCACGCCGCGGCAGAAGTCGGACGACACCACCTGGGTGGGCCGGAAGTGGCGGGCGGCGAAGGTCGACTTCCCCGACCCGGACACCCCGATGAGCACGACGAGGCCCATCTCGGGCACGCCCAGGACGCGGGCGGCGGGGGCGGTGGCGGTCACTTGGAGAACACTCCCATCTGGGTCGGCGCTCCGGCCGATGGGTCCTCGGGCCCTACGGGCAGGATGCGCAGCCGGTAGCCGTGGGCCGAGGCGACGGGCTCGGCCCACGCGCGAAACTGCGCCCGGGTCCATTCGAAGCGGTGGTCGGGGTGGCGGAACGCGCCGTCGGCGAGGCCCTCGTAGAGGGCGTTGTATTCGGCGTTGGGCGTGGTGACGACGACGGTGCCCGGGGCGGCGTGGCCGAAGACGACCTGTTCCAGGGCGGGCAGCCGGGAGGGGTCGATGTGCTCGACGACCTCCATGAGCACGGCGGCGTCGTACCCGGAGAAGCGGGTGTCGCGGTAGACGACGGACCCGGTGAACAGGTCCAGGCGGGCGCGCCGGCGTTCGGGCATGCGATCGACGTGCAGCCGCCGGTGCGCGTGCTCGATGGTGGCGGCCGCGACGTCGACACCGGTGACGTGGTCGATACCCGGCTGGTCGAGCAGCCGGGCGACCAGCTTGCCGGTGCCGCACCCGAGGTCGATGACCCGGCGCGCGTTCTCGGCGGCCAGGACCGACAGCACCGCCCCCGCGCGGAGTTCCGCGAGCGACGGCGCCCGCTCGGCCGGGTCGGCCGGGTGAGCGGTGGGGTCGCCCGGGGCGGCGCCGGAGCCGGCGGACACGCGAACGGCGTCCGTTGCGGGAGCGCCGACGACCGGGCCGAGGACGAGGCCGGGATCGAGGTCCGGGTCGGACGGGTCGGGGTCGGCGGGGTCGGCGGGGTCGGTGAGGTCGTCGAGTTCACGCAGGCGCGCGATCGCCGTGCGCACGTACCGCTCCCGTCGTGCGAGATAGCGGCGGGTGATCCACGCGCGCTGCGGGTGCCCCGGCAGCCAGGCGGCGCCCGCGCGCAGCAGCTTGTCGACCTCGTCCTCGCTGACCCAGTAGTGCTTCGCGCCGTCCATGGCGGGGAGCAGGACATAGAGGTGGCCGAGCGCATCGGCCAGCCGCATGTGGCCCGTGAGGGTGAGCCGCACGTAGCGGGAGTCGCCCCAGCCCGGCAGCCCGGGGTCGAGCGGGACGGGATCGGCCTCGACCTGCCAGCCCAGCGGTTCGAAGAGCGCCCGCACCTGGTCGGGACCGCCCCGGCACGGGACCGCGGGCACGTGCAGGCGCAGCGGGATGGCGGTTTCGGCGAGGCCGGGCCGGGAATCGCAGCGCGCCCGGATGGCACTGCGGAAGACGTCGCCCAGGGCCACCGCGAACAGCGACGACGCCGCATAGGGGCGGTCGTTGACGTACTGCGCCAGCGCGAAGTCGGGGGCGGAGCGCTCCGCGCGCCCGCGCAGGAGCGCCCGGGGATCGGCCTCCAGCAGCAGCGCCGCCGTGCACCGGTCGTCGCCGGCTTCGGGGTAGAACACGTGCGCGGTGCCGTAGGACTG
This sequence comes from Nocardiopsis mangrovi, assembly GCF_042653925.1. Lineage (NCBI taxonomy): Bacteria > Bacillati > Actinomycetota > Actinomycetes > Streptosporangiales > Nocardiopsidaceae > Nocardiopsis > Nocardiopsis mangrovi. The sequence continues at coordinate 49,809 of NZ_JBHSFQ010000013.1, forward strand.
GTCGAACCGCTGCACGCGATCGGGGTGCTTGTGCAGCAGGAAGCCGAGGTCGGTGGCCGGCCTGTGGGTGGTGGTGATCGTCAGCAGCACGGTCCCAGTGTGCTGGACACACCTACCGGATTCGAACGAATTTTCCCGCCCTGTGGAAAACCGGCGTCCGCGCCGCCGTACAGCCGACGGGCCGCGGGCGGACCGTGCGGCCACGTCTGCGGCCGACGCTCCCCGGCGGGCCCCTGCCCCGCGCGCGGTGGTCGTCACGGACGGCGTCGCGCCGCGGCTCGACCGGGCACGCGTCCCGGTCGGCGGCCGCCGGCGCCGTCCGGCGCGATCCGGTGGCGGACCGAGCGGTGTTCCGGGCAGGCTCTCGCGCATGGTCTCGATGGTGCGGAACGTGGCGATCGACCGTGCGCACGCCTACGGGCCGGCCCGGTTCCGGAGCGAGGTGCTCGGCCGTCCGCCGCGCCAGGAGGACGAGCCGGGAGATCCGGAGACCGAGGTGATGCCGCCGGAGGGCCCGCTGCCGCACGTCAACCGGGTGCCGGAACCGTAGACGACCAGGAACAGGGTCCGCCTGTGCCCGCGTCCGGAGGCCACCCGCGAGGAGGAGGCCGAGCGGCTCCCGAACCTCGGGGCCGCGCTCGTCGACGATCGCCGGGAACCCGGTGGCGCCGGCCGGGTCGTCCTCGCGGACCCGGAGGGCGATGAATTCCGAGTCCTGCGCAGCGAGGCCGACCGCGCGGTGATGTCCTCGTGAGGCTCACCCGCGCGACGGCCGGATGCGCAGCGATCCGGGGAGGCCGTAACCGCGTCCGGATCGCCGCGCACCGGGCACGCCCCTAGTGCCGGCCGGCCGGTACGCGGGTGTCGGGAACGGGGACGATGTCGGGGGCGCCGTGCTGGACGGCGTCGGCCTCGTTGTCGTTGTCCTGTTCCTGTGCCGCGCGTTCGGCCTCGATCCGCTTGCGGTAGTACTCGACCTCGCGTTGGACCTGGTCCTCGCCCCAGCCCAGCGGGGCGGCCATGAGCCTCGCGGCCTCCTCCGCCACCGCGATCCCCCGGTCCCAGGTCTCGAACGACACGCGGGTCCGGCGGGACAGCACGTCGTCGAGGTGGCGGGCGCCCTCGTGCCGCACCGCGTAGACGACCTCGGCGCGCAGGTAGTCGTCCGCGCCGGTCAGGGGCTCCTTGAGATCGGGGCTCTCCTCCATCAGCGCGAGCACCTCCCCGGTCATGGACCCGTACCGCCGCAGCAGGTGCGATACCCGCGACGGGTGCAGCCCCGCCTCGCGGGCGACCCGGCGGCGCTGGTTCCACAGTGCGGCGAACCCGTCGGCGCCGACGAGCGGGACCCGGTCGGTGACCGATCCCGGGATGCGCCCGTCGAGGCCGTGGGCGACGGCGTCGACCGCGTCCTTGGCCATGACCCGGTAGGTGGTGTACTTGCCGCCCGCGATCAGCACCAGCCCCGGGACGGGGTGGGCGACCGTGTGCTCGCGCGACAGCTTGGAGGTCTCGTCGGACTCCCCCGACAGCAGCGGGCGCAGCCCCGCGTAGACGCCCTCGACGTCGTCCCTGGTCAGCGGAACCCGCAGCACGCGGTTGACGTGGTCGAGGATGTAGTCGATGTCGCTCCTGCTGGCCGCCGGGTGGGCCTTGTCCAGGTCCCACGCGGTGTCGGTCGTGCCGACGATCCAGTGCCGCCCCCACGGGATGACGAACAGCACGCTCTTCTCCGTGCGCAGGATCAGCCCGGACGACGCCTGGATCCGGTCGCGCGGCACCACCAGGTGGATGCCCTTGGACGCGCTCACGTGGATCTGCCCGCGTCCGCCCACCATCTCCTGGATGTCGTCGGTCCACACCCCGGCGGCGTTGACGACCTGCTTGGCGCGGATCTCCAGGTCCTCGCCCGTTTCCAGGTCGCGCGCCAGCGCCCCGGTGACGTGCTCGCCCTCCCGCAGGAAGCCGACGGCCTGGACCCGGCTCGCGATCTGGGCGCCGTAGGTGGCGGCGGTGCGCAGCAGGGTGACGACGTAGCGGGCGTCGTCGACCTGGGCGTCCCAGTACTGGACGGCGCCCACCAGGGCGTCGCGCCGCAGCGCCGGGAAGATGCGCATGGCCCCGCCTCGGGTCAGGTGCCGGTGGCGCGGCAGGCCGCGCGAGGTTCCCATGGTCATCGACAGGGTGTCGTAGAGCGCCACCCCCGCGCCGATGTAGGGCCGCTCCCAGTGGTGGGTGAAGGGGAAGACGAACGGCACCGGCCGGACCAGGTGGGGGGCGATGCGGTTGAGCAGCAGGCCGCGCTCCGTCAGTGCCTCGCGCACCAGCTCGAAGTCCAGCTGCTCCAGGTAGCGCAGGCCGCCGTGGATGAGCTTGCTGGACCGGCTGGAGGTCCCGGCCGCGAAGTCGCGCGCCTCGATGAGGCCGACCGACAGCCCGCGGGAGACCGCGTCGAGCGCGACCCCGGCGCCGACGATGCCCCCGCCGACCACCAGGACATCGAGTTCGCCGTCGGCCATGGACGCGAGCGCCGAGGTCCGCTCGTCGGGCCCCATCCTCGCTGTGATCATGTGTCGCCTTTCTCCCGGCGGCTTCCGGGCGGAGCCGAGTGGTTGCGCCCGGTTCGTCCTGGCTCCCCAGGCTAACCCGGCTCACGGTGCGCGACCGGTCGACACGGCGGCCCCGGGCACCTGCGGCGGGCCCGCGAGCGAGCGGGAGCGGTGCCGCCCGTGGCCGAGGGCTCCTTCTCCGGGGCCGCCGGAGGCAGGGCGGGCGGGGCCGCCGGGTCGAACCTGTGCGCCGCCGGCGGCGGCGGTGCCCTCCCCGGCCCTCACACCGGCACGGGGCCGTCAGCGGGAGTCGGAGACGACCCGGTTGGCGATGTCGAGGACGTCGTAGGCGTAGGCCTCGGACCGGTTGTAGGTGAGGATGGCGCTCCACCAGCCGTCGTCGGAGGTGAGGTCGCGGCCGCCGTCGCACAGGTAGCGGGCCGCGGCGAGGGCGGTGTCGTCGATGTCGTGCGGGTCGGCGGTGCCGTCGCCGTCGCCGTCGGCGCCCCAGCGGTCCCAGGTACCGGGGATGAACTGCATCGGGCCGACCGCGCGGTCCCACTCGGTGTCGCCGTCGAGCCGGCCGCCGTCGGTGTCGCGGATGGCGGCGGTGCCGTTCGTGCCGTCGAGGGGGATGCCGATGATGTCGACGGTGGTGCGGCCGTCGGGCCCGATCTCACCGCCGGCGAAGGTGCCGTGGCGGGACTCCACTTCGCCGATCCCCGCGAGCGTGGGCCAGGAGATCCGGCATTGCGGGGACTCCTCCATGGCGCGCAGCTGCGCCGCGGCGTACGCCTCCAGGGCACGGCGCGGGACGCCCGTGGACGCGGCGGTGGAGTCGAGCCATTCGGCGCTGGCCGCGGCGGCCGGCGCCGGCGACTCCTGGACGGGTGAGGCTCGGTCGTCGGCGGCGGTGTCGGGGGCCTGCTCGGCCGCCGCGGGAACGGTGTCGATGCGCCCCGCGGAGTCGTCGGCGCCCGGGGGGAGCGGCGGCGGGGAGACCGCGTCGCCGATCCCGCCGGCGACCGCCGCGACGCCTCCGGCCAGAGCGACGGTGCAGAAGACGGCCGCCGCGGCGGCGGCCGCGGGCTTCCATCCTGCCTCGGGGGCGACGCCGGGGGACGGCGTCGCCGGTTCCGGTTCCGGTGCGGGGGGACGGTTCACAGACACCTCATCAACGCGGAGGGAGGACGATCGTGACCATGTGATTACGCTGCGCCGAGAGAACAACCTACCCGCAGCGGCGGCGGATGGGCAGACGCACGGCCGAAAAAGGCACCGCCGATGTCCGGCCGGCGCCCGGGACGGGCACCGGCCGGACACGGTGCCGTGGCGCGGGTGCCGCTAGTTGTGCGGGTTCACGACGACCTCGACGCGCTGGAACTCCTTGAGGTCGGTGTAGCCGGAGGTGGCCATGGTGCGCCGCAGGGCTCCCATGAGGTTCATCGAGCCGTCGCTGGAGGAGGCGGGCCCGTGCAGGATCGACGTGAGGTCGCCGATCGTGCCGACGTCGACCCGCTCGCCGCGCGGCAGCTCGTTGTGGTGCGCCTCGCTGCCCCAGTGGTAGCCCCGCCCGGGGGCCTCGCTGGCCCGCGCCAGGGGCGAGCCCACCATGACGGCGTCGGCGCCGCAGGCGAGGGCCTTGGCGATGTCGCCGCTGTGGCTCATGCCGCCGTCGGCGATGACGTGCACGTAGCGGCCCCCCGACTCGTCGAGGTAGTCGCGGCGGGCCGCCGCGACGTCGCCGACCGCGCTGGCCATGGGCACGGCGACCCCGAGCACGGAGCGGGTGGTGTGGCCCGAGCCGCCGCCGAAGCCCACCAGCACCCCGGCCGCCCCGGTGCGCATCAGGTGCAGGGCGGCGGTGTAGGTGGCGCAGCCGCCGACCACGACCGGAACGTCCAGGTCGTAGATGAACTGCTTGAGGTTGAGCGGCTCGGAGCGGCCCGAGACGTGCTCGGCCGACACGGTGGTGCCGCGGATCACGAAGATGTCCACGCCGGCGTCGATGACGGCCTTGTGGTACTGCGCGGTGTTCTGCGGGGACAGCCGCCCCGCGGTGACCACGCCGGCCTGGCGGATCTCCTCGATGCGCCGACCGATCAGCTCCTCCTGGATCGGCGCGGCGTAGATCTCCTGGAGCCGCCGCGTGGCGGCGGCGTCGTCGAGCTCGTGGATCTCGGCGAGCAGCGGCTCGGGGTCCTCGTAGCGGGTCCACAGGCCTTCGAGGTCGAGCACGCCCAGCCCGCCGTTGCGGCCGATCGCGACGACGGTCTCCGGCGACGCGACGCTGTCCATGGGGCTGCCGACGAGCGGTGTCTCGAACCGGTAGGCGTCGATCTGCCAGGCGATGGACACTTCCTCGGGGTCACGGGTGCGCCGGGCGGGCACGATCCCGATCTCGTCGAGTTCATAGGCGCGCCGCCCGTTCTTGCCCAGCCCGATCTCCACCTGAGCCACCGCTTCGGTCCCCTCTCGCGTGCCACCGCGCCGGCCGGTCGGCCGGCGCGCCTGCTGCCGCCGCGAGTGTACCGCCGACCACCCGGTATCCCCGCTCCGAGCACCCCTTATCCGGTACCCGGGCGGACCCCGGGCGGCGGACCGGGGCGGGTCTCAGCGGCGGGCGTGGTAGTTGGGCGCCTCGACGGTCATCTGGACGTCGTGCGGGTGGCTCTCCTTGAGGCCGGCCGACGTGATCTGCATCAGCCGGCCGTCCTCGCGCAGGGCGGCGACGGTGCGCGCGCCCGCGTACCACATGGACTGCCGCAGCCCCCCGACGAGCTGGTGGGCGACCGCCTGAAGGGGGCCGCGGTAGGGCACCTGGCCCTCGATCCCCTCGGGGATCAGCTTCTCCTCGGTGGCGACGTCGGCCTGGGAGTACCGGTCCTTGGAGAAGGACCGCCCCCGCATGGCGCCCAGCGACCCCATGCCGCGGTAGGTCTTGTACTGCTTGCCGTTGATGAAGTTCAGCTCGCCCGGGCTCTCCTCGACGCCGGCGAGCAGGCTGCCGAGCATGACCGTGCTGGCGCCGGCGACGATCGCCTTGGCGATGTCGCCGGAGTACTGGAGCCCGCCGTCGGCGATGACGGGGACGCCCGCGGGCCCGGCGGCCTTGGCGGCCTCCATGACGGCGGTGACCTGGGGGGCGCCGACCCCCGCGACGACGCGGGTGGTGCAGATGGAGCCCGGCCCGACACCGACCTTCACGGCGTCGGCGCCGGCGTCGACCAGCGCCTGGGCGCCGGCCCGGGTGGCGATGTTGCCCGCCACGATGTCGGCGCGCGAGTTGGCCTTGAGCTTGGCGACCATCTCGACGACACCGGAGGAGTGGCCGTGCGCGGTGTCGACGACGATGAAGTCCGCCCCGGCCTCGACCAGCGCCCGCGCGCGGATCTCGGAGTCGGGGCCGACGCCCACGGCGGCGCCGACCACCAGGCGGCCGTCGGCGTCCTTGGTGGCGTCGGGGAACTGCTCGCTCTTGATGAAGTCCTTGACGGTGATCAGCCCGCGCAGCCGGCCCTGGTCGTCGACCAGCGGCAGCTTCTCGACCTTGTGCTCGTGCAGCAGCCGGAACGCCTCTTCGCGGGAGACGCCCACGGGCGCGGTGACCAGCGGCATGCGGGTCATGACGTCGCGGACACGGCGGTTGCGGTCGTCCTCGAAGCGCATGTCGCGGTTGGTGACGATGCCCACGAGGCGGCCGTCGGTGTCGGTGACCGGGGCCCCGGAGATGCGGTAGTGGGCGCTCAGCTGCTCGACATCGGCCAGGGTGTCGTCGGGGCCGCAGGTGACGGGGTCGGTGACCATGCCGGCCTCGGACCGTTTCACCAGGTCGACCTGGCCGGCCTGGTCCTCGATGGAGAGGTTGCGGTGCAGCACGCCGGCGCCGCCCTGGCGGGCCATGGCCACGGCCATGCGCGCTTCGGTGACGGTGTCCATGGCCGCGGAGAGCAGGGGCATGCGCAGCTCGATGTTGCGCGAGAGCCGGGTCCCGGTGTCCGCTTCGCCCGGTTGGAGGTCCGAGTAGGCCGGAACCAGCAGGACGTCGTCATAGGTGAGGCCGGGCGCCAGCACCTTGCCGTCGGCCCCCGTGTACAGCTGCGTCATTGAACCATCCAACCATTCGCCGTGACCGTTTCATCCTATGGCCCTGACCGGCGGCTTTACCGGCGGGGAACATCACAGGTGGGCGGGGTGGGCGGTGGGGAGGGTCACAGTGCGGACCGGGGTCGCCTACGGGCGCGCGCTCTCAGCGCGCGGGCCGCCCCATGCGGCAGTGGCGCGGGTCACGGATCCGCGACGGGCAGCGGCGGCCGCGGGGCCCGGGGCGCAGGGGCGCGCGGCAGGCGGAGCCGCTAGAAGAGGCGGTTCGCCACGGCCACTTCCCGAAGCCGAGCAAGAGCTCGGTGCTGGGCAACCCGTACCGCACCCGCCGACATTCCAAGTACATGTCCCGTCTCATCAGCCGAAAGACCGGCGATCACGCGCATCAGCAGCAGTCGCCGCTGCTGCTCGGGCAGTTCGTTCAACAGCGCCCGCGCCCGTTCCGCCTCGACGGTGCGGACCGCGGCCTCCTCCGGACCGGGTCCGTCGTCGGGCCGGTCGGGGACGGTCTCGGTGGGCACGTCGGCGCGCGTGGATCCGCGCAGGGCGTCGGCCACCTTGTGCGCCGCGATGCCGAAGACGAAGGAGGCGAACGGCCGCCCCATGTCCTCGTAGCGCGGCAGCGCCGCGAGGAGGGCGATGCAGACCTCTTGGGCGACGTCGTCGGAGTAGTGCACGTAGCCGGAGACACGGGCCAGGCGGGCGCGGCAGTAGCGGACGACCATGGGGCGGACCTCGCGGATCAGCGAGTCCACCGCACCGTGGTCACCCTGGACGGCCAGCGAGGTCAGGTTGTTCAGTTCCGTGTCGTTCGCCCTGCGCGGGACAGCTGGTGATGGCACCTGCGGGCCCCCCGCGACGCGTAGATCCGTCACGTACGAATGATGCCCCGACACCGGGACTTACACGTCACGAACACCGGCTACAGAATGATCACATTTGGTGTAAACCGGATAAAGGCACGCGTGCCCCGAAAGGTTCATCGGGGCACGCGTGATAAGGGCCGCCCGCCGCGGCGGGGTCCGCAGGCTCAGTGCCCGTGCCCGTGGCCGTGTCCGGCCTCGCCCTCTTCCTCCGCCGGCTTGTCGACGACGAGCACCTCGGTCGTCAGCAGCATGCCCGCGATGGAGGCCGCGTTCTGCACCGCCGACCGGGTGACCTTCACCGGGTCGATGATGCCCTGCGCCATGAGGTCGCCGTACTCGCCGGTGACGGCGTTGTAGCCCTCACCCTGCTTCAGCTCGGCGATCTTGTAGGTGACGACGTAGCCCTCGGCGCCGGCGTTGACGGCGATCCAGCGGGCCGGCTCGACCAGCGCCTTGCGCACGATGGCCACGCCCGTGGCCTCGTCGCCGGTGCGGCCGAGGTCGTCGAGGGCGGCCGCGGCGTGCACCAGGGAGGCGCCGCCGCCGGCGATGATGCCCTCCTCGATCGCGGCGCGGGTGGCCGAGATCGCGTCCTCCAGGCGGTGCTTCTTCTCCTTGAGCTCCACCTCGGTGGCCGCGCCGACGCTCAGCACCGACACGCCGCCGGACAGCTTGGCCAGGCGCTCCTGGAGCTTCTCGCGGTCCCAGTCGGAGTCGCTGGCCTCGATCTCCTTGCGGATCTGCGCGACGCGGTCCTCGACCTCGGACTGCGCGCCGGCACCGTCGACGATCGTGGTGTCGTCCTTGGTGACGGTGATGCGGCGGGCGCTGCCCAGGGTGTCGAGCTCGGCGTTCTCCAGGGTCAGGCCGACCTCCTCGGCGATGACCTGGCCGCCGGTGAGGGTGGCGATGTCCTGGAGCATGGCCTTGCGGCGCTCGCCGAAGCCGGGCGCCTTGACCGCGGCGACGTTGAGGGCGCCGCGCATCTTGTTGAGGACCAGCGCGCCCAGGGCGTCGCCGTCGACGTCCTCGGCGATGATCAGCAGCGGCTTCTTGGTCTGGGCGACCTTCTCCAGCAGCGGCAGCAGCTCGTTGAGGGAGGAGACCTTGCCCTGGTTGATCAGGATGAGGGCGTCCTCCAGCACCGCCTCCTGGCGGTCGCCGTCGGTGACGAAGTAGGGCGACACGTAGCCCTTGTCGAACTGCATGCCCTCGGTGAAGGCGAGGTCCAGGCCGAAGGTCGGGGCCTCCTCGACCGTGATGACGCCGTCCTTGCCGACCTTGTCGAACGCCTCGGCGATCAGGTCGCCGATCTGGGCGTCCTGGGCGGAGTTGGTGGCCACGTAGGCGATGTCGGCGCGCTCGCCGACCTCGCGGGCGGCGTCGAGCAGGATCTCCGAGACCCGCTCGGCGGCGGCGTCGATGCCCTTCTTGAGCGACATCGGGGAGGCGCCGGCGGCGACGCTGCGCAGGCCCTCGCGCACGAGCGCCTGGGCGAGCACGGTGGCGGTGGTGGTGCCGTCGCCCGCGGCGTCGTTGGTCTTGGTGGCGACCTCCTTGACGAGCTGGGCCCCCAGGTTCTCGTAGGGGTCGTCCAGCTCGACCTCACGCGCGACGGTGACACCGTCGTTGGTGATGGTCGGGGCGCCGAACTTCTTGTCGATGACGACGTTGCGGCCGCGCGGGCCGAGCGTCACCTTGACGGCGTTGGCGAGGTGGTCGACACCCCGCTCGAGGGCGCGCCGGGCGTCGTCCTCGAATTCCAGGATCTTGGGCATGGTGAGCTTTCCTCAATCCGTGCGCGTTCGTCGGGAGTGGTATCCGCTCGCCCCGGGGTCACCGATGCCCCGGTGGCTCGCTCAGCGAAGAAAACCGCCCCGTCCGGCATCGAGCCGGCCGGGGCGGGTGTCACGCGGATGGGCGTCGAGGCCGATCCGGGGTCTACTTCTCGACGACCGCGAGCAGGTCGCGGGCGGAGAGGACGAGGTACTCCTCGTTGTTGTACTTGACCTCGGTGCCGCCGTACTTGCTGTACAGGACGACGTCGCCGACCTTGACGTCCAGCGGGATGCGGTTCTCACCCTCGTCGTCCCAGCGTCCCGGGCCCACCGCGAGAACCTCGCCCTCCTGGGGCTTCTCCTTGGCGGTGTCGGGGATGACCAGGCCGGACGCGGTGGTCTGCTCGGCCTCGAGCGTCCTGACGACGACGCGGTCCTCGAGCGGCTTGAGCACAGTCTTGGTGGCGGTCGACACGGTTGTGACCTCCCCCTTCAGGTTCATCGTGATCCGTAAACGGCATGCTGCACAAGGGGCGACCACGGCGGCCTGTCGTCGCGGGTGTCAGACCGGCCTCGTCGCGGTTAGCACTCTATCGTGGAGAGTGCCAAGATGGAAACCGGCGGCGTCCCCGCGCCCGCGGGCCCCGCACTGAACACATCAGGTCAACACAACAGGTCACAACAGGTCATTGGGGGCGAGTTGGCGACCAGCGCGCAGTCGGCGGCGTTCCGCGCGCTCCGCACACCGGCGGGGCGGCGGCTGCTCGACTCGATCGACCCCGCCGAGGTCGACGCCGACCCCTTGGGCGCCGCCACGCGCCTGCGCCGGGCCGGCCCGGCGGACGCGCCGGACGCGCCGGACGCGCCGGACGCGGAAAACGGAGGGGAGCCCGGAGAGGAGCCCGGCGTCCCCCACGCCGACCTCGTCACGGCCGCCCTCACCCAGGCGCGGCTGCGCGGCCGGGCCCGCTCGAAGTTCGGCGACCTCGCGGCGCGCATGTACTTCACCCCCGACGGCCTCGAACAGGCCACGCGCCGCACCGTCGCCGAATACCGCGCCCGCCGCTTCGCCGCCGGGGTCGCCCCGGGCACGCTGGTCGGCGACCTGTGCTGCGGCATCGGCGCGGACATGCTCGCCCTCGCCGCCGAGGGCCTGGACGTCGAAGGGGTCGACTCCGACCCGTTCACCGCCGCCGTGGCCGAGGCCAACGCGGCGGCGCTGGGCCTGGCCGGGCGCGCCCGCGTCCGCGGCGGCGACGTCGCCCTGGTCGCGCCGGGCGACTACGGGGCTGTGTTCTGCGACCCGGCACGGCGCGGGAAGAAGGGCCGGATCTTCGACCCGCACGCCTACTCCCCGCCGTGGGGCACCGCCATGGACCTCGCGCGGGGCGCTTCGGCCGCGTGCGTGAAGGCGGCGCCGGGCATCCCCCACGAACTGGTGCCCGACGGCGCCTCGGCCGAGTGGATCTCGGTCGACGGCGACGTCAAGGAGGCGGCGCTGTGGTTCGGCGCGCTGTCCGACGTCCCGCGCCGCGCCACGCTCCTGCGCGGCGACGGGCGCGGCCCCGCCACCCTGACCGCCGACCCCGGGCTGGGCGCACCGCCCGTCGCCGCGCCGGGGCGCTACCTCTACGAGCCCGACGGCGCCGTGATCCGCGCCCACCTCGTCGCCGAGGCGGCCGCCGCGGTCGGCGGCGCGCTGCTCGACCCCCGCATCGCCTACATCACGTCCGACCGGCTCGCGGCCACCCCGTTCGCCCGCGCCTACGAGGTGACCGACGTCCTGCCGTTCTCCCTGAAGCGGCTGCGGTCGGTCCTGCGTGAACGGGGCGCCGGAACCGTAACGATTAAGAAACGCGGATCGGCCGTGGACGTGGAGAAACTCCGCCGCGATCTCCGGCCGTCGGGGCCGGAATCCGTTGTCGTCGTCCTCACCCGGATCGGCGACCGCCCCATTTCCCTCCTGTGTTCCGAGGTCACAGGCCCGCGGTGACTCCACGGCACCGGAACCCCCGCCCCGCGGGGGCTGCAGCGGGATGACGGGCCCGCCCATCCGTACTACCGTGACGAGTGCGGTCATTCCGCGGCGATCGGCACAACGCACATTTTCCCCGCTTCAACCCGGCGAGCACGGCTCATGTCGGTAAACTGACCCCGCTGAATCCTTTCCCCTTCTCGCGGATTCCCGGGGCCGGCGTTCCCGGGGACGGCCGGCGGTATGCGCCGGTTCTCCACCCTTTCGCCATGCACTGGCCGCTAACGGCGAGTGCGCATGCCATGTCCGTGTGTGATGACCACACGTCGGGCCCTATCCCGCCCGCGCCCGCTGCATCCGTTGAGAACACCACCCATCCGCGTGCGGACGCCGATGGGGGCGCCAGATCAAAAGGAGCACCTCGGTGGAACAGAGCAACCACAACTTCCTCAACGGGGGAGGGCAGACCGGGATCTCCGACCGCATGCGCGACCTGCTCTCGCGGGCGGCGCAGGACCAGGTGTCCGAGCAGAAATCGCAGGGCGCGGTCAGCGAGGAGATGCGCCAGCGGCTCGAGGGCATGGAGTGGCTGCTGCGCGAGTTCCGCGAGCGCGAACTCGCCTCTCTCGCCGAATCGGTCACGGCCGTCCGGTCCCGGGTCGACGAGCTCAGCTCGCGCCCGCCCGAATGGGCCGAGACCCTGGCCGAGCACATCGCCCTGGTCGGCGAACGGGTCAAGCCGCTCTCCGAACTCCCCGCGCTGCGCGCGGACGTCCGCGGGATCAACGGCCACCTCGAATCCGTCATGTCCCGGCTGAAGGGCCTGGCCGACGCCGAAGAGGCCACCTCGGCCAAGGTCGGGGTCCTCACCGAACGGCTTGAGGGGCTGGCCACCGGGGTCGAGGCGCGCTTCACCCAGATCGACGAGGCCATCGAGTCCGCCGCCGCACAGGCCAAGGCCATCGACGACGCACTTGCCGGCGCCGCCGAACTCGCCGAGCGCCGCCACGAGGCCGCCATGACCGCCGCCGGCGAGCGGCACGCGTCCCTCGCCGCCGCCGTCACCGAAGGCCGCGAGGCGCTGGAGCAGGTGGTGGCCGACGGCCGCGAGACGCTGCTCGGCGCGGTCTCCGAGCGCTCCGACGCCGTCGACGCCACCCTGCGCGAGCAGCACCAGGCCGTCACCGACCGGTTCGCCGCCGCGGCCGAGGAGCTGCGCACGGGCACCGAGGAACTGCGCGCCGCCGCCGAGGAGCGCCACGCCGCCCTCACCGCCGGGCTCGACACCGCCGCCCAGGAGATCCGCACCGAGGCCGCCGAACACCACGCGGCACTCACGGAGCGGGTCGACGCCGCCACCGGCGAGATCCGCACCGCCGCCGAGGAGCGCCACGCCGCCCTCGTCGAACGGCTCGACACCACCGCCGACGACCTGCGCACCACGTTCGAGGAAGGGCACACCGCCCTCTCCGGGAACCTCAACTCCACCGCGGCCGACCTCCGCACGACCGCCGAAGAGCACCACACCGCGCTCAACGAGCGGCTCGACAACGGCGCCGACGACCTCCGCGCCACAGCCGCGGAGCTGCGCGTCGCGGCCGAGGAGCGCCACGCCGCCCTCACCGCCGGGCTCGACACCGCCGCCCAGGAGATCCGCACCGAGGCCGCCGAACGCCACGCGGCGCTCACGGAGCGGGTCGACGCCGCCGCCGACGAGCTGCGGACCGCGTTCGGCGAGCGCCACGACGCGCTCGGCTCCCGGCTCCAGGCCACGGCCGAAACCCTGCGCTCCGCCGCCGAAGAGCGCCACACCGCCCTCTCCGCCGAGCTCGCCGACGGCCTGCGGGACCTCGCCGCCCAGACCGACCGGCGCCACGAGGAGGCGGCCACCCGGTTCGCCGAGCGGCTGGGCCTGCTCACCACGCAGGCCGAGGAGAACCACGCCGAGGCGACCGCCGCCATCGCCGACGCCAACAGCGCCGTGGTCAAGCTCGCCGAGTCCACCGACGACAAGCTCGGCGACCTCCGCACCCACCTGCGTCAGCGCCTCGGCGAACTCCACGAGCAGCTGGAGCTGCACCGCGCCGAGCTGCGCGAGCGCGACGACCAGCACAACGAGGCCGTCACCGCCCGGCTGGACGAGACCGCCACGGCGCTGCGCGACAAGGCCGACGCGGACCTCGCAGCGTCCACGGCCGCCCTGGCCGAGCTGCGCGACTCCGTCACCGCGAGCGTGCGCGGCCTCCACGAACAGGGCGACGAGCGGCACACCGCGCTCGCCGGGCTGGTCGAGGAGCACCGCGAGGCGGTCGACTCCCGCCTGGCGCAGCGGCAGCGCGAGCTGTCCGACCGCGTCGACCAGCACCTCAGCGCCATCACCGGGAAGTTCGAGCACGGCCTCGGCCGGCTCGGCGACCGCTTCGACACCTTCGAAGGGCACTTCGAGGGCAGCTTCGAGGGCCTCGAAGGCAAGGTCGAAGGTGTCGACGGCCGGCTCGACGGTGTCAACGGCCGGCTCGACGGCATCGAGGGCCGGGTCAACGGCGTCGAAGGCCAGTTCGAGGGCGTCAACGGCCAGATCGACGGGGTCGACGGCCGCCTGGAGGCGGTCGACGACCGGCTGGAGGCGCTCAACCAGCGGCTCGCCCAGCTGCCCATCGCCATGGAGGTCAGCGAGGTGCACCGGCGCCTCACCGAGCTCGTGGAGCGGCCGGTCATCGACCCGTCGCAGCGGCTCGACTCGCTCGACGCCCGCCTGCTCGAATCGCTCGAACCGCTGCTGCGCGAGGTGCAGGCGCGCCCCGACCGGCACGAGTTCGAGGAGGCGCTGACCGAGGCCGTCGAGACCTCGCACGACGACGTCACCAAGCGCCTGGCGGCCTTGGAGGAGACCATGCTCGCCCTGGCCGAGGCGCTGCTGACCCCGGTCCGCGACGGCAAGAAGAAGCGCCGCCGCGACCTCGACGAGGACGACGACGAGTAAGGCGGGTCACCCGCCGCGCGGCGCACCGCCCGCCGGGTAGGCGGCCGCGCGGCCGGGCACCGGGGCCGGTCCTCTCCGAGGGCCGGCCCTTCGCCTTCCCGCCCGGCGGAGCACCCGCCGGAGCCCTTACGGCGGCCACGTTCCGGCCGCCGTGAACAGGGATGCTTTCCTCGACCGCGGGGATTTGTAACAATCCTCCGACCGCACACCGGCACATCGGAGGAAACCGCCATGCCCCCCGAATTCAGCCATGGACCGACCCGACGCTCCCTGCTCGCCGCCGGCGGCGGGCTCGGCGTCGCGGCCGCACTCGGTTTCTCCGCCACGCCCGCCGGCGCGGACGTGCCGTCATCCCCCCGCTTCGACCTGAGCACGCCGTCGCACGACCTGTTCCGCCACAAGGCGCTCCAGGACGACACGGTGATGCAGTCGTTCACCTTCGACAACGTCAACAAGCGCCTGTTCGTGGCCCAGCTGAAGAACGGCGGGTCGTCCAACGCCAACGGCGACCTGTGCGTCACCCAGCTCGACTTCGCCGGCAACCGCCAGGGCCACATGTACCTGATGGGCTTCGGCCACGGCGTCTCCATCGGCGTGGAGCCATCGGGGTCATCGTCCTACCTGTGGACCGAGGTCGACTCCGTCGACACGCGCGGGACCCGGCTGGCGCGGTTCCGCTTCAGCAACGGGACCACGCTCACCAACACGTCATCGGCGCTGGCCAAGCACACCCCGGTCCCCGGCTCCGACCTCATCACCTGCGCGACCGACCCGGTCAACGACACCCTGGTCATGCGCTACCGCAACAGCAGCGGAATCCGCTACGCCGTGTACCGGATCTCCGACGTCCGCAACGGGAACTACGGCGCCAAGCTCGCCGACATCGCCCAGCCGCCCCGCTTCTCCGGCTCCGGGGCGCCCACGTTCCAGGGCTACGCGGTCTACGGCCGGTACCTGTACCTCTACGACGGGACCGCCTACGGCGACGCCAACCCGCCCCCCGGCAACGCCCACATCACCTCGGTGGACCTGAACACCGGCGCAGAGATGGAGCGCAGGTTCACCCGGGCCGGCGAGAGCCTGGTCTTCCGCGAACCGGAGGGCATGGGGGTCTACCGCACCGACGCCGGGCAGGTCCGGCTGTTCCTCGGGCTGGCGTCGGGCGAGAGCGGCGACCGGCGGGCCAACCTGTTCTACAAGAACGTGTTCGTCTGACCGCACCGGATACGGCGGGCGGGCCGCGGCATGCGCCGCTTCCCGCCCGCCCGCCGGCCGGGAAGCGGCGTCCGCCCGGGTCAGCCCGCCAAGGGCTGCTCGACCGGCAGCGAGGTGTCGGTGGCCAGGTCCAGCGCCGACGGCGGCAGCCCGGCCGCCACGACCTCGGCGCCCAGCGCCGCGATCATCGCGCCGTTGTCGGTGCACAGCCGCGGGCGCGGCACGCGCAGCTCGATGCCCGCCGCGGCGCAGCGCTCGGCGGCCAGTGCGCGCAGCCGCGAGTTCGCCGCCACTCCCCCGCTGATCACCAGGTGGCCGACCCCGTGCGCGGTGCAGGCGTCCACCGCCTTGCGGGTGAGCACGTCGACCACCGATTCCTGGAACGCGGCGGCGATGTCGGGCACCGACAGCGCGCGCCCGGTGCGCCCGGCGTCCTCCACCCACCGGGCCACGGCGGTCTTGAGGCCGGAGAAGGAGAAGTCGTAGGTGCCGTCGCCCCACTTCCCGCGCGGGAAGCGGATGGCCGCGGGGTCGCCGTCGCGGGCCGCGCGGTCGACGTGCGGCCCGCCCGGGTAGGGCAGGCCCAGGAGCCGGGCGACCTTGTCGTATGCCTCCCCCGCCGCGTCGTCGACGGTGTCGCCCAGCGAGCGGACATCGGTGGCGAGGTCGCGGACCAGGAGCAGGGAGGTGTGCCCGCCGGAGACCAGGAGCGCCACGGTCGGCTTGGGCAGCGGGCCGTGTTCCAGCTGGTCGACGGCCACGTGGCCGACGAGGTGGTTCACCCCGTAGAGCGGTTTGCCCAGCGCCATGGCGTAGGCCTTCGCGGCCGACACCCCGACCAGCAGCGCGCCGGCGAGGCCGGGGCCGGCGGTCACGGCGATCGCGTCGATGTCGGCCGGCTTCACCCCGGCCGCGTCGAGCGCCCGGCGCACCGTGGGGGTCATCGCCTCCAGGTGGGCGCGGCTGGCCACCTCGGGCACGACCCCGCCGAAGCGCGCGTGCTGGTCGACACTGGAGGCGACTTCGTCGCCGAGCAGCTCGCAGCCGCGGACCAGGCCGACGCCGGTCTCGTCGCAGGAGGTCTCGATCCCCAGGATCAGGGGCAGGTCGCGCGCGCTCACGGGGTGGCCTCCTCGCCGGACGCGCCGTCGGAGCGGCGCATCACGATCGCGTCGGCGCCGGCGTAGTAGCCGCGCCGGATGCCGATCGGGGTGAACCCGAACCGGCGGTACAGTTCGCGTGCCCGGGGGTTGTCGGAGCGGACCTCCAGGAACACGTCCTCCACGCCGAGCGTGCGCGCCCGGCTCAGCAGCTCGGTGAGCAGCGCCCTGCCGACCCCCCGGCCCTGGTGGGACGCCGCGACGGCGATGGTCTGCACGTCGCCCTGGGGCGGCACCGAGCGCAGCCCGGCGTAGCCGACCATCTCGCCGTCGATGCGGGCCACGAAGTAGTGGCGGGAGTCCTCGGCGAGTTCGGAGCGCATCATCTGCTCGGTCCAGGCGTCCTTGGGGAACAGGGCGCGCTCCAGCTCCATGACGCCGGCGATGTCGTCCTCGGTCATCGGGCGCAGCTCGGCGCCCCCGGTCACGCCTGCCACTGGCGCACCTTCTTGGGTGCTCCGGGCACGGTGGCGTCGGGGCGGCGCAGGTAGAGGGGGCGGGGCTCGGGGAGCCCGGCCCCGGCCGACAGCCGGTGCAGCGCGAGTTCGCCCAGGGCCCGGGCGGTGGGGTAGAGCGGCTCGGCGGCGCCGGCGTCCTGCCCGAAGACGTCGGCGTAGATCCGGGCGCCGTGGCCGATCACCGGCAGCCCGCCGGTGTCGAGCTCCGCGGGCCGGCCGACCGCGATGTCGCCGGTACGGGTGGTGGCGTCGTCGTAGCGGGCCCAGAACACCTCCTTGCGCCGCGCGTCGGTGGCAGCGATGAAGGGGGTGCGGCGGCCGGAGGCGAAGGCCACGGCGTCGAGCGTGGCGACACCGTGGCAGGGGATGCCCAGGGCGTCGGCGAGCGCGTCGGCGGTGGCCAGCCCGACGCGCAGGCCCGTATAGGGGCCGGGGCCGATCCCCACCGCGATGTGGGTGAGTTCGCCCAGCCCGGCGCCTGCCCGGCGCATGACGTCGTCGATGCCGGGGGCGAGCAGCTCGCCGTGGCGGCGGGCGTCGACGGAGGAGAGTTCGGCCCGCACGCGGACGGTGCCGTCGCGGGATTCGCAGACCGCGGCGGTGACCGCCGGGGTCGCGGTGTCGAAAGCGAGGAGCAGCACGGTCGCCCAGCCTATTCCGTGCCGAGGTCCGCGTCGGCCCACCGGGCGCCGACGCCGGTCAGCCGGAGGACGCGGGTGTCGTCGGCGCGGCGTTCGATGACGATCTCCAGCCGGTCGTCGGACAGCTCCTCTGCCACGCCGGCGCCCCATTCGACGATGGTCACGGAGTGGGGCAGCTCGCTGTCGAGGTCCAGATCATCGATCTCGACGGAGTCGCCGAGCCGGTAGGCGTCGACGTGCACCAGCGCGGGGCCGCCCGAGAGGGACGGGTGGATGCGCGAGATCACGAAGGTCGGCGAGGTCACCGGGCCGCGCACGTCCAGCCCTTCGCCGATTCCCTGGGTGAGGGTGGTCTTGCCCGCCCCCAGCGGGCCGGACAGGATGAGGACGTCGCCCGCGCGCAGCAGCCGGCCGAGGCGGCGGCCCAGGGCGCGCATGGCGGAGTCGGTCGCGGCCTCCACGGTGGCGGCGACGGTGTCGGAAGTGCGGGTGGTGTCGGTCATCGGCTCGCAGGGTCGTCTCGGAGAACCGGGGCGGTCGGCGCCCCTCACCAGGGTAGGCACAACGCCGCACCGCTGCGACGTCATTCCCGGGACCGGCGGGGTCAGGCTCCGGTATAGGTCCGCGGGACCCGGGGGCCGACCCGGGTGACGATCTCGTAGGGGATGGTACCGAGGGCGTCGGCCCAGTCCTGCGCGGTGGGCTCGCCCCGGTCGCCCGGGCCGAACAGGACGGCGTCGTCGCCGGCGGCGGCCGGGTCCTCGCCGATGTCCAGCATGAACTGGTCCATGCACACGGTGCCCGCGATGCGGCGCCGCCGTCCGGCGGCCAGCACTTCTGCGGTGTTGGTGGCCGCGCGCGGGACGCCGTCGCCGTAGCCGACGGGGACGAGGGCCAGGCGGGTGGAGCGGTCGGTGGTGTAGCGGTGCCCGTAGGAGACCCCGCTGCCCTCGGGGACCCGCTTGACCAGGGCGATCCGGGCGCTGAGGGTCATGGCCGGCCGCAGCCCCGTGCCGGTGAGGGCGGGGATGGGGGTGATGCCGTAGCCGGCGATGCCGGGGCGGATCAGGTCGAAGTGGGTCTCGGGCAGGGTGAGCGCGGCCGCGGAATTGGCGAGGTGGCGCACCTCGGGCCGCAGCCCGGCCTTATCGGCGATCTCCAGCGCCTCGTGGAACGCCGAGATCTGCATCCCGATGGAGGCGTGGCCGGGCTCGTCGGAGCAGGCGAAGTGGGAGAACAGTCCGGTGACCCGGAGCAGGCCGTCGGCCTCGGCGCGCGCGGCGGCGGCGACGGTGTCGGGCCACTGGGCGGCGGTCACCCCGCCGCGGTTGAGGCCGGTGTCGGCCTTCAGGTGGACGCGTGCGGGGCGGCCGGTCTCGCGGGCGGCCAGGCCGATCGCGTCGACCAGCTCGGGGGTGCTGACACCGAGGTCGATACCGGCCGCGATCGCCGAGGCCAGCGGGGCGCCGGGCGGCAGGATCCAGGCCACCACGGGGGTGTCGACCCCGGCGGCGCGCAGCTGGAGCGCCTCGTCGATGAAGGCGGTGCCCAGCCAGGTCGCGCCGCCGGCGAGCAGGGCGCGGGCGGCGGGCAGCATGCCGTGGCCGTAGCCGTCGGCCTTGACCACGCCCATGACCTGAGCACCGGGCGCGGTGCGACGCAGCAGCTCGGTGTTCTCACTGATGGCGCCCAGGTCGATCCGGGCTTCGGCGTGGTGCGGAGGCATACCCCAAGTCTGGCACGCCCGCCTGCGCGGACGTGCCCCGATGGGCGCGGTGCCCCGGCCGGGCGCGCGCCGGTGCGCACCCGGCCGGAGTGCCCGTCAGGAGCGGAACTCCCAGCCGGGATGGTCGGGCGACGGGCCGTCGAAGAGGTCCGTCGGCTCTCCGCGCAGGTGGAGGTCGAAGAAGGCGGTGGTGTAGGCCCGCTGCGCGGCGAGGCTGCGTTCGGGGTCGGCGGTGCCTATGGCGGCGGCCACGGCCTCCTCATCGAGGTCCAGCGAGCGGCCGATACCGGGCAGCACGACCTGGAAATCGGTGAACCCCATGTGCTCGCCCGCGGGCAGGTAGGGGGCCCGCTTCCACCCGGTCGAGCGGTCCGTGAACCCGCGCCACCCGAGGCCGTGGTCGAGGTCGTGCGGGTCGCCGTCGCCGTTGGAGCCCGCGCCCATCAGCATGAACGGTCGGTCCGTGCCGCGGACGTCCGTCTCCAGGGCGTAGTTCGGGCTCATGTCGCCGTCCATGTTGATCCCGGCCCGGATGCGGGGGTCGGCGAGCATGGCCTCGGCGGTGGCGAAGCCGCCGGCGGAGTGGCCGAACATCGCCGTCCGCGACAGGTCCATGGCCCCGCCGAGCCCGCGCGGGAGGCCCCGTCCGGCGGCGTCGCGGACGCCGCCGCCGGCCGCGTCCGCCAACCGGTCGAGCACGAACCGGAGGTCGGCGACGCGTTCCGAGACCACCTGCGCGTAGTCGGGTCTGGGGGCGGGCGGTTCGAACCGGTCGGGCAGCTGCACCGGCGCCTGGTAGGTGTGGTCGACGGTGACGACGATGTAGCCGCTGCCGGCGAGCTCCTCCACCAGCGTCGTCCCCATGGCGCGCGACATGCCGCCCCCCGGTGAGTAGACCACCACCGGGGCGCCGCGGAGCCCGCGGGCCACGGGGGCGCGCACGCCGGCGTGGCTGAGCGCTCCGGCGAAGTCCACGTCGCCCGGGTCGATGCCCACGGACGCGGAGGTCCGATCGAGGTGGTCGGCGACGCCCGCCGAGAGGTAGGGGGCGCGCGGGACGCCGCGGACGTGCTCGGCCGGGTACCAGACGTTCGCCATGATCTCGCGGGGGCGTCCCTGGTCGTCCCAGGGATCGGGGCGGTCCTCGTCGACCAGGTGGAGCTCGACGGTGCCGATGTCGTGGTCACCGGTCGGCTCCGGCAGCGCGATCTCGACGGGACCGCCGGAACCGCCCGCCGCCGGGTCCCCGGCGAGAGCGGGCGGCGCCACGAGGCCGGCCGCCGCCAGCGCGGCGGCGACGGATACACCGAGCACCCGCCGCGGGGAGAAAGAAGATCGGAGTGGTGTCATGGGCTTCAGCGTGCCGACGCGGCCGCGGCGTTCCATCCGACCTTCGCTTCCCGTCACCCTGCCGAAAGTGATAGACGATCCGCCGTGGCGGAGGGCGGCCGGGAAGGCGCGGGCGGCACGGCTCCGCGGCACGGTTCCGCAGCGGCGCGGTCCGGGCGGCTCCCGGCACCGCGGAAGGGCCGGGCGGCGACGCGTCCGTGCCCCGACCGACCGCGGATCGGCGCCCGCGCCGGAACTCCACCGCCCTGGGACAGCGGTCCGCGGCCGAACTCACGGGCGGGCGGGCGCTGCGGGCCTCGCTCTCCATGGGACGGGTCCTGACCGTGGGAGGGGACGGCACGCAGCGAGACGCGGCCGTCCCTCTGCCTTGGCGCCCTCGGGCCGTGGCCGGATCGGAGCCGGCACGGGGCCCGCGCGTCAGAGGTGGCCGTCCACGAGGCCGGCCTCGTAGGCGATGACGGCGGCCTGGACACGGTTGCGGACGCCCAGGGAGCGCAGGATCGCGCTGACGAAGACCTTGACCGTCCCCTCGACGACGTGCAGCCGGCGGGCGATCTCGGCGTTGGAGGAGCCCGCGCCGACCAGGGCCAGGACCTCACGCTCCCGGTCGGTCAGCCGGGCGACCTGCTCGCGTGCGCGGGCGGCGCGGGTCATCCGGCCGCCCGCGGCACCGGAGGTCAGGGCCGTGATGACCCGCTGCGCGATCAGCGGCGAGAGGTAGGCCGCTCCCCCGGCGACCGCGTGCACGCCGGCCAGGAGTTCGCCGGGCGCGCCGAGCTTGAGCAGGTATCCGCTCGCTCCCCCGTTGAGCGCGCGGGCGATGTGGTCGTCCTCGGCGAACGTCGTCAGCATGATCACGCCGGTGCCCGGGACCCCCGAGGCGATCTCGGCCGCGGCGGCCAGGCCGTCGAGCCGCGGCATCACGATGTCGAGCAGCGCCACATCGGGGCGGTGTGCGCGGGCCAGCTCGACGGCCTCGCGTCCGTCGGCGGCTTCGGCGACCACCTCGATGCCCTGGTCGGAGCCCAGCACGGCGCGCACACCGGCGCGGATGAGCGGCTCGTCGTCGGCCAGCAGCACGCGGATCACAGCGGGCGTCTCCGGTTCTCGGTCGATCGGTTCACTGGTTCGGCGACAGGGCGCTCAGCGGCAGGGCGTCCTTGGCCGCGAGCCGGTCCTCCGCGAAACATAGCCGGAAGAACTTCCGCTCGTCGGTCTGCTGCGCGGACCAGTAGTAGACGCATTCGGCATCCGCCGGAGCGGCCGGCATGTCGCCGACCGGATCCGCGAACATCCGGAAGAACGGCAGCCGCCGCTCGACCTCCCCTCGGTCGTGGCCGACGCGCAGGTCGGCGTAGACGGCGGGGTCGAGGCCGTTGACCGTGGACACCGCGCCGTCGGCGGCGAGCTTCAGCACCCCGATCGCGGCGGGCACCGCCACCGGGACCAGGAGGAGGACGGACAGCCCGCGGCGCACCCTGAGCCGGCGCTCCTCGTACTGGCGGGCGGACTCCGTCGCGGGCCCGCCCCCGACGCGCCCCGGACCGGCGGCGATGCGCCCTTGGCCGACGGAGACGCGCCCCTGGCCGGCGGCGCCGACGTGCTCCGGGCCGGTGGCGCCGATGCCGTCCGCCCCCATGGCGGTGGCGGCCTCCGTGCCGCCGCCGTCGGTGCTGTGCGGACCCGCGACGTCGGTGCGGTGCGGCAGAACGGCGTCGACCGCGAACCCGCCGCCGTGCGGGGCCGCGCGCAGCGTGCCGCCGAGCAGCCGGGCGCGTTCCGCCATGGCGGCCAGCCCCGTGCCGGTGCCGGGCACCCTACGCACACCCGCGTCCGGCCCGAGTGCCTCAGGGGCCGGGGCGTCGGGCGCCCCGTTGACGACCCGGACCTCGGTCGCCGTGGCCGTATGGCGCAGGAGCACGGTGACCGCGGAGCCCGGCGCGTGTTTGGCGGCGTTGGTGAGGCCCTCCTGCACGATCCGGTGCGCGGCCCGCCGGACCGTGTCCGGAACCCCGTCGAGGCCCCCGTCGCCCGTCAGCTCCACCCTCATCCCCGCCGCGGCGGCCCGGTCGACGAGCCCGGAGATATCGGGCCGGGTGGTGCCGTCCGGCCCGGCGACATCGGGACGGGTGACGCCGATGACCCCGGAAATGGCGAGGCCCGACGTGCCGCCGAGGTCGGGAATGTCGGGGCTGGAGGCGCCGCCGGGGTCGGTGGCACCGCTAGGTCCGGCGCCTCCCTCGGGCCGCAGGACGCCGATGACGTCGCGCAGCCGCTCGGCCGCCGCGGCGACATCGGCGCGCAGTGCGCCGGCGGCCTCCCGGTGTTCGGCCGCAGCGCCGGGCGCGACCTCGAGGGCCGCGGCGCGCAAGGCGATGAGGCTGAGGTCGTGGCCCAGCGAATCGTGCATGTCCCGGGCGATCCGCGCCCGTTCGCGCAGCCGGGCGCGCTCGTCGCCGTCGCGCCGCAGCGCCTCCAGCAGCTCGGCGCGTTCCCAGCCCGCCCGGACCAGGTCGGCCGCCTGCCGCCGGTAACGCCCGAGCAGCCAGGGGGCGACCGGAGCCGCCGTTCCGGCGGCCGGCAGCAGTGGCCAGTCGAAGACGGCGGACACGGCGCCGAAGGCCCCGGCCTCGGCGGCACCGGTCGCCACCCCGGCCACCAGCCCCGCGACGGCCGCCGCCGCCATCAGGAGCAGGAACGGACGCGGTTCGGTGCCGCGCCGCCCGGCCAGGTAGCCGAGGGGAATGAGCGCCGCGAAGGGGGTGATCGAGAAAGGCGGTGCCGCCGTCAGCGCTCCACCCAGGTACGCGAGCACGGGAGCGGACACCGCCATCGCCAATGGCGGGACCAGGGACCGGAGGGGACGGGAACGCGCCAGTGCGACACTCAACGCGAGCAGCAGCGCCCCGACGACGAACTCGACCGGACGCCGCGCCGCCACGGGCCCCGCGAGGGTCTCCAGTGCCAGCACCGCGGTGAGCCCCGCCCAGAGCACGACCGCACCGGGCGCGGGCCAGTGGACCCTGCCCCGCACCCGCGAGCGAACATCAAAGGGGTTCATCACCGACCGCCATGAGCACCGCAGCACCAACTGCTCCTACAGAGACTGTAGGACGCCCGGGTGAACGGGAACGCGGCGGTGGGCGGGAGCCCCGGCTCCCGCCCACGGTCACATGGGGGTTCATTCCGCCGTCGCTGCGCGGAGTGCGGTGAAGATGTCCTCGGCCCTGCTCACCTTGGTCGCCCGCGCGATCCAGAGGAAGAGGGTGTCGAAATCGTCACAGGCCAGAACCCGTTTCTCCACGGAGTCGGGAACGTCGACCACTTTGAGGACGAGGAACGCCAGCAGGGCCGTTGCGATGCCGTGCGCCGTGCTGCCGCCGGACGCGGCTTCCGCCTGGACTTCGGCCCGGCCGCACACGTACCCCAATCCGTATGGGATGCGAAAGATGTCTGACTTATACCGATCGTTCTTCATGGCGAATTTTCACTCGAAGAGCTCTTCTACGCGGTCCGCTGTGACCGCACGCCCGAGCCAGAGGGTGAGGGTGTCGATGTCGCCACAGGAGGCGATCCGCGTCCGCGCCTCACCGGAGATCTCGATCCCCCTCTTCTCGAGGACCAAGAGGACATCCTCCGCACGGCTCTTCATCTCACCTTCGAGGAAGGGGCGCTTGAATGCCTCCGTCTCATAGCCGTCGATCCGCAGGTTCATGGCTGCCTCCAGGTACTTCTTGGCTCGGGCCGGAAGGGCCGTGAGTACGTACTCAACATATCCGGTGCTCGACGCTTCGATACAGGCGCGCAGGGCCGGGACCAGCGCGTCCAGCGCCGTACGGTCATCGGTGCGGCTTCCGGCCGCCGCGAGCATCGCGAGCTCGGGATGGCGGCGCACCTTCTCGTGGTCGGTGAACGGCTTCAGACCGGTCAGGGACAGCGCCACGGGCCGGACCTCGCCACATCCGAAGTCGATGGGGGCGGCGCACCACTTGGCGACGCTGTCATCGGGGGTCAAGACCAGCAGCGCCACGGGGCATGCGAGACGCGCGTGGAGATTGGTCGCGTACTGGGGCCAGCTCCGGCGTTTCCCCTTAGCGATATTGAGCTGGACCTCGGTGATGATCGCCAGCTGCGGCTCACCGCGTCCGTCCTCACAGACCACGACCGAGTCGGCCCGAAGTTCGGTGGGAGCGATGGACGTGACGTCACCGGATTCACAACGAACCCGGGAGAAATCAGGCAATTCCCGGGGTGCCACGCGTGAGAACAGGTCGACGGCCATATCCGGGACGTTCCGGATCATTTCCAGGGGGACCTCGTGTTGGATTGAGGGCATGCCAGGAACATAGGGGTATCCGCAAATCGCCGTGCTCGCGAACGACGGAATGCCGGGAAATGCCCCTTTGATTTCTCGCGGAATTATTTTCGCTCAGGACGAAAGTAGCCCCTGCCGAACCCGATTCCCGGAATACGGTCACTGCCCCAGGCCGCTCGGGGTGTGTTCGGCGGGGCGGCGGCCCGGTGGGGCGGCGGCCCCGTTCGGGGTGTCAGGCGGGGTTTTCGGCGATGGCCTTGAGGCGGGGCAGGGTACGCTCGATGCTGCGGGCGTTGCGCTGCGGAAGGCCGCCGAGGATGTAGAGGGCGGCCGTGGGGCCCGAGTAGTCGAAGGTCTCGGTGACCCGGGTGCTGCCGTCGGCCAGGGGCTCCAGCTCCCAGCGCCAGCGGTGGGGACCCATGTGGCGCCAGGCCAGCAGGCGGTTCTCGTCGAACTCCACCACGCGGTTGGCGATCTTGTACCCCACCCCCATCCGCATGTCCATGCCGAAGCGGTCGTCGGGGCCGAGCCGCTCCGGGCCGTGGACGAGCTCCTGGACGGTGCCCGATCCGTCGATCTCGGCGTGCCGGCGCGGGTCGGCGATGATGTCGAAGATCTTCTCCGCGGGAGCGTCGATCACGACGCTGCGCGAGATTTTGTGTTCGGCCATGGCCGCATCATCTCAGCCCCTGCCCGCTTCCCCCATCCCCGGGCGGGACGCCGTCCGGGTCCCTGTCCCGGACGGAACGCAGCCCTGGTCCTCGCCTCGCGGTGGAACACCGTCCGGGTCCCGCCGTGGGGCGGGGCTCCGGCCCGGTTCGCTACCCGCGGGCGGAATGGCGTTCGGCGCCGGCCAGGGTGCCGTCGGCGGCGTCGAGGTGGATCACCCAGAACGATCCCTTGCGCAGGCCCGGCTGCTGCGGGATCGCCGCGCCCAAGCGGCCGAGTGCGTCGCGCAGCAGCCCCCCGATCAGCTCCCCGTGCGTGCACAGCAGTGTCGGACCGCGCCGCGCCAGCACGCCGGCGAACGCCTCGCGGGCGCCCTCGGCGTCGAACCCGCCGTCGGCACCCGCCCCTGCGGTGTAGGGGCGGCCGGTGGCCACCGTCGCCGAACGCGCCATCGCGTAGGGCAGCACCGTCTCGGTGCACCGGGCGGCGGCCGAGCTGACGACCTCCATCGGGCCGAAGGCGCCCAGGACGTCAGCCAGTTCCACGGCGTCCGCGCGCCCGGCGGTGTCGAGCGGGCGGAGCAGGTCGTCGTCGGCGGCGGCGGAGCCCTTCTCCCCCGCGGTGGCGTGGCGGAGGACGACGACCGGCACGGTGCGCGCCGGCCCCAGCGCGAAGTTGTCGAGCACCTGGACGTCGTGGTCGTAGGTCAGCCGGTCGCGGGCCGCGCCGAGGCCGACCCACTCCGCGGCGTCGATCTCGTCGTTGGGGGTGAAGGCGGAGGCGCCCGCGGGGGTGGCGGCCCACCATTCGACCTGCTTGGGCCAGCCGTTCTTGAGGTAGCGCTGCGGCGGCAGCCGCCGGCCGAGGACGGGCGCGCAGCCGGTCTCCTCGGTGACCTCGCGGACCGCCGCCGTGAGCGTGTGCTCCCCGCTCTTCAGCTTGCCCTTGGGCAGGGACCAGTCGCCGCGGTCGGGGCGGTGGACGAGCATGACCTCGCGGTCGGAGGCGGCCGTGTCGCCGTCCCCGGCGGGGCCGCCGCGGCGCGGGCGCCACAGTACGGCCCCCGCGGCGCGGATGGGCTCCAGGTAGCCGCCGGGGGCGGTGTCGCGCGGCGGAAAGGCGCTGGTGACGACGGCCTCGCCGAGCGGGGGCCGGGACGGCTCAGACATCGACGACCCTCAGGTGGCGGTCGCCCCGCAGGGTGTTCTGGAGGTCCAGCAGCGGTTCGCCCGCGTCGTCGCGGGTGGCGCGCGTCCAGGAGCCGTCGGCCGCCATGCGCCATGCGGAGGTGTCGTCGGACATGGCCAGGTCCATGAGCCCCACCAGGCGCGACACGTGGTCGGGCTCGACCACCCGGATCATCGCCTCGACCCGGCGGTCCAGGTTGCGCGGCATCAGGTCGGCGCTGCCGATCCACACCTCGGGCCGTCCCCCGTTCTCGAACACGAACACGCGGGAGTGCTCCAGGTAGCGGCCGAGGACGCTGCGCACGCGGATGTTCTCCGACAGCCCGGGGACGCCGGGCCGGAGCACGCAGCTGCCGCGCACCCACAGGTCGATGGGCACGCCGGCCCGCGACGCCGCGTAGAAGGCGTCGATCATCTCCTCGTCGACCAGCGAGTTGACCTTGACGCGGATGCGCGCGGGCGCGCCTTGGGCGTGCTGCTCGATCTCGTTGCGGATCAGCCGGACCAGGTCGTCACGCAGCCCGGTGGGGGCGACCAGCAGGCGGCGGTAGTCGCGCTTGCGGGAGAATCCGGTGAGGTGGTTGAACAGGTCGGTGAGGTCGGCCCCCACCTCGGGGTCGGCGCTGAACAGGCCGAAGTCCTCGTAGGCGCGGGCGGTGCGCGGGTTGTAGTTGCCGGTGCCGACGTGGCAGTAGCGGCGCAGCGAGCCGTCGTCCTCCTGGCGCACCACGAGCGCGAGCTTGCAGTGGGTCTTGAGGCCGACCACCCCGTAGACGACGTGGCAGCCGGCCTCCTCCAGCTTGCGCGCCCATTGGATGTTGTTCTGCTCGTCGAAGCGGGCCTTGATCTCGACCAGCGCCACGACCTCCTTGCCGGAGCGGGCCGCCTCGATCAGGGAGTCGACGATCGGGGAGTCGCCGCTGGTGCGGTAGAGGGTCTGCTTGATGGCGACGACGTCGGGGTCGGTGGCGGCCATCTCCAGGAACCGCTCCGTGGTGGCGGCGAAGGACTCGTAGGGGTGGTGGACCAGCACCTCGCCCGCGCGAAACGCCGCGTACAGGTCGTCGCCGGTGAGGGGGCGCGGCTCGATCGGCACCATCGGGGGGAAGGTCAGCTCGGGCCGGTCGATGTCGGCGATCTGGGACAGCCCGGCGAGGTTGAGCGGCCCCGGCACCCGGTAGATCTCCTCGGGCTCGGCGCCCAGCTCGTTGCTGAGGATGTCCAGCACCTCCGGGGAGATGGTGGGCTCCACCTCCAGCCGGACCAGCGGGCCGAAGCGGCGCCGCAGCAGCTCGTTCTCCAGCGACTGCACGAGGTCGTCGGTCTCGTCCTCGTCGACCTCCAGGTCGGCGTTGCGGGTGACCCGGAACGCGTGGTGCGCCTCGACCTCCATGCCCTCGAACAGCTCGGGCAGGTGCTCGGCGATGACGTCCTCGACCGGGACGAAGCGGTGGTCGTGGAGTTCGATGAAGCGCGGCAGTACCGAGGGGACCTTGACCCGGGCGAACATCCGCCGCGCCGTGCGGGGGTCGCGGACGGTGACGGCGAGGTTCAGGGAGCGGCCGGAAATGTAGGGGAAGGGGTGGGCCGGATCGACGGTGAAGGGGGTCAGAACCGGGTAGACGGAGCGCGTGAAGAACCGGCGCATGCGCCGGCGGTCGGTGTCCTCCAGCTCCGCCCAGCGGACGATCCGGATCCCGGCCTCCGCCAGGGCCGGGGCCACCGATTCGTCGAAGCAGCGGGCGTGGCGGAGCATCAGCTCACGGGTGACCTTGGAGATGCGGCTCAGCAGGTCGCGGGGGTGGTGGCCGCTGGGGGACGCGACGGCTACCCCGGTCGCCAGCCGGCGTTTGAGCCCGGCGACGCGGACCATGAAGAACTCGTCGAGGTTGCTGGAGAAGATCGCCAGGAACCGGACTCTCTCCAGCAGGGGGATGGAGGTGTCCTCGGCGAGTTCGAGGACGCGCTGGTTGAAGCGCAGCCAGCCTTCCTCCCGATCGAGGAAGCGATCGAGAGGGAGGTCGTCGCCACTGTGATCCATGCGTACCGGTTCCACACTCACGGCTCGCAGATTCCCCCATTCTCATGAACGAGCGAGAACGAGATGACGTCCGAAACATGATCAATATTGATCTTCCATACCCGTTATGCGGGCGAATCCTCCTCCGACCTCCGGATCCTCCGGAGGAGAAGGGTCACATCCGGAACGGCGCGCGCCCCCCGAAAGGCCCGTCCGCCGGCCGCTATCCCCAGAACGACAGGGGAACCGGGGCCAGCAGGGTGATGAACGAGTGCAGGACGATGTTCAGCCACATGTTGCGGTAGCGCGTCCACAGATACCCGAACATCACCCCGGCGACACCCTGCACGCAGACCGACATGGCCAGCGCCACGGGGAACCCGTTGGGCACGCCGCTCCCGACCAGGCTGAAGAGGGAGTAGGCGAAGGAGGCGGCCACGATCCCCGGCCAGCGGCCCAGGACGAACTCCAGCCGTGTCTGGAGCATGCCGCGGTAGAAGATCTCCTCCAGGATCGGCGACGACAGCAGGCTGATCGTGATCACCAGGACGGCGGTGAAGCGGTCGGGTACGGTGCCGCCCGCCATGGGCGGCTGCACGGCCCACGGCGACACCGCGACCAGCGCGTAGACCGCGATCGCGGCCAGCCCGCCCCACCGCCACCCCTCGGAGACCCGCAACGACAGGCGCGGCAGGTCGGGGCCGCTGTCGTAGCGCAGCACCCCGAACCCGCCGACCAGCATGACCGGCACCAGGAACAGGAAGAACGCCTTGGCGAGGAAGTAGGACAGCGGGGTGAGGGCGGTGCTGATGACGTGCAGCACCGACTCCAGCACGGGGTCGGCGGCGGCGAAGCCGAGCAGGCACATCGCCAGCACGAACAGGTCGAGCCGCGGCCACCGCCCGCGCATCTTGCCGCGCAGCCGCTCGTCGACCGGCCCGCTCGGGGTGGTCCAGGGCACCAGGCGGATGGCCACCATCGCCGCCACCACCGGGACCCACACCCGCCACACCGGCCCCGGCCGGTAGTCCTCGGACCCCGGGACCACGGTGTGGCCGGTGGCGTAGAGCAGCACCGCCGAGGCGACGAGCAGCGCGGCGCCCGCGGCGACGATCGCCCGCCGCGCCGCTGTGCTCTCGTTCACCCGTCGCATCCGGCTCACCCGATCAGTCGCAGGGTCGGGGCCACGGCGAGGGTGAGGATCCCGCCGCGCAACAGGATGCTCAGCCAGATGTTGCGGTAGAACGACCAGGTGCAGCCGTAGAGCAGTCCGAGCACGCCGTAGGTCGCCGCCGAGGAGTACCAGGGGGCGGCGGTCGACCCCTTGTCCATCGGCGACAGCTCGACGTAGTCCTTCATGACGGCATAGGTCACGGCGAACACCAGCGCGGTGATGGCGATGCCGCCCCAGCGGCCCACCAGCCACTCCAGCCGGGTCTGCACCATGCCGCGGAAGAAGATCTCCTCCGGGACCGCCACGGCGATGAAGGCGACCACCGCGGTCAGGAGCACCAGCCGGACGTCGTAGAGGGCCACCGGGTGGATCGTCAGCGGGACGAGCGCCAGCGCGGCCAGGACGGGGATCAGCCCGGCCCACCGCCAGCGGTCGCCGACCGCCATGGCCAGCGACGGCATCGCCGTGGCCTGGCCGCTCACGTTGAAGCCGGCCTGGTCGACGAACAGCACCGGCAGCACGAACAGGAACAGCACGCGCACCGCGGGGACCGCGATGACGAAGGGGATGTCGGTGCTGATGGAGTGGAACAGCGCCGACAGCCCGATCGTCCCGCCGATGAAGCCGAGCAGGAAGACCGCGAGCCAGCAGAGTTCGCGGTGCACCGGGTGGCCGTCCAGGACCGAGAACGTCCGGGCGTCGAGGTCGTGGCGCCGCTGGTGCCCCGTCACCGCCAGCATCACCAGGATGCCGATGACCGAGGGCAGCCAGACCGACAGCCCCACGATGCCGCCCTGGCCGGCCGCGGGCAGCGCCGGGTGCAGGAGCAGCACGGCGAGGAGCACGGCCGCGGCCCCCGCCGCAGCCGCCCGCAGCATCCGGCTGTACGCCTTTGTCACCGACTTCTCCCCCAGGTCAGAGCCTCAGTCTGCCCCGAGAGAAACTAAAAGTGACGCAATGACAACGGTATGTCGCCACTCGGTGTGCGCGGCCGGCCGCCCTCCCGGGGGCGGCTCCGGCGGTCCGCTCCCGCCCCTGGTGCGGCGGAGGCACCCCTGACTTTCGTCGGGGGTGGTTCCGGCGCATGGGCGGGTCCGCTGGGGCCGGGTGCGCTCCTAGATTCTTCTCCGCCCCACCCGAAAGCGGAGAAGGAGAAGGTGTGCGGAAGAAGACCACGGCTCTCGCCGCAGCGGTCGCGATCGCCGCCGCCGCGGTGTCCGGCGCCGCTCCGGCGCTCGCCCGGACGGCCTACGACGTCCCCGGGCCCGGCGGGGAACTGGCGCCGGAGACCATCGACGCCTACCTCGGCGACGTCATGGACGCCACCGGGCAGCCGGGGATGGCGGTCGCCGTCACCCGCGGCGACGACATCGTGCACACCGCCGGCTACGGACACGACTCCGCCGGCGCACCGGTGACGGCGGAGACGCCCATGCGGATCGCCTCGGTCACCAAGTCCTTCACCGCCATGGCGGTGATGACGCTGGTCCGGGACGGCAGGATCGACCTGGACGGCACCGTCGCCGGACAGCTCCCCGGGTTCGCCATGGACGACCCCAGATCCGACGAGGTCACGGTGCGCCACCTGCTCAACCAGACCTCCGGGTTCTCCGACACGACCATCGACGTCGAGGCCCTGCGCGACGCGTCGTCGCTCACGGAGTACATGTCCCTGCTGGAGGCCGGGTCGCTCGCCGCGGACCCCGGCACGGACCACCGGTACTGCAACGTCAACTTCGAGGTCGCCGCGCGCCTGGTCGAGGTGGCGAGCGGGCGGCCCTTCGACGCGTACATGCGGGAGGCGGTGTTCGACCCGCTGGGGATGGCCCGCACCACGCTGGACGAGGCCGAGATCGCGCCCGCCGACGGCCTGAACTCCCTCTACGGCCTGTGGATCCCCCGTGCGGAGATGCCCGGGTTCCGGACCTTCAGCGGCGCGGGCGGCGTCATCACCGACGCCGCGGACATGGGCCGCTGGCTCACGGCGCACACGGGCGGCGGCGCGCCGCTGGACCGGGACCTGCTCGACACCATGTACGCCCCCTCCGACGTCGACGACTACGCGATGGGCTGGAGCCCCGAGCCGCTGGCCGGCGGCGGAGAGCTGATGGTGCACAGCGGCAACCTGTTCACCTACAGCGCGATCCAGGGGTTCTCCCCCGAGACCGGTTACGGGTTCGCGGTGCTGACGAACGGCGCGGCGCTGACCGACGCGACCTACCCCGTCCTGCTGGGGCTGGCCGCGTTGAGCGAGGGCCGCCAGCCCGAGGCGCCGGGCAGCGGGCGCGCCGCGGCCGACGCCGCCCTCGCCGCGGCGGCGGTCGCGGCGATCGGCCTCGGGGCGGTGGGCGTGGCCCGCTCCCGGCGGTGGGCACTCCAGCGCGCCGGCCGGCCGGCTTGGCTGACCGCGCTGCGCATGGTCCCCGTCCTGCTGCCGGTGGCGCTGTTCGCGCTCTACCCGACGGCCGTCGAGGCCCTCAGCAACGGCCGGGAGGTGACCTGGGAGCAGATGACCTACTTCCCGCTGCCGCTGACGCTGACCCTCGGCGCGGCGTCGGCAGCGGGGCTGGCCACCGCCTGTTCCCGGGTCGTCCGCACCGCGCGGGTAAGGTCGCACCCATGATCCACGGCGTTGTGCTGGCGGTCCTCGCCCTGGCCGGCGCGCTCAACGGCCTCGACACGGTGACGCTGCCCCTGTGGCGCCAGGTCCTGTACCTCCCGCTGGGCGCGGCGTCCTACCTGCACGGGCGCCACCTGCCGTCGGCGTGGGACCGCTGGGTGCTCGCCGCCGCCGGCGCCGCGGGCGCGGCCGTCGTCCCGTTCGACCGCGGCACGGGCGCGGCCGTCCTGTTCTCGCTGACCCTGGGCGTCGTGCTGCCGTGGCTGGCGGGCCGGTTCCGGCGCCAGCAGAAC
Source organism: Nocardiopsis mangrovi (assembly GCF_042653925.1). Classification (NCBI taxonomy): domain Bacteria; kingdom Bacillati; phylum Actinomycetota; class Actinomycetes; order Streptosporangiales; family Nocardiopsidaceae; genus Nocardiopsis; species Nocardiopsis mangrovi. The sequence continues at coordinate 82,892 of NZ_JBHSFQ010000013.1, forward strand.
GACCTCGTGGAGGCCGGTCGGCAGCGGGTCGCCCAGCTGGAACGGGAGCAGGGGTTCATCGCGGAGAGGGCCCGGCTGCGGGAGCGCGCCCGCATCTCCGCGGACATGCACGACACGCTCGGCCACGAACTGGCCCTGATCACGGTGCGCGCGGGCGCGCTCGAGCTGGCGGCCGACGCCGATGCGCGCACCCGCGACGCGGCGGCCGGGCTGCGCTCCTCGGCGGTCGCGGCCACCGACCTCCTGCGCCGGACCATCGGGATGCTGCGCGAGGACCCCGGCGCCGCCGCCGAGCCCCCCGGCGAACCGGTGACGGCGCTGGTCGCACGGGCCCGCGACGCCGGGATCGCCGTCGACCTCACCCTGCGGGGGGCGCGCGGGCCGCTGCCGCCGCTGGTGGACCGGGCGGTGCACCGCGTGGTCCAGGAGGCCCTGACCAACGCCGCCCGCCACGCGCCGGGCGCGCGCGTGGCCGTGGCGGTGGAGCAGGGGCCCGACTGCGTCGCCGTCACGGTGGCCACCTCGGCGGCCGAACCGGCGCCCGCCGGGCCGGTCGCGCCCGGCCCCGCCGCGGGCGGCGGCAGCGGCCTGGCGGGCCTGCGCGAGCGCGTCGGGCTGCTCGGCGGCGAGCTGCGGGCCGGACCGTCCGGCGGGGGCTTCGCGGTGGCCGCCCGGATACCGGTCGAGCCGCGCGCCGCTGGGCAGGGGGACGCGCCGTGATCCGGGTGCTGGTGGCCGACGACGAGGCCGTGCTCCGCGCCGGCGTGCGGGCGATCCTGCACACCGACCCCGGGATCGAGGTGGTCGCCGAGGCCGCCGACGGGCGCGAGGCGGTGGAGCTGGCGCGGGCGCACCGGCCCGATGTCGCGCTGCTCGACATCCGGATGCCGCGCATGGACGGCCTGGACGCGGCGGCCGAGCTGCGCCGCGGCCTGCCCTCGGTGGCGGTCGTCATGCTGACCACCTTCGACGAGGACGCCTTCGTCGCCCGCGCGCTGGAGGAGGGCGCCAGCGGCTTCCTGCTGAAGGCGTCCGACCCGCGCGAGCTGGTGGCCGGGGTGCGCGCGGCCGCAGGCGGCGCCGCCTGCCTGTCGCCGCGGATCGCCCGCCGGGTGATCTCCGTGCTGCGGGGCGACCGGCGGTTCGCCCGTTACGAGCAGGCCCGAGCGCAGGTGGTGGCGCTCACCGGGCGCGAACGCGATGTGCTGGCGCTCCTCGCGGAGGGGCTGTCCAACCGGCAGATCGCCGACCGGCTCTTCCTCTCCGAGGGGACGGTCAAGGGCCACGTCAGCGCGATCCTGGTGCGGCTCGGTGCGGACAACCGCGTCCAGGCGGCGATCATCGCCTACCGGGCGGGGATGGTGGACGGCTGACAGGCCGCCGCCCGCCTCCCGGGGTCTCCCGGGGGGCGGGCGGCGCGGCCGGCCGGGGACGGACCGGCCGGCCGGGGTCGGGTGGTCGGCCGCCGTCAGCCGGTTTCGAGGACGGCCTTGAGGAACGTCTTGGTCCGCTCCTCCTGGGGGTCGCCGAAGATCTGCTCCGGCGTCCCCTCCTCGGCGATCCGGCCGGCGTCGAACATCAGCACCCGGTGGGAGACGTCGCGGGCGAAGCCCATCTCATGGGTGACGCACAGCATCGTGATGTCGGTGCTCTGGGCGATGTCGCGCAGGACGTCGAGCACCCCGGCCACCAGCTCCGGGTCGAGGGCGGAGGTGACCTCGTCGAGCAGGAGGATCTCCGGGCGCATCGCCAGGGCGCGGGCGATCGCCACCCGCTGCTGCTGGCCGCCGGAGAGCTGCGTGGGGTGCGCGTCGATCTTGTCGGCGAGCCCCACCATGTCGAGGAGCTCCGCGGCCCGCTGGTTCGCCTCCTCCTTGTCCACCCCCAGGGTGTGGACGGGGCCCTCGGTGATGTTGCGGCGCACGCTCATGTTGGGGAACAGGTTGAACTGCTGGAAGACCATCCCGATCTTCTTGCGGGCCTGGCGCAGGTGGGCCTCGTTGGCCTTGACCAGCCGGCCGTTCTTGTGCATGTGGGTGAGCGGCTGCCCGTCCACCCAGATGACGCCGCCGTTGATGGTCTCCAGCGTCATGAGCAGCCGCAGGATCGTGGTCTTGCCCGACCCGCTGGGCCCGATGAGGGTGACGCGCTCGCCGGCGGCGACGTCGAAGTCCAGCTCGCGGAGCACCACGTTGTCGCCGTACCGCTTGACCACCTGCTCGAAGCGGATGAGCTTCCCGCTGTCAGGGGTCTGCCGGTCGCCGTCGGGAGCGGGGTCGGGCTCGATGGCCTGCGTGTTGTCAGACAGCGGCATAGCGTCGCTCCAGTCGTCGGATGAGGACAGCGGAGGGCACGCTCACCAGCAGGAAGAGCAGGCCGACCAGCGTGATCGCCTCGAAGTTGCGGAAGTACTGACCACCCAGGCCGCTCGCGTGGAACATCATCTCCTGCACGGTGATGGCGTAGAGGAGGGGCGTGTCCTTGAACATGGCGATCAGGTAGTTGCCCAAGGCGGGGATGACCTTGCGGATGGCCTGGGGCAGCACCACGGCGCCCCACACCCGCGCGGGGGGCAGGCTGAGCGCGCGGCACGCCTCCCACTGGCCTTTGGCCACTCCTTCGATCCCGGACCGGTACACCTCGGCGGTGTAGGCGGCGTAGTGGACGCCGAGGACGGCGATGCCGAGTGTCAGCGCCGAGACGCTCGACGGCGCCAGGAAGAACACGAAGAGCAGCTGCACCAGCAGCGGGGTGGTCCGGATGAACTCCATGACCGCGTGCACGACCGGGCCGATGAAGCGGACCCGGCGGACGATCGCCACGAGCAGCCCCAGGGCGAGCGCCACCAGGTAGCCGACCAGTGTGGCCAGCACCGTGATGACCAGGCCGTCGAGCAGCCGCGGGATGACGATCGCGGTGAAATCCCAGTCCCACAGCATCAGCGGGCTCCCCCTGTCGTCGTGCCCACCGAGGGCGGGCGCAGCAGGGCGAGCAGCCCGCCGCCCGCGGGCGCGCGGCCCAGCCGCCGGTTGGCCCGGCGCTCCAGCAGGCGCACCCCCAGGATGAGCACCTGGGCGATGATGAAGTACATGATGAGGGCGCTGCCGAACGCCCAGATGGTCTCACCGCTGGACTGGCCCTGGAGGCGGGCGACCTGGGTGAGGTCGGCGACTCCGATCAGCGAGACGATGGCGCTGGCCTTCATCAGCTCGATGACCAGGTTGCCGAAGGTGGGCAGCATCTGTGCCCACGCCTGCGGCAGCAGCACCAGCCACATCCGGCGGGCCCAGGTCATGTTGAGGGCGATGGTGGCCTCGGTCTGCGCCCGGGGCACGGCGTTGATCGAGGAGCGCACCACCTCGGCGCCGTAGGCGCCGACGTTGAGGCCGAGGGCGAGCACGGCGGCGAAGTTCACGTCCAGCTGGTACGGGGTGATCTGCGGGATGGAGAAGGCCATCCAGAACATCAGCACCAGCGCGGCGATACCGCGGAAGGTCTCGGTGTAGAAGGTGGCGACTCCGCGCGCCACCGGGTTGCGGAGGGTGCCCAGGATGCCGATGGCCATCGCGAGCACGAAGGCCAGGGCGATGCCCAGGACGGTGATGGTGAAGGTGACACCGGCGCCTTCGAGATAGAGCGGCAGCCGGTCGATGAGGAAGTCCACTGCGCGGCCGCCGCCTATTCAGAGCAGAGCTGCTCGGTGGTGAGGTCGCCGGGATGGGCCTCTTCGTCGAATCCGAAGGGCTCCCCGATCTCGGTCAGGCGGCCGTTCTCCTTGAAGTCGGCCAGCACCTGGTTGAAGGCCTCCAGCAGCTCGGTGTCGCCCTGGCGGAACGCGAAACCGCCCGCGGGGGTGACCTCCTCGCCGTCCACGACCGGGGTGAAGCCCTCGGTGACCTCGAAGTCGTCGCCGGTGCCGCGCTGCTCCAGCTGGTAGTTGAGGGAGAACGTGCTCAGCGCCACGGCGTCGACCCGGCCGTTCTCCAGCAGGTCGATGGCTCCCGCGGCGTCGCCGGGCAGCTCCATCTGCCCGGTCGGCACGTTGGCGCCCTGGGCGTACTCCTGCTCCACCGACGCGTTGAGCACGGCGATGGTGACGTCGGGGTTGGCGGCGACGTCGTCGAAGGTCGCCAGCTCCATCGGGTTGCCCTTGGGCACCATGAACGCCTGGAGCACCTTGTAGTCGGGTTCGGAGAACGCGACCTCGGCGCACCGGTCGGGGGTGATGTACATGCCCGCGGCGACGACGTCGAAGCGGCGGGCCTTGAGCCCTTCGATCAGGCCGTCCCAGGCCACGGCCTCGGCCTGGATCTCCTCGACGCCGAGTTCGGCGAAGATGGCGCGCAGCAGCTCGGGCGCCTCGCCGGTGGCCTGCCCACTGTCGTCCATGTAGCCGAACGGCGGCTCGTTGTTGATCGCGGCCCGGATGAAGCCCTGCTGTCTGAGCGAGTCCAAAGTCGTGGCGCCGTCGGTGCGTGAACAGGAGACCAGGGCGGGCCCGAGCGCCGCCGCAGCCAATCCGAACCCGCCCGCGCGGAAGAGGTCGCGTCGGCCCATTCGGCCGAGCACCTTGGGGTGGACGATGTTGACCATTGCTCTCTCCTTATTGAGGGCCGACCCGGCAAACGACGGGGAAACGACACGGCGCCCCCTCCCAGTGCGGAGGGGGCGCCGTGCAACAGTGCGGGACCAAACGCGGCCGTCGGAGATCCCCAGGTCAGGGGGGATGATCACTGCCGGACCACCAGGGCCACGCGGTCGTCGACCGGGCGCCTGAAACGTCAGTGCCCATGATCGTCCGCGTATAACTGCGGTGGAATGGCACGTTATGCACTGGTTATCTCGGCCCTTGGCCGGATCCGGCCCCGTAACGATCGGGACACGTATAGTGCGTGTTCCCGCTAATAGCCGATTCCGTTCTCATTTCACTGGTGTGAAATCGCGCGCGGCCAGGAACGCCGGCCGGCGCTCTTCCGCCGCGAACGGCTCCACACAGGCGTTGTCCACACTGTTGAACACGATGAACACGTTCGAGCGGGGGAACGGGGTGATGTTCCCGCTGGAGCCGTGCATGCAGTTGGAGTCGAAGACGGTGGCGCCGCCCGCCGGGCCGCTGAGGACGTCGATCCCGTGCTTCTCGGCGAGGATCGTCAGGCTCCCCTGGTCGGGGGTGCCGATCTCCTGGCTCGTCAGCGATGCCCGGTAGTGGTCCCGGGGGGTCTCCCCCACGCAGGACACGAACGTCTTGTGGGATCCGGGCATGATCATCAATGCGCCGTTGTGCTCGTAGTTGTCGGTGAGGGCGATCGAGACGCTGACCGCCCGCATCCGCGGCATGCCGTCCTCGGCGTGCCACGTCTCGAAGTCGGAGTGCCAGAAGAAGTCGGTGCCCGAGAAGCCGGGCTTGTAGTTGACCCGGCTCTGGTGCACGTACACATCCGAGCCGAGGATCTGCCGCGCCGGGCCGACGACGCGGGGGTCGCGCACCAGCTCGGCGAAGAGCCGGCTGAACTTGTGCACCTCGAACACGGAGCGGACCTCATCGGACTTGCGCTCGACGATCACGCGTTCGTCGGAGCGCAGGTCGGGGTCCTCGCGGAGGCGGCGCAGCTCGTCGCTGTAAAGGGCGAGCTCATCTGCGGTGATCAGGGCCTCGACCTGCAAATAGCCCTTGGCGTCGTAGCCGGTGAGATCCGTATGGTCGAGCGGTCCCGCCCCGGGTTCGCCCCACACAGCGGGGTCCCTGCGGTAGAGCAGGGCCGGTTCGGGGTCCTTGCGAGTCGGGTAGTCGTCCATGGTCGGCTGCTCGAAGTGCGTCGTCAACAGAGTCATGGCCACACCCCTCAGGGGGTTCTCTCCTCGGTCCTCGTCGGGAGCTGTTCACTCTTGAGTTGAATCCTGCGGTGGTCCTTCTGCGATTCCTGCGGGTGGTACTGCTGCCGGCGAACGGCGGGGGGTCGGTGGGCGGGCGGGACGCCCGGGGTACCGCGCGAGGAGCAAGGCCCGCGCGGGCGCCCCGCCCGCGGCCGGCGGATCAGCCGACGACGGGCTCGGAGCCGTTGGCCGAGACCTGGTCGGGGCCGTCCTCGACGATCAGTGGGTACACGCCGTTCTCGTCGTGGACCTCGCGCCCGGTGACGGGCGGGTTGAAGACGCACAGCACCCGGAAGTCGGTCTTGGGCCGGATGATGTGGTGCTCGTGCCCGTCGAGCAGGTAGAGCGTGCCGGGCGTGATGGTGTGGGTCTCGCCGGTGTCCTCGTTGACGAGCTCTGCTTCGCCTTCGATGCAGTGCACCAGCTCGACGTGGTTCGCGTACCACATCCGGGTCTCGGTGCCCGCGTAGAGCACGGTCTCGTGGAAGGAGAAGCCGACGCCCTCCTTCGCCAGAATGAGACGCTTACTCCGCCAGGTCTCGGTCTGGATGTCCCGTTCGGTGTCGGTGACCTCATCCAGGCTGCGAACGATCACGGTGTGCTCCTCTTGGCGCATCTGCGTACGTGCCGCGGACGGGCCCGGACACGGGGTCCGGGGCCGCCCCCGGCGGCTTACGGATCCGGTCTATCAGGCCGGAAGGGCGATCTTCACCGCCGCGCGCGCCGCGTCGGCGATGATTTCGAGCCCCTCCTCGAGCTCTTCCTCGGTGGTGGTGAGCGCCGGGAGGAGCTTGGCGACCTCGTCCTCGGGGCCGGAGGTCTCCAGCAGCAGGCCGCGGCGGAACGCCTCCTTGGCCAGCGCCTTGGCCGTGCTCCCCTGGTCGAAGGCGAGCCCGCGGGCCATGCCGCGGCCGCGCACGTGGGCTCCCTCGTCGGCGAACTCGGCGGCGATCGCGGTCAGCCGCTCCTCGATGAGCGCCCCCTTGGCCAGGGTGGACCGCTGGAGTTCGTCGTCGCGCCAGAACAGGTCGAGCGCCGCCTTGCCGGTGACGAAGGCCGGGCTGAACCCGCGGAAGGTGCCGTTGTGCTCGCCGGGCTCCCAGACGTCCAGGTCCCGTTTGAACAGGGTGAGCGCGAGCGGCAGGCCGTAGCCGCTGATCGACTTGGAGACCGTGACGATGTCGGGCACGATCCCGGCGTGCTCGAAGCTGAAGAACGGCCCGGTGCGCCCGCAGCCCATCTGGATGTCGTCGACGATCAGGAGCATGTCGTACTCCTTGCACAGCGACTCGAGGCCGCGCAGCCATTCGGCGCTGGCGACGTTGATGCCGCCCTCGCCCTGCACGGTCTCGACGATCACCGCGGCCGGCTTGTCCAGGCCGCTGCCGCTGTCCTCCAGCAGGCTGCGCAGCCACAGGAAGTCCGGGGTGCGCCCGTCCATGTACTTGTCGAACGGCATGGTCGCGGCGTGGCTGAGCGGAACGCCGGCGCCGCCGCGCTTCATCGAGTTGCCGGTGACGGCCAGCGCGCCGAGGGTCATGCCGTGGAAGCCGTTGGTGAAGCTGATGACGGTCTCGCGCCCGGTGTACTTGCGGGCGAGTTTGAGCGCCGCCTCGACCGCGTTGTTGCCCGCCGGACCGGGGAACTGGACCTTGTAGTCGAGTCCGCGCGGGCCGAGGAGGACCTCGCCGAAGGTCTCCAGGAAGTCGCGTTTGGCCGCGCTGTAGGCGTCGAGGCTGTGGACGATGGAGTCCCGCGTCAAGTAGTCGATCAGGTGGGTTTTCAGCTCCGGATGGTTGTGCCCGTAGTTGAGCGATCCGGCGCCGGCGAAGAAGTCGAGGTAGGGGCGCCCCGACTCGTCGTAGACATGGCTGCCCCGCGCCTTGTCGAACACGACGGGCCAACTGCGGCAGTAGCTGCGGACGTCGGATTCGAGTCGGTCGAAGATATCCATCTGGATTCCTTGGTTCCTTTCCCCGGGCTCGTGGGCTCGCGGCGGTGACGACGGGGTGGGTTCAGGAGGATCGTTCGGAGGGTCCGGACCGCGCCCGGCCCAAGGGGCCGATCCGCACGAGCTCTTCGGGCTCGTGGCCGTCAGGGCCGTCGTGCGGGAAGTGGTCGCGCTCGAACAGCGGGCTCCACCGGGCTTCGGCACCGCGGTCGCGGGCGAAGGACGCGAAGAGGCGCCGCGAGGCGGTGTTGTCCGGTGTGACCGTGGCCTCCAGGTGGGTGACGCCGCGGGCCTCGATCCGGTCCCCGATGTGGTCGAGCATCCGGCGCGCCAGGCGCCGCCCGCGGAAGGCGGGGTCGACCCCCACCTGCCACAGGAAGTAGGTGTCGGGGGCGTCGGGCCGCACATAGCCGGTGACGAACCCGCGCAACTCGCCGCCCGGATCGCGCGCCGCGACGCTGGTGGCGGCGAAGTCGCGGCACCAGAGGGCGTAGGCGTAGGGCGAGTTGAGGTCGAGCCCGGCGTCGCGTGCGAGCCGCCACAGGAGCCGGCCGTCGTCCACCGACGGCGGCTCCAGGATCACGCCGTCGGGAGCCGGGGAGACGGTTACAGCGGGGTCATCCCCTGGGGCTCCGGAGGCGCTGTTCTCGGCACGGATCTGTTCATGAGGCACGTCGCAGGAACATAGCGAACCTTGCTGAGCAGCGTTTTTCTTGGTTTTCCGGGGTGTGTTTCAACGGCGTTTCGCGGGGTAGGGCTCGTTTATTTGGCCGCGATCGGCCGCCTCGGTCACTATCCGTCGCCGTCCGCGAGGGGTTCGTCGGCACGTGGAGTGCCGGTGGTCCCGGGTGGCTCACCAGGAGGTTCGGAGGTAGGCCGGGGGTGGCCCGAGTGCACCGAACGGGAGAGGTCTCCAGGGAGATTCTGCCGCGCAACAGCCAAACATGGCAGCAACGCAGCGAATTTTAAGGGTGACTTAAGTCATATTGATTCGGGTGAAAGGTCAGTACAGACGCGCCGGGGCACACACCTCCCCTTTCCACCGCTTCCCTCCAGGCCCGTCGCCGCACCGCCGTCCCCGTGGCACGCGGGCTTCCCGGGCGGGCCACGGCCACCTCCCGCGCCACCACAAGGGGCGCAGATCAGGGCTTGCGCGGCGCACGAATATTTAGCAGACTGCGTGTAGTACGACCGAATGTAGTACTACGACAAGTCGAGTCGACCAGGCGTACCCGGACGAAGCCTCCGCGCGGACCATCCCGGCTTCGGCGGAGCACGCAGTGTCCTCGACGTTCTCTCGTGGCCCGGTGCGAACGCCGGCCGCACGAGGTCACCGGCCAGCGAACGGAGGCGCCTGGTGAACCGCCTTTACCACGAAAGCGAAGACTGGGTCGCGCAGGGATCCTGCCGCCAGTACGACCCGGAGCTGTTCTTTCCGGTCAGCACCACCGGCCCCGGCCTGCACGACGCCGAACTCGCCAAAGCGATCTGCCGCGGCTGCGCCGTCCGCACCGAGTGCCTGCAATGGGCGCTGCGCGCGGGCGAGCCGCACGGCGTCTGGGGCGGGACCACCCCCGAAGACCGCCGCTATATGCGCCGCGACCTGCTCCCCGCCGCGAGCTGAGCGGGAACCCCATCGAGCGAGCCCGAGGGGACCGGCGGCCTTTTCCCGTCCACGGCCCCTCGGCTAGGTTCTAGAGTCGTGCACTCTCCCGGACACGGCCCATTGCGGGCGATACGCACGGCGTTCCTCGCCGGGGCGTGCGCCGGGCTCTCCTGGGCCGGGCACGCGCTCTGGGCCGACACCCCGGCCTCCCCCATCGCGGCGCCGGCGGCCGCGGTGCTCCTCGCCCCCCTGCTCGCCGCCCTCACCCGCCACCAGCGGACCTTCGGCGAGATCTTCGCGATCCTCGCCGCGGCGCAGGTCGCCCTCCACCTGGTCTTCCTCGCCTCGGCCCCCGAATCGCCCGCGCTCGCCGAAGGGCACGTCGGCCACGGCCTCGCCGGGTACTTCCCCGGCATGCTCGTCGGGCACCTGTGGGCGGCCCTGCTGGCGGCCGCGCTGCTGGCACGCGGCGAGGCCGCCCTCTGGTCGCTCATGGCGGCCCTCGGGGCCGTCCTGCCCTCCCTGACCGCCCCGGCCGCCGTTCCCGCGCCCGCCGGCACGCCTCCGTGCGTCCCCGCGCCCCCGCTGCTCCGCCCCGGCGGAGGCGCACCCCGCCGCGACCGCTCCCGCGCACCGCCGGTACCCGTCCCCACCCCACCGCGCGTCCCCCCGACGCGCCTTGCACGGACGGACACCGACCGCCTGAAAGGGCACTTCCATGACACACGCGTTCACCGCGCGGCGCGGCGCCACCCTGCTCGGATCGCTCGCCGCGGGGCTGCTGCTGGCCGGCGCCCTGGCCCCCTCGGCCCTCGCGCACAACACCCTCATCGCCTCCTCGCCGGAGGACGGCGCCGAACTCGACGCCGCCCCTGACGAGGTCACCCTGACCTTCAACACCTCCGTGGGCGAGGGCGGCAACGCCATCGTCGTCACCGGCCCCGACGGCTCCACCTACGAGGACGGCGAGGTCGCGGTCGACGGCCCCGACGCCTCGGTGGCCCTGAAGGCGCCGGAGGAGGCGGGCGAGTACACGATCGCCTACCGGATCATCTCCGCCGACGGCCACCCGCTGGAGGAACAGCTCACCTTCACCCTGTCCGAGGAGGCCGTCCCGGAGGAGACCGCCGCGGCCGAGGAACCGCCGGCCCCCACCGACGCGGCCGGCGGCGACGACGCGGGCGCGGACGCCTCACCCGCCGCCCGGACCGGGGTCGCCGACGACCCGATGTCGGCGCTGGGCCCGGTGGGCGGCGTCGTGGCGGCGATCGCGGCGATCGCGGTCGTGGCCATCCTGGTCGTGCGCATGCGCAACCGCCCCGGAAGCGGCGGCGACGGCGGCAACGGGAACAGCGGAGCCTGACGGCGGCCGCCCGGCGCTCGAGAACACGTACGGCCCGGAGCGTGTGCTCCGGGCCGTACGTGTTCCGCCGCGCGACCGGGGCCTGAGGCCGGGACCCGGCGGTCGGGAGACCGTGTCAGCGGCGGCGCGCCAGCAGGATGCTGATGTTGTCGCGGCCCGACGCCTCCATGGCGGCCTGCCACAGCGCGTGCACGGCGGCCTCGTCGCTGCCGGCCTCGGCGATGATGCGCTCCATGTCCTCCAGCAGCACCAGGTCGGAGAGGCCGTCGCTGCACATCAGCCAGGCGCCGGGGTCGGGCTCGTGGTCGCGGCCGACGTGCGGGACCATCGCGGTCGAACCGCTGCCGCCCAGCGACTGGGTGATGAAGTTGGTGGTGACGGGCTTGCCGTCCTCGGAGGGGGGCAGCGGCGGGGAGTCGTCCTGGGACAGCTGGCGCAGGCGGGTCCCCTCAAGCCGATAGGTCCGGGAGTCGCCGACGTTGAACCAGAAGTTGCCGTCGGCGTTGAGGAGCACCCCGGCCACGGTGGTCCCCATGCCGGAGAACTCGGCGTGCTGGGTGGCGTGGTCCTTGATCTCCTCGTCGATGTTCTTCAGCAGGACGTCGACGTCGTCGGGGGAGACCAGGCGGGGGCTCATCTCCGCCATGCGGTGGACGGCGTGCTCCGAGGCGATCTCGCCGGCCGCGTGGCCGCCGAGGCCGTCGGCCACGGCGAGGATGACGGGGTCGCTCACGGGCAGCACACAGCGCACGGGCAGGGTCATGTTCGCACTGGCGATGGTCATGGCGCCCATGACCACGGCGTCCTCATTGGCCGGGCGGACCGCACCCCGGTGCGTGAGGGCTGTGACCGTGACTTCCCCACCAGCGAGTCCCATACGCCCAAACCTCCTGTTTCATCGGCAGTTCATGCCGAACGGCCCCAAGCGGCGCCTCATCCGGACGGGGACGAGGCGCGTTGATCATGCAACCGTATCGGGGCACCGCTGATCGTGGTCAAAATCCGCGTACATCATGGCGGAAATCGCCCCGATACGCAGTTCCCGACGGGGCTCCCACCCCGGCCACACCACCAAAGGTACGGGCCCCGCAGCCTGGCCGCGACCGGCCCCGGGCGCGGTCAGATCAGGGCGCCCGGGACCCCCGGTCCGGGGCGCGCCCCGCCGCCCCCGCGCCGACCACCGCCACCTGCGGCGTCGACGTACGCGGACGCGATGTCGCCGAGTGTGTCCCCCGCTCCGGCGACCACACGGCGCACCCGGATCCCGTGCCTGCGCAGCGCGTCCCCGAGCGGCCCGGGCAGCTCCACCGCCCCGACGACCGTGTCGACCGCGCCGTCACCGCCGATGGTTCGGTCCCCGCCCGGCGCGCCGCCCGCCGCGTCCCAGCCGCCCGCGTCGCCGGCCGCCGCCGGGCCCGAGCCGTCGGGACCCGGGAGGACCACGGTGGCGCCGTCGGCCAGGAACGCGCGTGCGGCCCGGACCAGCCAGAGGGCGCTGGACGGTTCGCGGCGCAGCGCGCCCGCGCACACCACGAGGATGTCGAGGGCGCCGAACTCCAGCGCCGCGTAGGCCGGGACGCCCTGGCAGTCGGCCTCACGGGCGAGGTCGCAGTGGATGGCGACGGACGCGGCACCGAGTTGGGAAATGCGCCGGGCGGTCCCGGACAGCGGGCCACCGTACCCACCGGGAAGCGGCCGCGCACCGGGCCTCCGGCCGGTGTCCCCGGCGTCGTCGGCCACGGCGACGGCGGCGCCGGCCTCCGCCAGCGCCAGGGCGATGGCCCGGCCTTCGGCCCGCATCCCGCCGGCGACGAGCGCACGCCGCCCCGCGAGGGGCCGTCCCGCCCTGCCGGGGAACGGCCGCCCGGCCACCGGATCGCCCGCCGCACGGGCCCAGGGCACCCCCTTCCCCCGCGACGCCGGACGCTCGCCTGCGCCCTTTCCCCTCCACGGCCCCGCCGCAGATCGCCCCGGATCCGAACCACCCGAGCCCCCCGTACCCCGGTGACCCGACATCCCTTGGCTCCGGTCGCCCGAGGCCCCCGCACCCGGGCGACTCGCAGGCCCTGGTCCCGGGCCACGTGGGGAGCCCGTGTCCGGGAGGTCCCCGTCCCCCGCCCGCGGGCCACCCGAAGCCCCAGTGTCCCGCTGCCCCGACACCCGCGCACCCGTCTGCTCCGGACCGTCCCGGGCGGTGCCGCCCACCGCTCCCCTCCCGGGCCCGGGCACCGGCCCTGTCCCGGGAACGGGGACCGCTCCTCCCTGTTCGGAGCGGGCTCCGGAGCGCGTCGCGGTGTGCCGGTCACCGTCATCGCGCCGTGCATCGGAGGCGGCCGTCCACGCGGACCCCAAAGGTCGCCTGGCCGGATTCCCCGTCATCGCCGCCCCCGTCCCTGCGTCGCCGGATCACCGTCGCGCCCCAATGTGCCCGTGAGACCCCCCTGCAAACACAGGCGACACACGGCCGGCGTCGGCCACACCCCGCGGACGCCCTCCCGCCCACCCCGGAACCCCGGACGGAAACGATCTTTCCCTCCCGGTCGCAGGCGCCGCCGCATCCGCCCCTCCAGCCGCACTCGCGTCCCCCATCGACCTCCGGGAACACCCCGCGCCCGCCGCCCGCCGGCGTCCCGCCCGGCGTGCGCGGGTCCGGTTCCGAGCCCCTACGCAGGGCGTACGGTGCCGCCCGCCCCGCTGGGCCATTGTCGGAACCGGGAGCCGTCTGGCACAATGGGCCCGTCGGGTGTCTAAGACGCAGACACACCAACATCCTTCGCGCGCTCGCGCGCTGGCGGCTCCGCCGGTGCCCTCTTGCGAGCGCTTTTCTCATTCCCGCGAACGGTTGGTGTGATCCTCATGCGTCTTCCCGCTTCTTCCTCCTTTCCCGCCATCGGGTTCCGGCGTGCCGCCGGGCCGGTGGTGTCGCCAGCAACCCATCCCCGCCGCCGGCCGCGGCACCAGCGCCCGTGCGCGCCGGTGCCGCCGCGCGTCCGGGGCCGCCGCCACGCCGTGAGGAGTCCCACGTGAAGATCGCCTTGGTCGCCGAGCACACCAATCCGCTCCCCGCGCACAAAGGAGAGCCCACGTGCGGGGAGAGCGTCCACATCGCGGCGGTCTCCCGGCAACTGGCCAGGCTCGGCCACCGCGTCACCGTGTACGCCCGCCGCGGCGCCGCGAACCTGCCCGACCGGTCGCGGATGGGGCGCGGGGTGAACGTCGAGTACCTGTCGGCCGGTCCCGAGCGGCCGCTGGCGGAGCACGAGCAGGCCGACCACACGGGGGCCTTCGCCGCCGCGCTCTCCGCGAGCGTCGCCGAGGACACCCCCGATGTCCTGCACGCGTTCGGCTGGACCAGCGGTCTGGCGGCGCTGTCGGCCGCGCGCGGCGACTCCGGCGGCGCCGGCCGGGTGCCGGTCGTGCAGACCTTCCACTCCCTCAACATCTCCGAGCAGCGCTCCGGGCTCGCGCCGCGCCCCGACCGGGTGCGGCTGGAGGCCGCCATCGCCGGGCGCGCCGACACCGTCGTGGTGAACTCCGCCGACCAGCGCTTCGAGCTGGCGCGCATGGGCGTGCCCCGGTGGCGGGTCAGCGTGGTGCCCTTCGGCGTCGACACCGACCAGTTCAGCCCCGAGGGCGGGACCACCGCCGAGCCCTGGCACGGCCGCCGCCAGGACCGCACGCGCATCATCTCGGTCGCCCCGATGTCGGCGGGCGGCGCCGACACGCTGATCGAGACCATGACCCGGCTGCCCGATGCCGAGCTGACGGTCATCGCCGGGCCCGCGCCGGTCGAACTGGCCCTGGACGAGGACGCCTGCCGCCTGGAACTCCTGGCGAAGGAGGCGGGGGTGAACGACCGCGTCACCCTCACCGGGCCCATCGAGCGCAAGGAACTGCCGCGGCTGCTCCGGTCGGCGGACATCTACGTCTCGGCCGCCCCGTACGACCCCTATGGGGGTGCCGTCCTGGAGGCGATGGCCTGCGGGCTCCCGGTCGTGGCCAAGGCGGTCGGCAGCGTGACCGGTGCGGTGCTGCACGGCACGACCGGGCTGCTGCTGCGCCACGCGCGCCCCGACACGCTGGCCCGGGCCCTGCGCGGGCTCATCGGTGAGAACACCATGCGCAGCGCCTACGGCATCGCCGGCGCCGACCGGGCGGTGTCCCGTTTCACGTGGCAGCGCGTCGCCCAGGAGACGGAGCAGATCTACGACCGGACCCTCGCTTCCCAGGGCGGGCTGCCGCTGGCCGCAGGGGATGATGCACACTAGTCCCGAACGGCGGTGAACCGCACCGGGAAGTACCGAGTCGAGTCAGCCCAGGCCGGGAGGGACGCCCGGGATGATGCCATGACGTCACGCGCCGGATCCGCGCCCACCGGGACCGCGGGTTTCGACCACCAGGCCGTACTCGTAGGCGCGCCAGAGGACCTGCGCGATGTCGTCGCCCCCCGCATCCGCGCGGCGGCCGACGGCGGCGGGCGGGTACTGGTGGCGGTGGCCCTAGCGGCGCGTACCGTTCTCCGGGACGCCCTCGGTGACCTTCACCCCTCCACCGTGCGCTTCATGGAGCGCGACGAGCTCTACGACGCCCCCGGCCGCACCCTCGTATCCCTGCAGCGCCTGGCGCAGAGCCTCGCACCGGACGGCGGCCCGCTGACGGTGGTGGGCGAACCCCCGATGCCGCTGCGCGACCCGCTGCGGCTGCGCGAGTGGCAGCGCATGGAGTCCGTCATGGCCACCTGCCTGGCCGGATCGGCGCTGCGCCTCATCTGCCTGCACGACGCCCGTGCCGCGCCGCCCGCGATCCGCGCCGGGGTGCGGCGCACGCACCCCGTCCTGCTCGACCGCGGCGGCCGGCGGCCGAGCCCCGACCACGTGAGCCCGGCGGCCTTCAGCGCGCGCGACACCGGGCGGCGGCTGCCCGCCCCGGTGGGCGACCTCGACTCGGTCGACATCCACCCCGATCTGCCCGCGCTGCGCGAGGAGATCCGCGGCCTCGCCGCCGCCTCCGGGATGCCGGGCGACCGCGCGGGCGACCTCGTGGTCGCCGCCAACGAACTCGCCGCCAACGCCCTGGAACACGGGGCGGGCAAGGGAACGGTCTCGGTGTGGCGCCGTCCCGGCTGGGTGGTGTGCGACGTCATCGACGAGAACGGCGGGCTCACCGACCCGCTCAGCGGCTACCTGAGCGCCACCCCGCCCGGCCCGCGCGGCTACGGCCTGTGGATCACCCGGCAGATCTGCGACTTCATGGAGATCAGCGGGGGCGACCACGGCTCCCTGGTGCGGCTCCACTTCCGCGTCCCGCAGTAGCGGGCCCGCCCGGGATGCCTAGGCCAGGACGGTGTCGACCGCCACGCGGGTGTCGTTCTCGATGGTGAGGACCTGGTCGATCCCGGCGATCACGAAGAGGCGCAGGACCGTGCGCTGGGGCGAGGAGACCGCGAGCTTGATCCCGCGGTCGCGGGCCTGGCGGTAGGCCGCGACGAGCACGCCGATGCAGCGGGAGTCACAGAAGGTCACGCGGGAGAAGTCGATCACCACGCCGCGGCACGGGCTGTCGGCGCCGAGCACGCCCTCAAGGGCGGCGGCGAGGTCGGGGGAGGTGATGGCGTCCAGCTCCCCCGCCGGCGTGACCACGACGACGTCGCCTTCGGCACGGATCGAGATATCGGACGCCACTCTCACACTCCTCGGCGGCCAGGGGTGGGCGCGCACTGCTCGGTTGCGAACTCCACGCAGCCCACATTAGCGCCATCGCCAAAGGCGAGACAGGTTCCGGCGGCGGACGTCACCACAACGATACTGCGCGTCGCCGCCCCGTACGCGCCCTCAGCGCCCCGAGCGGGCGCGCGGGGCGGGCCGGCCGCCCGTCGCGTCGTTCTCGGCCACGAGGCTGCGCGCGACGTCGGCCACCTTCATCCGGTTGCGCTGCGCGACCCGGCGCAGCTCGTCGAACGCCTCGGCGGCGTCGCAACCGCGCGCGTGCATGATGATGCCCTTGGCCTGGTCGATGACCGCGCGCACCGACATCGCCCGCCGCATGTGCGCGGCCTCGCGCGCCACATCGGTGTAGCGCCCGGCGCTGTGCAGGGCCATCGCGGCGTGCTCGGCGAGCAGGGCCACGAGCGGGGTGATGGTCTCGGCGTCGAAGGCGTCGCCCCGCCCCGAGTGCACGCCGAACGTCACGACCTCGCCGCCCAGCGCGCAGGGGTAGGTCACCGACGAGCGGTCGCCGCACTGCACGGCCATACTCGTGTACCCCGGCCAGCGGTCCTCGCGCAGGACGTCCCCCACGCTCACCGGCCGCATCTCGCGGACCGCCTCGACCGTGGGGCCCTGGTCGGTGGTGTACTGGTGCTCGAAAGCGGTGGCCAGGTCGGAGTGGGAGGCCCCATAGTCGGCCACGACGTGGCGGCCGGCGACCTCTTCGGACCGCTCATCGCCCCGCCCGACGTCGTGCCAGACGACCACCAGCGCGGCCGAGCACCCGGGCACGGCGCGCGCCGCGGCCACGCTCATCTGGTCCAGGGCCCGCTCGGGCGAACCCCCCTGTGCCTGGCCGACCGCTCCGATGTCGCGTGCCAAGCGTTCGATCCACATCGGCGCCCCCCTTGTTGCCGCTCGGACGGTACCGCCCCCGGTTCGTGCCGCGTTCCGGGTGTCCGGCGGAAACGGGCCCCGACCTGACTCCACGGTAACCATCGAACCGATCACATCGGACATGCGTTAGCGTCGTTGAGGGGCGGCGCCGTCGCACGCGACCGCCGGCCCCGACATCCGCATCGTCTGGAGGTCCGAGCGTGCCGGAGAACCTCGCAGCTCTGCGCCGCCAGATCGCGGAGCTGAGCGAGCGCGTGGCGGCATTGCGGTCCACACATGCCATGTACCCCGATGACGCCGCGGGAACGGCCGAGGCCGCGCTGGCCGAACTCGGCTTCGCCGAAGAGCTGCTGGGCGACTGCGGGCGCCGGCTCGCCGCCGACAACGACGCCGACGCCCACCGCCGGTCCACGTCATCGGCCGGCGACGACGAGCGCTCGATCCTGCGCGCCGTGTTCACCCAGCTGAGCGTCCCCGTCGTCCTGCTGGACCACGAGGGCTACATCCGCCGCATCAACGCCATCGGGGCCGACCGGCTGGGCAGCGCCAGCGGCTACCTGACCGGCAAGCCCTTCGCGAACTTCGTCGACCTGCGCCGCCGCGCCGCCATGCGGTCGTGGCTGGCCGCGGTCGCCCGCAGCGGGGAGCCCGCGTCGTTCGAGTCGCGCCTGGCGCAGCGGGGCTGGGCCGAGGACGTCCACCTCACGCTGACCCGGCTCGACGTGCTCACCGAGGCGACACCTCTGGTGCTGGTGGTGGTGTCGCCGCCGCTGGACGGCGAGGACCCCGGGCCCGCCCCGTTGGAGGCCGAGGTCGAGGACCAGGTCGTGGTGCTGGCGGCGCGCCGGCTCGACGTGCTCACCCGCATGACCCGGCTCCTGCTGAGGAGCGCGGGCCCGGGCGGCGCCGGCCGCCCGCTGGCGCTCGACGACGCCGGCGCGCTGCTGGCCGATTCCTACGCCGACTGGGTGGTCATCGACGTCTGCGACTCCCCCGACGACCCCGACGCGGCGCGCCGGGCGGTGGTGGCGGGACCGCCCGGGGACGAGCAGCACGGCCTGGTCGCGGCGGCCGACCCCTTGGCGTCGGCCCTGCCGCGTGAGGTGCTGGTCAGCGGGAAATCCGTGCTGCACCAGCAGATCGAGGACGAAGGGGTCCTGGGCAGCGCCGGGAGCGGCGTCCCGGTGCTCAGCGTGCTGGGCGCGGGATCGCTGATGTGCGTGCCGCTGCGCGGCAGCCGCGGCGTCCGCGGCGCGCTGACCCTGATCCGCCGCAGCAACCGGGGCTCGTTCCGGCTGGCCGACCTCGGCCTGATCGAGGAGATCGGCGAGCACATCGGGCTCGCGCTGCCGCCCCGCCCCACCGCCTGAGCCGTACCGCCACCGCCGGAGCCGGCCGGCGCCGCCCTACCCGTACGGCGGACCGTAGGGGTCGCCGCCGCGGCCGAAACGCGGGTCCTCGGAGGTGTCGGGGCCGCGGTCGCCGAACGGCGGGCCGTAGGGATCGGCGGGCGGCCGCCCCAGCGGCGGTCCCGCGTTCCCCGGGAACGGGGCCGGCGGTGGCGGGAACGGGCCCGGCGGCGCTTGCGGGAACCCCGGAGGCGGGGGGACCGCGTGGGCGCCGGCAGGGGCGGACGCGGGCGGTCCGGCGGCCGGCGGACCGTGCCGGGACGTCACCAGGCCCGCGAGGTCGTGCGCGGCGACCGCGCCCAGCACGGCGAGGGTGATCCAGAACCCGGCGCGGGTGCCCGCCACGGCATCGGTGGCCAGCCACGCCGCGTCGGACCGCAGCCGCTCCTCCAGTTCGGCCAGGACCACGGCCTCGTTGACCGCGATCGACGCCGCGGCCGCGCCCGCGGCGATGAGGCCGCCGAGCGCCCGGGAGAACGCCGTCGGCAGCACCACGCCGAGGACCAGTGCGACCAGGACGGCCAGGACCCCGGCCAGCATGAACGGCTGGACGCCCACGCGCTCCTCGGCCCCGGCCTCGGAGAACTCGCGGACCAGGCCCGGCTGCCCGGTGCCGTCGGCCCCCAGCAGCCCGGTACCGGTGATGGACGGATGGCCGCTCACCGCCATGTCCCAGCCGCTGACGCGCACCTCCAGCGTGCCCAGGCCGCCCTCGCACGAGACGCCGATGAACGGCAGGAAGAGGCAGAGCAGCACGAATGCGAGGCCCGAGGGGCTGAGTAGCCGTCGGCGCCAGGAGAGATCCGCAGGACTGGCCATCGCTCCCTTTCTACTACGCGCAGCGGCCCTTCACGGCGAAAGGCGGACACCCCCTTCCGGGGGTGCCCGCCTTCGTCCGGAGCGCTCGCGCTAGCGGCGGCGCAGGAGGGTGATCAGCACGCCGAGGACCACCGCCGCGCCGACGAGCATGATGCCGCCGACCACGGCCGCCACGACCATCAGGGTCCGCCCGGAGTCGGCGGAGTCGGCCTGGGCGGCGCCGCTGCCGTTGTCACCGGGGTCGCCCTGCGGGTCGGATGCCGCGGGGCTCTCCTGGGCGGGGTCGCCGGCGACGGTCACCGTGGCGATGGCGTCGGTGGCGGAGTCCGGGGTGCACACCGTGGTGGAGGGGCCGACCTCCTGGTCGACCTCGATGGTGACATCGCCCGGGGACAGGGAGATGTCACCGGGGTCGGTGGGCGTGAAGCTCGCGGTCAGCGCGGACTCGTCGAAGGTCTCTTCGTCGTCCTCGCCGAACGGGGTCTCGGCGTCGACCGAGGCGCTGACGCTGCCCTGCGGCGCGGCCTCGCCGCCGAGCAGGATCTCGATCGAGAGGCTGCCCGTGGTGATCTCGCCGCCGTCGGTGAAGCTGAAGAAGCTGTAGTTGGCGGGCTCGGCCGACACCTCGACGGCCTGGCCGACCTCGGCGTCGGCGGGGGCCTCGATGGTGACCTCGATGGAGTCGGACTCGGTGTAGGAGGAGTCGTCCTGGTCGGTGCAGGTGTAGGAGAAGGATTCCGTGCCGGAGTCCGTGGTCGCCCAGGCCGCCCCGGGGTAGGCGAGGCTCAGGATGACGGCGGATGCGCCGACGGCTGCGCGGGACAACGTACGGGGCACGGTGGCATCTCCAAGGAGTCCGATTGTGGAAGGGAGACTCACGTCCCGCGTCGTCGCTCGGTTCTGGAAAGGTGGAGGACCGGCGGTCCGGACCGAGGCCGGGGGCGAGAGTCGGGTGCCGCCGGGGCTGGACGGCGCGTGGTTTCCGGAAGTCATGGACTTCGGCCGGCGAACGGCCGTGTCGAGTCTACCGATCTTTCCGAAACGGGACGGTCTCCGCTACGCCACAGCCGCATATACGCAGGACCACCGGCCACACGGGCACCGCCCGCCCACCCGGGCGGCCGGATCCGGCCACGGGCATGACGGGGATCACGCCGCCGGGCCGCGCCCGCGCGCACCGGGGGCACGGCCGGCGGGACCCGTGCGGCTCACGCGGGCCCGTGGAGCGCGTCCACCAGGGCGGTCAGTTTCGCCACGGAGCTGTCGAGGTCGCGGACCGCCTCGACGGTGCGGGCGTCGGTGTCGCGGTCGTCGGCCACCACCAGGTCGCGCACCAGCCTCAGGTTCGCGTTGACGTCGGCGACCCGCCGCGACAGCCGCGCGGCCACCGGGCCGGCGGAATCGCCGGCCTCCTCGGTCAGGGCCCGTTGCAGCATCCGCGACTGGTCGCGCAGCTGCTGCTTGGTGTGGTAGAGCTCCACGAACACCTCGACCTTGGAGCGCAGCACCCAGGGGTCGAACGGCTTGGTGAGGTAGTCGATCGCCCGCGAGGCGTACCCGCGGAACACCTGGTGCCGGTCGATCCCGGCGCCCGTCAGGAAGATGATCGGGACGTCCTTGGTCTTCTCGCGCTGCTTGATGTGCGCGGCGGTCTCGAACCCGTCCATCCCCGGCATCACGACGTCCAGCAGGATGACCGCGAACTCGTCCTCCAGCAGGGCTTTGAGGGCGGCCTCTCCGGAATCGGCGCGCACGAGGTTCTGATCGAGTGAGGTGAGGATCGCCTCCAGCGCCGTGAGGTTCTCATCGCGGTCGTCCACGAGGAGGATGTTGGCCTTCTGCGGCACGCTACTGCTCCTGCTCATTGTCCGTACTCCCGGGCCCGTCGCCCCCGTCGTCGGAGGTGCCCCGATCCAACCACGTGCGGATCACATCCAACAGGTAGTCGAGGTCGACGGGCTTGGTCACATAGTCCGAGGCCCCGGCTTCCAGGCTGCGTTCGCGGTCGCCCTGCATGGCCTGGGCCGTCAGCGAGATGATGGGCAGCCCGGCGAACTGCGGCATCTCGCGGATCGCGCGGGTGGTGGCGTTGCCGTCGAGCTCCGGCATCATGATGTCCATCAGCACCAGCTCGACGTCCTCGTTGGCCTCCAGCTTCTCGATGCCGGACTTCCCGTTGTCGGCGTAGAGCACGAGCAGCCCGTGCGCCTCCAGCGCGCTGGTCAGCGCGAAGACGTTGCGGATGTCGTCGTCGACGATGAGCACCCGGCGGCCCGATAGGACGGCGTCGCGCGCGGGGTCGTCGCGCACCTCGTCGGCGGTGTCGGCCCCCTCGGCGGGCTCCTCGGCCGGGCGCAGCACCGGCACCGGCTCGGCCTCCAGGAAGTCGGTGTCGTCGGGGTCGTCCATCAGGTCGGCCGGGCTGTCGGGGATCTCGACGTCGACGTCGGTGAGCGGTTCGATGTCGACCCGGGAGACCACCCCCGTGAGCTCCGGCGGGGTGTCGGCGGGCTGCTCCAGCCGCTCCGCTGCGCCCTCGGGCAGCCGCACCGGGAGCAGGAGGGTGAAGGTGCTGCCCTCGCCGACCAGGCTGTGCACCCGGATCTCGCCGCCCATCAGGCGGGCGAAGTTGCGGCTGATGGACAGCCCCAGGCCGGTCCCGCCGAAGCGGCGGCTGGTACCGCCGTCGCCCTGGTGGAACGCCTCGAAGATCACTTGGAGCTTGTCGTCGGGGATCCCGATACCGGTGTCGGCCACCGAGAACGCGATGACCTCCTCGTTCTCGCCGAACATGTCGAGGTCGGCGTCCTCGAGCGCCCAGGCGGGCTCGATGAGGAGCCGGATCTCGCCGGACCCGGTGAACTTCACGGCGTTGGACAGCAGGTTGCGCAGGATCTGCTGGAGCCGCTGCTCGTCGGTCCACAGGTAGTTGGGGATGTCGGGCGAGACCTCGACCGCGAACGCGAGCCCGCGCTCGGCGGTCATCGGCCGGAAGGACGCCTCGACGTAGTCGACGAGCTGGCTGATCGACACGTCGGAGGGCTGCACCTCGGCGCGCCCCGCCTCGACCTTGGCGAGGTCCAGGATCTCGTCGATCAGCTGGAGCAGGTCGTTTCCGGCCTTGTGGATGGTCTGGGCGAACTCCACCTGCTTGGAGGTCAGGTTCTGCTCGCTGTTGTCGGCGAGCAGCCGGGCCAGGATGAGCAGGCTGTTGAGCGGGGTCCGCAGCTCGTGCGACATGTTCGCCAGGAACTCGGACTTGTACTTCGACGACACCTGGAGCTGGTGCGCCCGGTCCTCCAGCGACCGCCGCGCGCGCTCGATCTGCCGGTTCTGGAGTTCGATGGCGCGGTTCTGGCTGGCGAGCTGGCCGGCCTTGCTGTGCAGCTCGGCGTTCTTGCGGCGCAGCTCCTCCTGCTGGCGCTGGAGCTCGTTGGAGCGCTCCTGGAGCGCGTTGGTGAGCTGGCGCGACTGCAGGAGCAGGTATTCGGTCTTGGAGTTGGCGAGGATCGTGTTGACCGTGGTGCCGATCAGCGACATCAGCTGGCGCAGGAAGTCCAGGTGGACTTCGCGGAACTGCTGGTAGGCGCCCAGTTCGATGACGCCGAGGACACGGCCCTCCGAGATGATCGGCAGGATCGCCAGGGACAGCGGCGGCGCCTCGCCCAGGCCCGACTCGATCCGGACGTAGTCGCCCGGGACGTTGTGGATCAGCATCTCGTTCTTCTGCGCGATGACCTCGCCGGCCAGCCCCTGGCCCGCGTGCACGTGGCGGCGGGACTCCTCGGGCTGGTAGCCGAACCCGGCGTAGAGGCGGAAGCTCTCCTCCTCGTCCTTCTCCTCGGGCAGGTAGCAGGCGCCGTGCTGGGCCTCGACCAGCGGCGTGACCTCGGTCATGATCAACCGGGCCAGTTCGTGGAGGTCGCGGTGGCCCTGGATCCGGCCCGATATGCGGGCCAGGTTGCTCTTGAGCCAGTCCTCGTCGCGCTGGGCGGCCGTGGTCTCGCGCAGGTTGCTCACCATCAGGTTGATGTTGTCCTTGAGCTGCTGCATCTCGCCGCGGGCGTCGACCTGGATGTTCTGGGTGAGGTCGCCGCGGGTGACCGCGCTGGCGACCTCGCCGATCGCGCGCACCTGCGTGGTCAGGTTGCCGGCCAGCTCGTTCACGCTGTCGGTGAGGTGCTTCCAGGTGCCGGAGACGCCCTTGACCTTCGCCTGGCCGCCGAGCTGGCCCTCGCTGCCGACCTCGTGGGCGACGCGGGTGACCTCCTCCGCGAACGCCGACAGCTGGACGACCATGTTGTTCACGGTGTCCTTCAGCTCCAGGATCTCCCCCTGGGCGTCGACCGTGATCTTCTTGCTCAGGTCGCCGTTGGCGACGGCCGACGTGACCTGCGAGATGTTGCGCACCTGCGTGGTGAGGTTGTGCGACATCGAGTTGACGTTCTCGGTGAGGTCCTTCCAGATGCCCTCGACGCCCTTGACGTTGGCGCGGCCGCCCAACTGGCCCTCGGTAC
Organism: Nocardiopsis mangrovi; assembly: GCF_042653925.1. Taxonomy (NCBI): domain Bacteria; kingdom Bacillati; phylum Actinomycetota; class Actinomycetes; order Streptosporangiales; family Nocardiopsidaceae; genus Nocardiopsis; species Nocardiopsis mangrovi. Next base: position 107,033 of record NZ_JBHSFQ010000013.1, read on the forward strand.
CCACCTCGCGGGCCATCCGGGTGACCTCGTCGGCGAAGGCGGACAGCTGGTCCACCATCACGTTGATGGTGTCCTTGAGTTCGAGGATCTCGCCCTTGGCGTTGACCGTGACCTTCTTGGTGAGGTCGCCCCGGGCCACCGCGGAGGTCACGGTGGAGATCTGCCGCACCTGGTGGGTCAGGTTGTTGGCCATGGAGTTGACGTTGTCGGTCAGGTCCTTCCACACCCCGGAGACGCCGCGCACGTGCGCCTGGCCGCCGAGTGTCCCCTCGGTCCCCACCTCGCGCGCCATGCGGGTCACCTCGTCGGCGAAGGACTCCAGCTGGTCGACCATCGTGTTGACGGTGTCCTTCAGCTGGAGCATCTCGCCTTGGGCGTCGACGGTGATCTTCTTGGTCAGATCGCCCTTGGCGACCGCGGTGGTGACCTGCGAGATGTTGCGGACCTGGTAGGTCAGGCTGTTCGCCATGGAGTTGACGTTGTCGGTGAGGTCCTTCCAGATCCCCGACACGCCCTTGACGTTGGCGCGGCCGCCCAGCTTGCCCTCGGTGCCCACCTCGCGCGCGACTCTGGTGACCTCGTCGGCGAACGAGTCGAGCTGGTCGACCATCGTGTTGACCGTGTCCTTGAGCTGGAGCATCTCGCCCTGGACGTCGACGGTGACCTTGCGGCCCAGGTCGCCCCGCGCCACGGCGGTGGTCACCTGGGAGATGTCGCGCACCTGGTTGGTGAGGTTGTCGGCCATGGAGTTGACGTTGTCGGTGAGGTCCTTCCAGATCCCCGACACGCCCTTGACGTTGGCGCGGCCGCCCAGCTTGCCCTCGGTGCCCACCTCGCGGGCCACCCGGGTCACTTCGTCGGCGAACGTCGAGAGCTGGTCCACCATGGTGTTCACGGTGTCCTTGAGCTGGAGCATCTCGCCCTGGACGTCGACGGTGACCTTGCGGCTCAAGTGGCCCTGCGCGACGGCCGAGGTCACGGTGGAGATGTCGCGCACCTGCGCGGTGAGCCGCGACGCCATCTGGTTGACCGACTCGGTGACGTCGCGCCAGGCGCCGGAGACCCCCTCGACCCGCGCGCTGCCGCCGAGCTTGCCCTCGGTGCCGACCTCGCGGGCCACCCGGGTGACCTCGTTGGTGAACCCGTGCATCTGGTCGGCCATGCGGTTGACCGATGTGGCCAGGCCCAGCAGGTCGCCGTGGAGCGCCCCGTGCCGGCTGGTGAGGTCGGCGCGCTGGGAGAGGTCGCCGCCGGCGACGGCGTCGAGGATCTGGGCGACCTCGGTCACGGGCTCGCTGACCTCGTCGAGCAGCTGGTTCAGCGAGCGCACGGTGGTGCCCCAGGCGCCACGCGCCGGGCTGACCGAGATGCGCTCGGTCAGCCTGCCCTCGCTGCTGATGACGCCACCCACGCGTTGCAGCTCGCTGCTGAGCTGCTCGCAGTGGTCGAGCACCTGATTGAACACCGACGCCAGTTCACCGGCCTTGCCGTCGCGCCGGGAGTTCAGCCGCACGGTGAAATCCCCGTCGCGCATCTCGTAGAGTGCGCTCAGCAACTCGTCCAGCTGCGCTTCGGTGTCCCGTGCTCGGGTGGCTGCCTCTGGCATGGATCCCCCTCCTCTGCTGCTCGTCGCCGGCGACCCGGCGAGGGCCGGGCTCCACCTGGGGTGGGGCATCCCACTCGGCGGAGGCGTTCGCCGTGGTGTCCAACGCTACGTACTGATACGCGCGGCGACCAGCCCGGAACGGCGTCCGCGGGTGAGCGCCGTATCGCACCACGTTATGCGGCCCGGCTGCTCTTCACATGGGCGTTCTGACATCATGACTTCGTCGCCGCCCGCACCGCGGCCACGGACCGGCCCTGGACTCGCCGGGCCCACCGCGCCGGGCGGCAGAACGTGACAGGGGTAGACAGGGGTAGTGGGGTGATCGAGCCGCCGAACCTGCGCGACCCGTCGTCCCGCTCGACGCCGAAGGAAACCGTACGGCTTCACCATGCCACATGACGAGATGAAGGTCGCCCGACAGCAGTTCTCCCCCGCCCCCGAGACCGCGGGCGATGCCCGGTCGTTCGTCCGCGAGACCCTGGCCAACTGGAGCGTGGAGTCCGACGCGGACGACATCATCCTGCTGGTCAGCGAGCTGGTCACCAATGCGGTCGTGCACGCCGAGAGCGTGCTCGAACTGACCGTGCGCCGGCTGAACGGGGCCGTCGAGGTCGTGGTCGCCGACCGGGTGCCCGGCCGCGCCGTGCCCCAGGCGGGTCCGCTGACCGTCGACACCTCCCCCTCCCACGAGAACGCGCGAAGCGGCGGGCTGGGCCTGGCCCTCGCCGCTGCGATCGCCACCAGTTGGGGCGTGAGCTACAGCAAGGAGGACAAGGCGGTCTGGTTCCGGATCCAGGACGAGAACGGTGCGCCCCACGCGGAATTGACTCCCCCGCTGCCGGTGCGCCCGCTGACGCGCCGCCCCACCCGGCCCAGCCCGTGGGCCTCGCTCGACGCCGCGCTCTCGGCGCGGCTGTCACTGCCCGACCTGCTCGAACGCACCGTCGAATACGCCCGATCGGCCCTGGGCGGCGACGCCGCCTACATCGCGCTGGCCACCACCGACGAGACCGAGTGGGAGGTCCGCGCCGCCGTGGGCGTGACCAGCGGGCCCTGGCGCAGGTTCCGCAGCCGCACGGAGGAGACGTTCCCCTCGGTCGCCCCGGCCCCGGGCGCCGTCATCAACGACGACCTCATGATCGCCCGCGCCCACCGCGGCCGGCTCGCGGAGGCCGGCATGCGGTCGCTGGTGACCGCCCCGCTGATCGTCGAGGGCAGGATCACCGGGCTGATCGGGGTGGCCTCGCGGCGCATCCGGCACTTCGGCGACACCGCGGCGCGCCGCCTCCAGGACGGCGCCGACCGGATCGCGCTGCCCATGGAGCGCGCCCGCCTGGCCGAGGTCGAACTCGCCCGGCGGGCGTCGCTGAGCTTCCTCGCCGAGGCCAGCGACCTGCTCACCGGAACCCTCGACGAGCAGATGACCGCGGCGCTGGCCGCGCAGCTCATCACGTCGCGGCTGCACGCGTGGTGCGCGGTGCACACCACCACGGACCTGGGCGTGTCCCGGCTGGTGCACACGATGCACGGCAACGAGAACTACAACGACGTCCTGCGGACCCTGCTCACCGAGCTGCCGCCGCCCGAGCAGCGCGAGCCGCGTCCGCTGTGGACCCGCGACGCGCTCGTGGCGGCCAACCTGGGCGACGAACTCACCCTGGAGCTGGCGGAGTCCCCGGCGATCAGCGTGCCGCTGGTCGCCCACGGCCAGAAGCTCGGCCGGATGACGCTGGGCAAGCAGACGGGCGAGGACTTCACCCTTGAGGACGTCGACATCGTCGACGACCTGGCCCGCCGGGTCGCCTCGGCCATGGAGAACGCGCGGCTGTACGCGGCCCAGACCTCGATGAGCGAGGCGCTCCAGCGCAGCCTGCTGCCCGCGAAGGAGAAGGTGCCGGTCGTTCCCGGGGTCGACCACGCGGTGTTCTACCGGTCGGCCGACGAGCGCACGGTGGTGGGCGGCGACTTCTACGACATCTTCGCCATCGACGGCCGCTGGTGCTTCGCGATCGGCGACGTCTGCGGGACGGGGCCGGAGGCCGCCGCGGTCACCGGGCTGGCCCGGCACACCCTCCGGGCGCTGGCCCGCGAGGGGTTCTCCCCGTCGCACATCATGCAGCGGCTGAACCTGGCGATCCTGGATGAGAACACCAGCACCAGGTTCCTCACCATGCTCTACGGCGAGATGACCCCGCTGGGCCGGCCGGGCGATGGGATGCGGATCCGGCTGGTGTCGGCGGGCCACCCGCTCCCGCTGCGGCTCAACCAGAAGGGCGAGGTCGAGCCCATGGGCAGCTCGCAGCCGCTGCTGGGCGCGTTCGAGGACGTGGACTTCCACACCGAGACCATCGAGGTGGCGTCGGGCGACGTCCTGCTCGCGGTCACCGACGGCGTGACCGAGCGCCGCAACGGGTCCGACATGCTCGGCGACGAAGGGCTGACCCGCATCTTCTCCGCCTGCTCCGGCCTCACCGCCCACGCGATCACCGTCCGCCTCGACCGCGACCTGGAGGAGTTCGCCCCGGGCGGCCACACCGACGACACCGCCATGCTGGTCCTGCGCTTCCTGTGAGCGGCCCGCGTTCCGGCCTCGGGACCGGGCGGACCCGGGGTTCCAGGCTCAGAGCCAGCCCATGTCCTGGGCGGTGCGGATGGCGGACATGCGGTTGTCGGCGCCCGTCTTGGTGATGGCGCTGGAGAGGTAGTTGCGCACGGTTCCCTCGGTCAGGTGGAGGGCGGCGGCGATCGCGCTCACCGGCCGCCCCTCGGCTGCGCCGCGCAGGACCTCGGCCTCGCGGGCCGTCAGGGGGTTCTCGCCCGCGGTCATGGCCGCGGCGGCCAGTTCGGTGTCGATGTAGCGGCCGCCCCCGTGCACCTTGCGGATCGCGCCGGCCAGCTGGTCGACCGGGGCGTCCTTGGCCAGGAACCCGCGCGCGCCCGCGGCCAGCGCGCGGCGCAGGTAGCCGGGCCGGCCGAAGCTGGTGAGAATGAGCACCCCGCACCCGGGGGCGGCGGCCTTGAGGTCGGCGGCCACCTCCAGACCCGATCCGCCGGGCATCTCGATGTCGAGCACCGCGATGTCGGCGTCCCCGCCGGTCACCGCGGCCACCACGGCGTCACCCCGCCCCACCTCGGCGACCACCTCCAGGTCGTCCTCCAGGCCGAGCAGGGCGGCGATCGCCCCGCGGACCAGGTGCTCATCGTCCGCCAGAACGATGCGGATCACACGGTCACGTCCTCTCGTCCGTCGCGCGGGGCACCGCGCTCCCGCGCCTTCGTCCCGGGGGCGGGCAACACCGCCCGCAGCAGGAACCCGCCGTCGCCGGTGGCGCTGGCCGACAGCGATCCCCCGGCCGCCGCGACGCGCTCGGTGAGGCCGCTGAGCCCGTTGCCGTAATGGGGGGCGGACCGGTCGCGGGCGTCCGCGCGCACGCCGTCGTTGTACACCTCGACCACCACGGCGCGCTCGCCGATGCGCACGGAGAGGTCGCAGGACTTCGCGGTGCTGTGCCGGAGCGCGTTGGTGGCACCCTCGCGCACCACCCACGCGGCGAGGGAGGCGGAGCCGGCCGGAAGCGCGTCGTCGTCGGGGACGTCGGCCGTGCAGCGGATCCCGGCCGCGCCGAGCACCGCGCGCACGCCGGCGACCTCGGAGGCGAGGTCGACCTCGCGGTACCCGGAGACGGCGGTCCGCACCTCGCGCAGCGCCTCGCGGGCCAGCCGCTGGACCTCGGCCATCTCCTGGGCCGCCCGGGCGGGGTCGCGCTCGGCCAGCCGCGCCGCGAGCTCGCTCTTGACGGCGATGCCCGACAGGCTGTGCCCGAGCAGGTCGTGCATGTCGCGGGCGAACCGCAGCCGCTCCTCGCTGACGGCGAGCCGGGCACGGGCGTCGCGCGCGGCCAGGGCCTCGGTCGCGACGTCCCACATGAACAGGGTCGCGGCGTTGGCCCCGAGCATGAACAGCCCCCAGACGATCGCCCCCGCCCAGACCCGGAACAGCAGCAGGAAGTCGGGGGCGGGCAGCAGCCCGATCCGGACCCACGGCACCATGAGCAGGACGACGGCGATGGCGGCCATCCGCGCGCGCGGCGCGACCAGCGCCGCCATCGACCACCACGCGCCGATCAGCATCAGCGTCCAGGTATAGACGTCCAGCAGCACGGCGATGGCCGCGACCAGCGCGAGCGAGGCCCAGAACATCCGTTCCGGGCTGACCGCGCGATCGGCCAGCCGGGAGGTGACCATCCGGACGCAGAGCCAGGCCAGCGGCAGGCTGAGCGCGAACGCGGGGGCGTTGCGCCACAACGGGATCTCACCCGTGGCGAGGGAGTTGAGCACGCCGAGCCCGGCGAAGAAGGGGATCGCCAGGGCGAGGATGACGAACGCCGACATGACGAGCCATCGGGCGTAGCGCAGTCTCCGCAGTTCGGCCCGGCTGGATCCGCCGCCCAGCCCCGTGCCCGGTGCCAGGCCGGCTCCGCCGGCGGAAGGGCCGGGGGTGGCTGCGGCGGCCTCGATGGTGCGGCCGTCCGCCTCGGCGGCGGTGTCGGACCCCGAGTCCGGCATCGTCCGTCCCCTCTCTCCCCGTCGTCGCGCCAGCTTATCCGGGGTGGGCGGCCCGCCGTCCCCGGGCCGCCCACCCCTCCGCGGGAGTGAGGCCGCGTGCCCGCGCCTCCCCCGCGGCGATCGTCCGTTCACCCCGCCTGGCGCGGATCCCAGCGGAAGTACCTCAGCAGGGACACCGCGACGGCGGTCCACACGATCAGGATCCCGATCGAGGGCAGGGCGGCGGTCCACAGCTCGGCGAACCCGGCGGGTTCGCCCCCGGCGACCCCGCCGAACAGGTCGTGCCCCCAGTAGCCGGAGCGCACCAGGCCGGCCGCCGCCGTCGTCGGCAGCAGCGCGGCCGCCGCCGCGATCGGCTCGGGCAGCAGGTCGAGCGGGACCACCAGGCCGCTCACCCCGTACAGCAGCATGAACGGCACGATGCACATCATCTGCGCGCTCTCGGCGTTGCGCGTGAGCCTGGTGAACGCGATCCCGAACAGCGACATGGCCACGGTGACCAGGACGACGCCGGCCAGCACGAGGAGGGGGTCGGCGGGCAGGGCGCCGTAGCGCGCCGCGACGATCCCCGCTACGACCGCGGTGAGGACGGCGACGACCAGCAGCACCGACAGCGTCGTCGCCCCGAACAGGGCCGCGGGCGCGACCCCGCTCGCACGGAACCGCTTGAGCACCAGCTGCTCGCGGCGGGCCGCGTACACGTTGGGCACGTGCATGAGCCCCAGGGAGAGCGCCGCCAGAACCGGGATGCCGCTCATGTTCAGGGCGGCGGCGTCGATCCCGGGGACCGGTTCCTGGCCTTCGAGGGGCAGCGCGAACGCGACGAACATCAGGGGGAAGGCGGCGAAGAACAGCGCCACCCGGTAGCGGTAGAACAGCACGAGCTCGGTGCGCAGCAGCCGGACGGTCTGGCGGTACCGGCTCACGGGCGTACGGCCCGCGCCCGGCCGCCGGGAGGTCCCGGCCCGGGCGGTGGCGGCCTGCGCGGAGGTGGTCATGGTTGGTGTCCTTTGCGGTGCGGCGGTTGCGTCGGCGGTCGGGGGCGGCGGCGCCGGCGTCATCCGGGCCGGTCCGCGACGAGGCCGGCCGCGCCGTCGGCGACGCCGAGGAACACGTCCTCCAGCGACGCGGAGCGCAGCTCCAGCCGGTCCAGGGTGAGGCCGCGCCCCCGGGCCCACTCCATGAGCGGGGCCAGCGCCCGGTGGGCCCGGCCCTCGGGGTCGTCGCCCAGGACGGTGTATCCGGCCCATGCCCCGCCGTCGCGGGACTCCACGGCCGCGGTCGCTCCCGGCAGGTCGGGCAGGTCGCCGGCGCGGACGTCGGGCGGCAGCCGGAAGCCGATCCGGTCGCCCCGGCCGACCACCACCTCGCGCAGGGTGCCCGACACCCGGATCTCGCCGCGGTGCATGATGGCGATCCGGTCGGCGAGGCGCTCGGCCTCCTCCAGGTAGTGCGTGGTGAGCAGGACGGCGGTTCCGCTGTCGACCAGGTCGGCGATGAGCGTCCAGGTGGCGCGGCGGGCTTCGGGGTCCATGCCGGTGGTGGGCTCGTCCAGGAACAGTGCCTCGGGGCGCGAGAGCACCGCCAGCCCGAGGTCGAGGCGGCGCTTCTGGCCGCCGGAGAGCCGCTGGACGGCGACCGCCGCCTTGTCGGCCAGGCCGATCAGGTCCAGCACGTGGTCGCGGTCGAGGGGATCGGCGGCGAGGTCGCGGGAGAGGTCGACGGTCTCGGCGACCGTCAGCTCGGCGAACACCCCGCTCTGCTGGAGCACGGCGTCGACGCGCTCGCGCAGCGCGGCGGGCCGGCCGTAGGGGTCGGTCCCGAAGACGCGGACGGTCCCGGAGGCCGGGCGGCGGAAGCCCTCCAGGGTCTCGACGGTGGTGGTCTTGCCCGCACCGTTGGTGCCCAGCAGGGCGAACAGCTCGCCGGGGGCGACGTCGAAGGAGATCCCCCTGACGGCTTCGAAGTCGCCGTAGCTCTGGCGCAGGTCGCGCACGCTGATGGCGGCGGGGGCGGCGGCGCCGGCGTCCTTGGGGAGGTCCTGGTGTCCCGTGCTCATGCCGTCGATTCTCGGCCGCGGCCGCCCGGGCGGGTAGACGCGGCTGTCACCGGCCCGGCATGAGCTTCACGGGTACCGGGGATGACAGATGTCATCCGGTCGCCCCCGGGTGCGGGCGCGGGCGCCCGGGCCGGTCCCGGGTCGATCAGGCCGGGGTCAGGCGGACTTGTCGCGGCGGTCGCGGTCGCGGTCGGGGTGCTCGCGCGGTACCAGGGTCGGGTTGACGTTGTCGAGAACGGTGGCGCGGTCGACGACGACGCGTCCGACGTCGTCGCGGCTCGGGACCTCGTACATCACGTTGAGCAGGACCTCTTCGACGATCGCGCGCAGCGCCCGGGCGCCGGTCCGGCGCAGCAGCGCCTGGTCGGCGATCGCGCCGATGGCGTCGTCGGTGAACTCCAGCTCGACCCCGTCGATGTCGAAGAGCCGCTGGTACTGCTTGACCAGCGCGTTGCGCGGCTCGGTGAGGATCCGCATCAGCGCCGCGCGGTCGAGCGGCTGGACGGTCGCCACCACCGGGAGCCGGCCGGTGAACTCCGGGATCAGCCCGAACCGCACCAGGTCGTCGGGCATGACGCCGGCGAAGGGATCGGCCTTCTCGCGTTCGCCCCGCGAGCGGACGGGGGCGCCGAATCCGAGGCCGCCGCTGCCGGTGCGGCGGTCGATGACCTCCTCCAGCCCCGCGAACGCGCCGCCGACGATGAACAGCACGTTGGTGGTGTCGATCGTGAGCAGCTCCTGCTGGGGGTGCTTGCGCCCGCCCTGGGGCGGCACGCTGGCGGAGGTCCCTTCCAGGATCTTCAGCAGCGCCTGCTGGACGCCCTCGCCCGAGACGTCGCGGGTGATCGACGGGCCGGCGTCCTTGCGGGCGATCTTGTCGATCTCGTCGATGTAGACGATCCCGGTCTCGGCCCGCGCGATGTCGTGGTCGGCCGCCTGGATGAGCTTGAGCAGGACGTTCTCGACGTCCTGGCCGACATAGCCGGCCTCGGTCAGCTCGGTGGCGTCGGCGATGGCGAAGGGGACGTCGAGCAGCCGGGCGAGCGTCTGGACGAGGTGGGTCTTCCCGCAGCCGGTGGGTCCGATGAGCAGGATGTTGGACTTGGTGATCTCGACGTCCTGCGATCCGCGCGACCGGTCGGTGTCCGCCCACACCCGCTTGTAGTGGTTGTAGACCGCCACCGACAGGGCCCGCTTGGCGTCGTCCTGCCCGATGACGTACCGCTCGAGGAACGCGTGGATCTCCCGCGGTTTCGGGGTCCGCGGCCGCGGGGCCGCGACGCCGGGCCGGGAGTCCGCGAACTCCTCCTCGATCAGCTCGTTGCAGAGGCCGACGCACTCGTCGCAGATGCACAGGAGGCCCGGTCCGGAGATCAGCTTCTTGACCTCGTGCTGGGTCTTCCCGCAGAACGTACACGTCAGGGGTTCGGCACCGTTCCCGCCGCCTCGGCTGCCGGTCAACAGGGCCTCCAAAACGATTCACAAGAAACGGCCACATCGCGTGGCCGACTGAGTGCACGGTATCCCCGCCGGGGGCCGACGGCAACGCCGTGACAGGGGCTTGCGGCCCGGCTCAGCGGCTCGGCCGTGCGCGGACGCGGCCGCGCGAAAGCGCCGCCCACCGCCCACGCCGAGTGCACCGCCCACCGCCTCCGCGACCCCGGGTCCGACACCGTCGCCCGAAGCCGTACCCGCAATCGGCACCGTCGCACACCGGTCGCGTGCCCGATCACCCGGATGGCCGCGTCCGGCCGCCGCGGTACGGTGTCCGCCATGTCGCGATCGCCGGAGACCAGCTCGTCGTCCGCCCCCGCCCGGCCGCCCGTCACCGCCGACGACGTCGACCTCGCCGTGCGCCTCGCGGTGGACGCCCTGGGCCGGGCGCCCGGCCCGGCGTGGGAGCGGAAGGCCGGCACGCTGGAGTGGGACTGCCGGGAGACCGTCGAGCACCTGGCCGACGACCTGTTCGCCTACGCCGCCCAGCTCGGCCCGCGGACCCCGCCCGTGGACCGCTACGTTCCCGTCGCCACCGGGAGCCGCCGGCCGGGCGGGCCGGCCAACACCATCCACGCCGAACGCGCGGCGGGCCCCGAGGGACTGATGCAGGTGCTGGAGGCCAACGGGGCGCTGCTGGCCGCCATGGTGCGCACGACGCCGCCGCGGGTCCGCGCCTTTCACACCCACGGTGTGTCCGACCCGGAGGGCTTCGCCGCGATGGGGGTCGTGGAGACCCTGGTGCACACCCACGACATCGCCGAGGGCCTCGGCCTCGCCTGGAACCCGCCCGCCGGCCTCTGCTCCCGCGTGCTCGCCCGGCTCTTCCCCGACGCCCCGGCCGGCACCGGCCCGTGGCCCGCCCTCCTCTGGTCCACCGGCCGCACCGACCTCCCCGGCCGCCCCCGCCTCACCGCCTGGACCTGGCACGCGGCCCCGCTCGCCTGACCGGGGTGGCCGCGATCGGTTTCAGATCAGTCGTCGACGGCGGAGGTGCAGTTCAGCTCGCCGCTGATGGTGATCGACGAGCCGTCCTGGTCCGACGTCGCGGGGACATCGGTGAAGGCGACCCGGTCGTCGCCGAGTTCGATGTCGCCGGCCCCGGATTCGCTCTGCCAGCCGGTGCCGACGGAGATGTCGCTGTAGGTGATGCTGCCGACCCCGTCGCCGAGATCGATCACGACGATCACGTCGGCGACGCCGTTCGAGGCCATGCCCATGAACTCCGAGCCGTCGTCCGAGCAGTCGGCGCCGTCGAATTCGTGGCTCTCACCGGAGCCGAGGGTGATCGAACCCCCCTCGCCGCCGGACGCGGCCGCGTCTTCGGAGGCCGCGCCCGGGGCGCCGTCCGCCGCCTCGTCGGACGCGGCGTCACCGCCGGATCCCTGTCCACCCGCGCACGCCGTCAGCGACGCGAGGGAGACGGCGACGGCGGCGACCGCGAGCGGCGGTAGCTTGAGAGCGGCCACGGGAGACCCGATTTCCTGGTGGGGACGGTTTCGCCGGTGCGACGGCCATCGGACCGGCACCGCCTCGCACGCTAGCGCCGGGCGGGACGGCGATCAATGCCGGATCCGGGCCGGTCCCGGCCGCGATGGGCCGGGCCCCGGACGGCCGGTCGCCGTCAGCCGCGGCCGATGTGGCTCATCACGTGCTTGACGCGGGTGTAGTCCTCCAGGCTGTAGAGGGAGAGGTCCTTGCCGTAGCCGCTGTGCTTGAAGCCGCTGTGCGGCATTTCGGCCACCACGGGGATGTGGGTGTTGATCCAGGCGCAGCCGAAGTCCAGGTTGCGGGAGACCCGCAGGGCGCGGGCGTGGTCGCGGGTCCACACGCTCGACGCCAGGCCGTAGCGGACGGAGTTGGCATGGGCCACCGCCTCGTCCTCGTCGCCGAAGCGCTGCACGGTGATGACCGGGCCGAAGATCTCGTCCGTGACCATCTCGTCGCCCCGCCGCTGATCTGCGGTCCCGAGCACTTCGACGAGATCGAGCACATCCCGCGCGACGTGCTGACGCGGGCCTGGGAGCGGGTCGAGTAGCCGGGCGCGGGCGGTCGGAACCACGTAGGGATTCGCGCCCCCGCCCACGGGGAGGGGCCGCGAACGCCATAATCGAGCTGTGCGACACGGCAGAATCCACTGGTACGCGCCCGGCGAGCTGACGGCCGAGCAACAGGCGATCTACGACGGCGTCCTGCGCAAGTACGGCCCCGAACCGGGCTTCGAGCTGGCGGACCCCGAGGGCCGCCTGCACGGGCCCTTCAACGCGATGCTGGCCGCGCCGAGCGTGGGGACCGCGCTCCAAGGGCTCAGCGCCGCGGTGGGCGCGCGGACGTCCTTATCCGTGAGAGTGCGCGAGATCGTGATCCTGGCGGTGGCCACGGCGCGGGCCAGCTCGTTCGAGTGGTCGGCCCACCGGCGGCTGGCCGCGGTGGCGGGGCTGAGCGAGGAGGAGATCAGCGCGCTGGGCGGCTACGGGACCCCGGGCACCTTCGCCGACGACGAGAAGGCCGCGCTCGACTTCGCCCGCGCCCTCCTCCGCGACCGCGACGCCTCCGACGCCTGCCACGCGGCCGCCGAGAAGTACTTCGGAGAGGCGGGGGTGGTCGAGCTGATCACCCTGGTCGGCTACTACGACCTCCTGTCCACGCTCCTCCGCACCCTGAGAGTCCCCCTCCCGGAGAACTGACCGCGCGACGGGGTCAGAAAGCCTCGATGTCCGCCAGCAGGGCCCGCCACTCCCCAGCGGGAAAGGCCAGCGTGGCGAGCGTTCGGTGCCGGGTGTCGCGCATGAATACCTGGGCGGGAGATTCTGCGACCTCGACGCAATCGGCATTGTTCGGGCCGCTGTAGCTGGACTTGTGCCAGATCGGGGAAGGGGGGTTCAGCACGGTTCGCGCATATGCCTCGGTTTGCAGCAGCCCGGGCACCAACAGCGGTTGGTAGGCGCGTATCTGGGCCGCGGCTCGCTCCAACCACACCAGATCCTGCCACTCGCGGGGCAGGTTGTCCGAACTTGAGAATTCGGACCACAGCTGCTGAAGAACACCACCTGTTGCAAGCACCGCATCGAGGGTGACGGCTGTGTCCTGATTCGGGGTACGGGTTCCCAATTCGAGCTTGCCGATCTGCGGTCGGCTGATCAAGGTGATGTCAGCGACTTCTTGCTGCGTCTTCCCGGCCAAACGCCGAAGCCGACGCATTTCACCGCCCCACCAGCCGCCACGTGCTGCTGATCTTCTCTGCCATGGATCCATGTTGTTCCACATGAAGCGACACCGCTACCTATTCTCCAATCCGGATCCGATCAGAAATCTTTCCTCGCAGTTCAGGGCGTCTTCGCGCAAAGATTTGGCCGTAGAACAACAGAAGAAATCATGTCCCTGGTCGAAATACGGATCGACCAGGGACAGAACCCTCGACCTGGCCAGACCCGGGAGGACCGCACCATGAACACCAGCGGCATGCAATCCCGCCGAAGAAAGATTCCGCGGCGCCACGCTCGACGCGTTCGCCCCTATCTGCCCGAAATCGAATACCGGCGCCCACCCATCGGCCCGGGGCGGTGATGGGCATGTCCTATACCCGGGAATTCCCCGGCTGGGCCGACCAGGTCCGCCAGGCGCGGGCGTGGGCCGACCAAGTGCTCGCCGTCCACTCCGCATACGCCGTTCCGGAGGACACCGCCGCCGCGGCCGTTCTATGCCTCTCCGAGGCCGCGACCAATGCCCTGCGCTACACCGCCAGTGGCCGGCGGCGTCTTCAGGGTGACCATCCGGCTCGCCCGGGGCCGCGTCACCGTCGAGGTCGACGACGAAGGGTGTCCCGCCGGCGGGACACCGCCCTTCGTCCGGCCGCTGACCCCCATGGCCCAGCACGGCAGGGGGATCGCCCTCATCGACCACTTCGCCGATACGTGGTCGCCCCTCACCCGCCCGCGCACCGGTGTCACCTTCACCCTCTCCTGGCACACCCATCCCACCACGGCCAGGTCCAGCACGCCGCAAACCGCCTGAAAACGCCGCGCGCCGGCGCCTCCGCCGGGGGAGGGGGAGGCACCGGCGCGCGGCGAATCACGCGGCCGCAATCGGGACATTCACCCCGAAATCAAGCGGCCAATGCGGATTCGAATTCATTCATCTACCGAAATCAATGGACAAACGTCACTCAAATTCTCCATATGAACTCTCGTCGAAATGGAGTTTCAAGCGTGTAGAGTGTCCAGCGCACCCAGAAGAACGGCCCCGATAGGTGCTGGAACACCTAACCGGGGCCTGGCCCCCCGTCCTGCCGAACCAGGAGCAGAAGAGCTGTGACGAACTTTATCATTTTCAGCGCGTGCGGTCTGTGGATCGCCACCGCCTTCATCGTCGCCTTCGGCCTCCACGCACGTATCGCGCGGCAGAGCGAGCCGAGCACACAGGCGCGCCGCCTGCTGCGCGCCATACCGCGCGCGGCCGGTCCCGGGGCCTTTCCGGCCCCGCCCCACCGGCTCACCGTCACGATCCCGGCGCCGTCGCCGTCGCCGGAGGAAGCCGAGGGCGAGATCTCCCGCCCCTACCTCCTCTGGGAGCGGTTCCATCCCCCGGCCACGGCCCCTCAGCGCGACCGCGACGAGCAGGCCGCGCACCTCGTGCGCCCCTACATCATCGGGACGCCCCACCAGCTCGCCGCCGCCAACGAGCACCGCCGGATCCAGGCCCAGAGCCACGTCGCGTCCACCCTCGCGGAACGCACCCTCGCCGGACTCCAAGAGCTCAAAGCCCTCTGACCGCGGTCCGATGGAACCGGCGGCCGGAGGCGCCCTCACCGGTTCAGGCGTGGACCCGGCTCCGTACCCTGCGCCGGATCGCGGCCCCGACCAGGAACGCCACGCCGGCCCCGCCGACCACCAGGTCCACCCACTGCGGCAGGCCGTAGTGATCCGCCTTGCCGAAGTCGACGTCCCACAGCGCTTCGGCGGCGACCGCCCCGAACCCCAGAAAGATCAGAACCGCCCCGGTCATCTTGAGGGCGCTCTGCCATCCGTCCTCGTTCTGCTGATCCGTGGACATGGGCACCCCCCGTCGATGCACACCGGACGTTCCGACGCGCGCAACACATCGTAGTGGCCCGCCTTCGGCGCCCACTTGGCCGTCGACGCCGATCCCAACGCGCCCTTCACCTGATCGGTGGTCGGCCCGTCACTCGCCCCGCCAGACGGGCGGGCGCTTCTCGGCGAAGGCCGCGGCGCCCTCCATCGCGTCGCGGCTGCCGAACACCGGGAGGACGAGGTCGTCCTGCCGCTGCCACGCCTCCCCGGCCGGCCAGGCGGCCGATTCGGCGATGACGCGCTTCGACACCGCGAGCGCCAACGGGGCGTTGGCCGCGATGCGGGCCGCGAGTTCACGGGCCCCGTCCAGCGCGCCGCCGCTGGGGGTCACGGTGTTGACCAGGCCGAGCGCCGCCAACCGCGGCGCGTCGACGAAGTCGCCGGTGAGCGCGAGCTCCATGGCGACGTTGCGGGGGATGCGGGCGGGCAGCCGGAGCAGCCCGCCGCCGCCCGCGACCAGGCCCCGCTTGACCTCGGGGATGCCGAACCGGGCGTCCTCGGCCGCGACGACCAGGTCGCAGGCGAGCACCGCCTCGAAGCCGCCCGCGAGCGCGTAGCCCTCGACGGCGGCGATCAGCGGTTTGCGGGGCGGGCGCTGGGCGAACCCGGCGAACCCGCGCCCGTCCACCACGGGGACCTCGCCGGCCATGAACGCCTTCAGGTCCATCCCGGAGCTGAACGTGCCGCCCGCCCCGGTGAGGATGCCGACGGCGAGGTCGGCGCGGGCGTCGAGGTCGTCGAGCGCGTCGGCGATGCCCTGGGCCACGGCGGCGTTGACCGCGTTGCGGGCCCGGGGCCGGTCGATGGTGATGACGGCGACGCCGTCCTCTGCCGTGTAGTGCACCTCGTCGGACACGCCGCGCTCCTTACTTGGGCTGCATGCGCAGGCCGCCGTCGATCCGGACGACCTCGGCGTTGATGTAGCCGTTCTCCAGCAGTGCCCGCACCAGCTTCGCGAACTCGGCGGGCGTGCCCAGCCGCTTGGGGAAGGGGACGGGCGCGGACAGCCGCTCCTTGAACGCCTCGGCCTCGGGGCCCTGCCCGTAGATGGGGGTGTCGAGGATGCCGGGCGCCACGGTGTTGACCCGCACGCCGATGGCCGCGAGGTCGCGTGCCGCCGGGACGGTCATGCCGATGATGCCGCCCTTGGACGAGGAGTAGGCGATCTGGCCGATCTGCCCCTCGATCCCGGCGAGCGACGCGGTGTTGACGATCGCGCCGCGCTCGCCGTCGGCGTTGACGGGCTCGGTCTCGCCCATCGCGGCGGCGGCCAGCCGCAGCACGTTGAACGTGCCGATGAGGTTGACGTCGATGACCTTCTTGTAGCTCGCGAGGTCGTGCGGGGCGCCGTCGCGGTTGACGGTCCGGGTGGCCCAGCCGATCCCGGCGCAGGAGACCGCGACGCGCAGCGGCTTGCCGGTGTCGACGGCCGCCCGCACGGCGGCCTGGACCTGGTCCTCGTCGGAGACGTCGGTGGCGGCGAAGACGCCCCCGGCCTCCTCCGCGAGCGCCGTGCCGCGCTCGGCGTCGAGGTCGGCGACGACGACGGTCGCGCCGGCCGAGGCCAGTTCCCTGACGGTGGCGGCGCCGAGCCCGCTCGCGCCGCCGGACACAAGGGCGGAAACTCCATTCAGCTCCATGCGCGGCACTTTACCGATTCGCATCCCGTAGGACTAGAACGGGGTTCGGTATTTCGTCGGACTCCTCCGCGTCCGTCCCTACCCGGCGCCGTGGAAGCAGGTCCGAGCGTCCATGCGCAGCGGGCGCCCGGGAGGAAGCGGCGGCTCCAGCGGCTCGTCGACCGGGACGCCCGACCAGTCGATGCGCAGCGGCCCGCCGTCCGGCTCGGCCGGGATCCGCGCCATGAGGTCGTATTCGGCGATCGGCCGGCCGGGGCGGTGGATCTCCAGGGTCAGCCTCAGGTGGTCGTCGAGCTCGTCCCGGTCCAGGCCGTCGATCCCCGAGCCGGTCACCGCATCGGCGTCCGCGCGCGCCTCCGCGACACTGCCGTACACCCAGTGTTCCTCCAGCCACTCGGAATTACCGGTGCGCCCTTCCTCGCGCAGGACCGCGAACCCGTAACGCCGCCGGTTGACGGGGTCGGAGTGCGACGGGTGCTCTCCGGGTCCGGCGCCGAGTTCCTCAAGGAGTTCCCGGGCGGCGATGTCCCACGGGTCGCGCCGCAACGCCTCCTCATAGGCGGCCACGGCGCCGTCGCGGTCACCCGACCAGGCGAGTACGTGGCCCAGGTCGAACGGAACCAGGGGGTCGTCGGGGTCGGCGTCCAAAGCGGCCCGTGCCGCTGCGGCCGCCCGCTCGGCGAACGGCCGACTGACACCGTCCTCGTCGTCCTCGTCCATCCCGCCCAGGGGCGGGCCGTCCTGGTCCCAGTCCCGCGCCGAGTTGTTCAGTTCGAGGTCGTCGATGCACAGCCGCAACTCCAGTACCGCGGCCATCGAGCGCCCGATGGCGACCGTGGCGGCCGTCTCGGCGTCTCCCGGACCGGCACCGCGCTCGACCTCGTCGTAGCCGCGCCGGGCATCGGCGATCGTGTCGGCGTCCCCGCCGTACGGAAACCGCTGGGCGCAGGTTCCCAGCAAGGCCATCGCCCGCACCAGGTGCTCTTCACGTCTGTCGGCCGCCATGCGGCGGGACATTACCAGCCCCGCCGCTCCGCTCACCCGCCGAGTTCTCCGGTGATCCGCTCCGGATCAGCCGGCGGTCAGAGGTCGAGGGCGATCTTCACCGTCGTCTCCTCTCAGGCTGTGCTCGCGTGCGTGGTCCCGCGCGCGGCGCTCACGCGTAGAAGTCCGGGCGGGCCTTGATCCCGGTGCCGACGATGCGGCCCGAGCGCAGGGCCTCGACGGTGGCGTCGCTGATCATCGCGGCGGCGTAGCCGTCCCAGGAGCCGGGGCCGCCGGCGGCCCCGGCCGCCACGGAGTCGACCCATTCCTGGATCTCGACGTCGTAGGCGACGGTGAACCGCTCCTTCCAGTCCTGGAGGACGGGGGTGGCCGACCTCCCCGCCGTGCGCACTGCGGGCTGCGCGGGGTCGGGCAGCCGCACCGTGCCGGTCTCGCCCACCGCCTCGCACTGGATGTCGTAGCCGTACTGGCAGTTCACGAACACCTCGACGTCCACCCGCGCGCCCCCGGCCGTCTCGAAGAGCATGATCTGGGGGTCCTGGAGGTGCTCGAACCGGTGCGCGGTCCGGCGCGGCGTGAGGACCTGCGCCGAGACGATCTCGTCGGAGAGCAGCCAGCGCACCGCGTCGATCTCGTGGATCGCGGTGTCGTGCGCGGCCATGGCGGAGTGGTAGGACTCCGGCACCGTGGCGTTGCGGTGCGCGCAGTGCACCATCAGCGGGGTGCCGATGTCGCCCGCGTCGATGACGCGCTTCATCTCGCGGTAGCCGGGGTCGTAGCGGCGCATGAACCCCACCTGCACCAGGCGCCTGCCGTGGCGCTGCTCGGCGTCCACGATGCGCAGGCAGTCCTCGGCCGTGGTGGCCAGCGGCTTCTCGCAGAACACGGGCTTGCCCGCCGCGACCGCCGCGAGCACCGACTCCGCGTGCGCCGCGCCCCACGAGGCGACCAGCACCGCGTCGACGTCTCCGGCCCCGATCACCTCAGTGTCGCCGGGCAGCGCCCGCGCGCCCACGGAATCGGCCACCGCCGCGGCGCGGGCGGCGTCGATGTCGGTCACGGCCCGCACCCGGGCCCCGCTGACCACCGTGGTCAGGCGGCGTATGTGGTCGGCACCGATCATTCCGGCGCCGATCACGCCGACGTTGACGGTCATGGCTGCTCACCCCTGTCCTGCGCTGCCGCGGCCGACCCGGCGGCCGATCCGTTGTTCAGTTCGTGTTCGAGGGCGTCCAGCTCGGCACCGCCCGCCATGTGGCGGGTCAGGTCCGGGAGCGTCAGCTCGGAGCGGGGGGCGTCGAGCTCCATCCGCCCGAGCTTGATGACGACGAAGTGGTCGCCGACCAGGTAGGCGTGGTTCGGGTTGTGCGTGATGAAGATGACGCCGAGCCCGGCCTCGCGCGCGGCGGCGACGTACTTCAGCACCACCCCCGACTGCTTGACCCCCAGGGCGGCGGTCGGCTCGTCCAGGATCAGCACGCGCGCCCCGAAGTAGACGGCGCGGGCGATGGCCACGACCTGCTGCTGGCCGCCGGACAGGTTGCCCACGGGCGCGTCGATGTCGGGCAGGTCGATGCCCATCCGCTTCAGCTCCTCGTCGGCGACGCGGCGCATCCGCGCGACGTCGAGCATCGTGAAGGGGCCGAACCTCCGGCGCGGCTCCGACCCGAGGAAGAAATTGCGCCATACCGGCATCAGCCGCACCAGAGCGAGGTCCTGGTAGACGGTGGCGATCCCGCGGTCCAGCGCCTCGCGGGGCGAGGCGAAGCGCACGGGTTCGCCGTCGACGCGGTACTCCCCGGCGGTCGGGGCGTGCAGACCCGCGATGATCTTGATGAGGGTCGACTTCCCGGCGCCGTTGTCGCCGAGGATGCAGGTGACCTTCCCGGCCGCCACCGCCAAGTCGATGTCCGAGAGCGCCCGGATGTTGCCGAACGACTTGCCGATGCCGCTGAGTTCGAGCACGGTGTCCACGCGCCTCACCTCATGCTCGTCTGCTTGCGGACCCACATGTTGACCACGACCGCGAGCAGCAGCATCGCTCCGACGAAGAACATGATCCAGTTGTTGTCCCAGCCGGCGTAGACGATCCCCTGCCGGGTCATCCCGTAGATGAACGCGCCGATCACGGCGCCGACGACCGTTCCGTAGCCGCCGGTGAGCAGGCAGCCGCCGACCACCGCGGCCATGATGTAGAGGAGTTCGTTGCCGACCCCCTCGCCCGACTGCTGGACGCCGTTGGCCGCCGTCATCAGGTGCATGCCGCTGAACCAGGCGAAGAACCCCACGGTCACGAACAGCCCGATCTTCACCCTGTCGACCGGCACCCCGACCGCGCGGGCGCCGGCGGCGTCGCCTCCCACGGCGTAGATCCAGTTGCCGATCCGGGTGCGCATCAGCACCCAGGTGGCCAGAGCGGCGAACAGCAGCCACCACAGCACGGTGATGCGGACCTGCACCCCGCCGATGGGGATGCTGGAGGCGAACACCGCGTACGCCGACGCGAACCCGTCCATGTCGGAGACGTTGTCGGTCGCGACCCCGCCGGTGACGAGCTTGGTGACGGCGATGTTGAGCCCCTGCAGCATCAGGAACACCGACAGCGTCACCAGGAAGCTCGGCAGCCCGGTACGGATCAGCAGCCACCCGTTGAGGAAGCCGACCGCCAGGGCGAGCAGCAGCGAGAGCGCGGCGCCGGCCCAGATATTGAGCGAGAACTGGTAGCTGAACGTCGCGGCGGACAGGGCGGCGGTGACCACGGCGACGCCCGCCGACAGGTCGAACTCGCCGCCGATCATCAGCAGCGCGACCGCCACCGCCATGATGCCGATCGTGGAGCTGGCGTAGAGCACCGTGGACAACGATGTGGCCTGCCGGAACGGCGCCGCCACGGTGAAGAACACCGCGAACACGAGCAGGGCGCCGATCAGCGAGCCGACCTCGGGCCGGGCGAGGAAGCGGGTCAGCAGGGAGCGCCGGCCCACCCGGAGCGCCTTCTCCGAGGCGGCGCCGTCCGCCACGGCATCGGCGGCCGGGGTCGGTGTGCGGCTCACGGGCGCATCACCGGGTCCCGTTCTCAGCGAATGCCGCGATCTCGTCGATGTTGTCCCGGTCGATGAAGCTGGGGCCGGTCAGGACGGGCTCGGTGCCGCCGCCGGAGACGTTGCCGTTGGTGTTGTAGAGCCACAGGCCGTCGACGGCGAGGTAGCCCTGGAGGTAGGGCTGCTGGTCGACGGCCCATTCGATCGATCCGTCCTCGATCGGCCCCACCAGGTCGCGGCTGGAGTCGAAGGTGGCCACGCTCGCCTCGCTGCCGGCCTCCTCCACCGCCTCGACCGCGGTCAGCGCGAACGGCGCGCCGAGCGTGACGACGTGGTCGATGTCGGTGTCCTCCTGGAGCTTGGCCCCGATTCCGGACTTGACGTCGGGCATGTTGGCGCCGTCGACGTTGAGCACCTCCGATTCGCCGTCGAAGGTCTCGGCCAGCGACGCGCACCGGGTCTCCAGGCCGACGTGGCCCTGCTCGTGGATGACGCAGAGCGCCTTCTCCGCCCCGGCCTCGTTGAGGCGTTCGCCGAACGCTTCGCCCGCGAGCGTCTCGTCGATGCCGAAGTACTCGGTGAGCCCGGCGTCCTGCCACCGGTCGATGCCGGAGTTGAACCCCACGACCGGGATCCCTGCCTCGGTGGCGGCGTCGATCGCCCCTTGGAGCGCGTCGGGCTTGGCCAGGGTGACCGCGATGCCGTCGACACCGCTGTCCACAGCGGTCTGGATGAGGGTGGCCTGCCGGGAGCCCTCGGGGTCGGAGGAGTACTCCAGGGTGACGCCGCTCTTGTCGGCGGCGTCCTCGGCACCCCGCCGGACGATGTCCCAGAACGTGTCGCCCGGGGCCTGGTGGGTGATCATCGCGATGGTCAGATCGGGGGTCTCGGCCCCGGTGCCGGCCTCCTCCTGGGCACCGCCCTGGGAACTACAGGCGGAGGCCGCGAGCACGGCGGTGCCCACGGCGGCGCCCGCAAGGAGGACGCGGGATCGGCGGAATCGGTTCATGGGGGCCTCGCAGGTTCCTACCGGAGGGTGAGTGGGGGGACGGGGTGCTGGTTCGGCCCTTTCGGGGACGGTACGGGCGGGTGCCGCGCGCGACGTGCGGCGCGGGCCCGGGGATCACGCCCGCTGGTGGCGGGCGCCGAGCCCGCAACCGTTGAGGTAGGCGCGGGTGCGCCGCGCGATGGGCAGCGGGACACCGGGATCGCAGGGGTAGAGGTCCTGCTCCACGATCACGAAGACCCGGGCGTCGACCTCCTCCAGCGCCTCGATGACGGCGGCGGGGGCGGGCTCGCCGGCGGGCGGCTCCACGCACACCCCGCGCTTGACGGCCTCGCCGAAGGACAGCTCCTCCTCGGCGACCTGGCGCAGCACCCCGGGGTCCATCTGCTTGATGTGCACATACCCGATGCGCCCGGCGTAGCGGCGGATGAGGTCGACCGCGTCGCCGCCCCCGTAGGCGACGTGCCCGGTGTCCAGGCACAGCGACACCAGATCGGGGTCGGTGCCGTCGAGGAACCGCTCGATCTCGGGCTGGGTCTGGATGTGGGAGTCGGCGTGGGAGTGCAGGCACAGCCGGATGCCGTAGTCGTCGCGCAGGATCCGGCCCAGCTCGTCGGCGCCCTTGTGCAGCGTGGCCCACGCGTCGGCGTCGAGGGTGGGGGACTCGGTGAACGCGCCGGTCTTCTCGTCGCGGTACATCGGCGGGATGAAGACCAGGTGGTGGGCTCCCACGGCGGCGGTGAGCTCCGCGACCTTGCGGACGGTCGCGAGCATGCCGTCCCAGGCGTCGGCCCGGTGCAGGTTGCCGAACACGGTGCCGCCGGACACCTTCAGGCCGCGGCGCCCGACCTCGTCGGCGAGCCGGGCGGGGTCGGTGGGCAGGTAGCCGTAGGGGCCGAGTTCGAGCCAGTCGTAGCCGGCCTCGGTCAGCTCGTCCAGGAACCGGTTCCAGGGCGTCTGGTGCTCGTCCTGCGGGAACCACACGCCCCAGGAGTCGGGGGCGGATCCGAGGACCAGTTTTTCGGTCATGACCTCGTCCTTCGCTGTAGCCCATTCGGGGGTGTCACAGGTAGTGCCGCTGGTCGCGCTTCTCCTGGGCGTAGGTGGCGGCGGCGGTGCGCGTGCTGCCGAGGTCGGAGACCTCGCTCACGGGCACGTCCCACCAGGCGGTCGAGGGCGGGTTGGGGCCGTGGGGGTCGGTGTCGATGTGCACGACCGTGGTGGTGGCGGCGGCCTTGGCGCGTTCGACGGCGTCGCGGAACCCCTTGATGCCGTCGGCGCGGATCACCCGGGCGCCGAGGCTGGCGGCGTTGGCGGCGAGGTCGACGGGGAGGACCTCGCCGTCGAGCAGCCCGCTGCGGGGGTCGCGGTAGCGGTAGCCGGTGCCGAACCGCTGCGACCCCAGGGATTCGGAGAGCGACCCGATCGAGGCGAAGCCGTGGTTCTGCACCACGACGATGACGACCTTGATCCCCTCGGCGACCATGGTCGCGATCTCCTGGGACATCATCAGGTAGGAGCCGTCGCCGACCAGGACGACCACCTCGCGGTCCGGCGCGGCCAGCTTGACGCCGGTGCCGGCCGCGACCTCGTAGCCCATGCAGGAGTACGCGTACTCGACGTGGTAGCTCTTGGGGTCGCGGGCCCGCCAGAGCATCTGGAGGTCGCCGGGCATGCTCCCGGCGGCGTTGATCACGACGTCGCGGTCGTCGAGGGTGTCGTTGAGGGCGCCGAGCACCGCCGTCTGGGCAGGCAGCGGCCCGTGGTCGACCGTGCGGCAGGCGTCGGCCGCCGCGGCCCAATCGGCGGCCAGCGCGCGGGTGCGCCGCCGGTGCCCGGGTTCGACCCGCCATCCGGCGAGCCCGGCGGTGAGCGCCGCCAGCCCGGCGCGGGCGTCGGCGACCACCTGGACCGCGGAGTGCTTGGCGGCGTCGAGGCGGGCGATGTTGAGGTTGACGAACCGCACCCCGGGGTCGGCGAAGACCGTGTGGCTGGCGGTGGTGAAGTCGCTGTAGCGGGTGCCGGCCCCGAGCACGACGTCGGCTTCGCGGGCGAGGGTGTTGGCGGCCGAAGTGCCCGTGGAGCCGATCCCGCCGACGGCGCACGGGTGGTCCCAGGCCAGCGCCCCCTTGCCGGCGTGGGTGTCGGCGACGGGGATCCCGGTGGCGTCGGCGAGCGCGCGCAGCTCCGCCATCGCCCCGGAGTACACGACCCCGCCGCCCGCCACGATCAGCGGCCGGGCGGCCCCGCGCAGCGCCTCGACCGCGCGCGCCACGGCGGCGGGGTCGGGCTGTGGCCGGTCGATGTGCCAGACCCGGCGGCGGAGGAACGCGGCCGGCCAGTCGTGGGCCTCGGCCTGCACGTCCTGGGGCAGGCAGAGGGTGACGGCGCCGGTCTCGGCGGGGTCGGTGAGCACCCGCATCGCGGCCAGCGCGGCCGGGATCAGCTGCTCGGGGCGGGTGATCCGGTCGAAGTACTTCGACACCGGCCGGAAGGCGTCGTTGACGGTGACGTCGCCGCCGCGCGCGTCCTCCAGCTGCTGGAGGACGGGGTCGGGGGCGCGGGTGGCGAACATGTCGCTGGGCAGCAGCAGCACGGGGACGCGGTTGCTCGTGGCCAGGGCCGCGCCGGTGACCATGTTGGTGGACCCCGGCCCGGTGGAGGCGGTGCAGGCGAACGTCTGGAGCCGGTCGCGGGCCTTGGCGAAGGCCGCCGCGGTGTGCACCATGCCCTGCTCGTTGCGGGCGAGGTGGTAGGGCAGGTCGGCGTCGCCGGTGGTGGCGGCCTGGAGGAGCGCCTGCCCGATCCCGGCGACGTTGCCGTGGCCGAAGATGCCCCACATCGCGGGGATCAGCCGCTGCTCGGTGCCGTCGCGCTCGGAGTACTGCGCCGCCAGGAAGCGGACCAGCGCCTGCGCGGTGGTCAGCCGGACGGTATCGGTCACCGCGCTCACCTGTCCTGTCCGTGGTCGGCCCGCCGGTGGCCCGCGCGCCGGCCCTGTGCCGTGTAGAGGGGCAGGCGGGGGTCGGTGTCCTGGCCGGCCCAGGTGTCGCGGATCCAGCCGTGGGCGGGGTCGTCGCAGATGAGCCAGGCGCGCTCGGCGCCGGGTCCGGCCATGACGTTGAGGTAGTAGAGGTCGTGGCCGGGCGCGGCCATGGAGGGGCCGTGCCAGCCGTGCGGGATGAGCACGACGTCCTCGCTGCGGACCTCGGCGAAGACGTCGATCGGGCGGCCGGGGCTGCCGTAGACGCGCTGGTAGCCGACGCCGGGGCCCGCGGGCCCCGGTGCGACCTCGAAGTAGTAGATCTCCTCCAGCTCGCATTCGGTCGCCGTGGCCTGGTCGTGCTTGTGGGGCGGGTAGGACGACCAGTTGGCGCCGGGGGTGAGCACCTCGCAGGCGATCAGCCGGTCGGCGTCGAAGGTCTCGGGGGTGCAGAAGTTGTTCACCTGGCGGCTGCACTGCCCGGCACCCCTCAGCTCCACCGGGACGTCGCCGGCCGGCCCGTAGCGGGCGGGCAGCCGGCGTTCGCAGCGGGCCGACGGCAGGGCGAACCGGCCGCCGGCCGCGCTGCGCACGGTGGCGCGGGCGTCGCGCGGCAGGTACACGAAGTCGGTGACGCGGGAGAACACGTCGTCGCGGCCGGCGACGTCGAACTCCGCGCCCTCGCACGTGACGGTGCACCCGCCCGACAGCGGCAGCACCAGGGTCTCGGAGTCGCCGGTGGCGATCTCGGCGGCGCCGCCGGGGGCGAGGTCGAGGACCCGCAGGCCGGAGTAGGCCCACCCGGCGGATTCAGGGGTGACGACGGTGCGGTAGGCGCCGTCGGCGGTGCCGCCGGCGGGGAGGTGGTAGGTGGGTGTGGCGGTCACATCAGCCCCACAGCGGTGTCGACGGCGCCGACGACGTCGTCGTCGGCCGGGTAGAGCAGGGACCGGCCCACGGCCAGCCCCTTCACGCCCGGGAGTTTCAGTGCCGCACCCCAGCGGGCGTAGGTGTCCTCGGGGTCGGCGGCGAGCTCGCCGCCGAGCAGCAGGGTGGGCAGGGTCGTGGCGGCCATGACGCGCTCCATGCCGTCGACCACGGGCACCTTCAGCCAGGTCCGGGCGGAGGCCCGGCCCAGGCCCGAGGCGATGGCGACCGACGTGATGACCGCTTCGGTGGACAGGTCGTTGCGCACCGTGCCGTCGACCCGGCATGAGATGAACGGTTCGACCATGGCCGTGACCCGGGCGTCGTTCAGCTCGTTGACGGCGTGTGCGCAGCTTTCGAGGGTGCGGGCGGTGGCGGGGTCGGCGTAGTCGACGCGCAGCAGCATCTTGCCGCCGTCGAAGCCCATGGCCGCGATGGCGGCGGCGTCGTAGCCGGTGAACCGGTCGTCGATCTCCCACGCGGCTCCGGCGAGCCCGCCGCGGTTCATCGACCCGAAGACGTTCTTGCCGTCGAGCGCGCCCAGGAGCAGCAGGTCGTCGAGGATGTCGGCGCTGCCCAGGACGCCGGTGACACCGGGCCGCTCCAGCGCGGCGCAGACGCGGCCGAGCAGGTCGGCGCGGTCGGCCATGGCCATGGGCCGGTCGCCGGAGCGCAGGGCGCCGCGCGCGGTGTGGTCGGCGGCGACGATCATCGCCATGCCGTTGGGGCCGACGAGCGAGGGCGCGGGCGTCCGGCGCGCGGCGGCCTCGGCGACGGCGCCCGGGTCGTGCACCCGGGTCTCGACGATGTCGCGGAGCCGGTCAGCCAGCACGGTGCACCCCGTCCATGGCGGCCTCGACCTCGTCGGCGGTGGGCATGGCGGCCGAGCAGGGGATGCGGGAGGCCACGATCGCGCCCGCGGCGTTGGCGAACCGCATGACGCGCTCGGTGTCCCACCCGCTGAGCAGGCCGTGGCAGAGCGCGCCGCCGAAGGCGTCGCCGGCGCCGAGGCCGTTGACGACGTCGACCGGCACCGGCGGGACCTCGACGGGGCCGCCGTCGTCGACCGCGAGCACGCCCTTGGGGCCCTGTTTCACGACGGCGAGGCCGACGCCCAGGCGGCGGGCCGCCGCGGCGGCCTCGTGGGGGTCGGCGGTGCCGACGGCCGTGCTCCACTCGTCGAGGTTGCCCGCGACGACGGAGGCGTGCGGCAGCGCCTCGCGCACCCATCGGCGGGCCTCGTCGCGGGACTCCCAGAACATCGGCCGGTAGTCGAGGTCGAGCACGGTGAGGGTGCCGGGGTCGCGCGCCCTGAGCGCGTCGAGGGTGGCCGAGCGGCTGGGCTCCTGGCACAGGCCGGTGCCGGTGGCCCAGAAGACGCGGGCGGCGCGGATGGCGGGGAGGTCGAGCTCGGACCCGTGGATCTCCAGGTCGGGGGCTTTGGGGTCGCGGCCGTAGAAGTAGAGGGGGAAGTCGTCGGGCGGGAAGATCTCGCAGAAGGCCACCGGGGTCAGCCGGCCGGGGACGGGGGTGACGTACCGATCGTCGACGCCGAAGCCCTCCAGCGCCTGGTGCACGTACCGGCCGAAGGCGTCATCCCCGGTCCGGGTGATCAGCGCCGCCCGGCGGCCGTAGCGGGCGGCGGCCACCGCCACGTTGGTCGCGGTGCCGCCGAGGTACTTGCCGAAGGACGACACCCGGTCCAGCCCGACCCCGATCTGGTCGGGGTAGATGTCGACGCCGACCCGGCCCATCGTGATGACGTCGTCGGGTGTGTCGGGGCCGCGCGGCGCGGTGGCCGCGCGGTCCTCCTTGCGGGGCGCGGGCGGGAAGGGGGCGGGGGCTGCCATCGGCTCCTCTTTCGGATCACCGCTCGGGGCGGACACGCTGCCGGGGACCGGGGGGCTCCTCCTGTTCTCGGGTCGTCGGCCGGGTCATCGGCCGGGCAGGACGCTGTCGACCCGCACGGGCCGCCCCTCGCGCATGGAGCGGTCGGCGGCCTCGGCGACCAGCACGGCTTCGAGGGCGTCGGCGACGGTGCAGGGGCTGCGGCCGTCGCCGTCGGCGACCATGCGCAGGAACGCGTCGATCTCGGCTTCGTAGGCGGGGGTGAACCGGGACCAGAACTCCGGCCAGGGGCGCTCGCGGGGGAAGTCGGTGTCCCGTTCGGCGGAGGTCATGGGCGCCCGGTCGTCCAGGCCGACGACGATCGTGCCGGCGGTCCCGGCGAGCTCCATGCGGACGTCGTAGCCGCCGCCGTTGTAGCGGGAGCCCTGGAGGGTGGCGAGGGTGCCGTCGTCCAGGAGCAGCACCGCCGCGGTGGTGTCGACGTCGCCGGCCGCGGCGAAGTAGTCGGCGCCGCGGTTGGCCCCGTAGGCGTGTACCTCGACGGCTTCGCGGCCGGTGATCCAGCGCAGGATGTCGAAGTCGTGCACGTGGCAGTCGCGGAAGATGCCGCCCGATGCGGGCAGGTAGCCGGCCGGCGGGGGCGCGGCGTCGGCGGTGACGGCGTGGACCCGGTGGAGGTCGCCGATCTCGCCGTCGCGCAGCGCCTGGCGGGCGCGCAGGTAGCCGGGGTCGAAGCGGCGCATGAAGCCGATGTGCACGGGGACGCCGCGCTCGTCGACCTCGCGCAGCACCTCGACGGTCGCGGCGATGTCGGGGGCGACCGGCTTCTCGCAGAACACGGGGGTCCCCGCGCGCACGCCGGCGAGGATGAGGTCGGGGTGGGCCGCGGTCGCCGCGGCGATGACCAGGCCGTCGACCGCCCCTGGGGCGAACAGCAGGCCGACGTCGTCGGCGGCGCGCGCGCCGATGCGGCCGGCGACCTCGCGGGCGCGGGCGCCGTCGGTGTCGGCCACCACCAGCTCGGTGACCTCGGGGCGCGCCGCGATGGCGGCGGCATGCGACGCCCCGATCCTGCCGGCGCCGACGAGACCGATCCGCATGGCGGTCCTCCTCCGCTTTGACCTGCGTCTCACCCATGTGTTCCGTGGGTCACACCACTGGAGACGTTTGTACGCTTCCCGCGGCGGCACTGTCAAGACTTTGTCTAGACATATGGACGTAGTAATATGCGGTCAATAAGAGGAGGTCCGTAGTATGGGGAGCGCCTGGGAGCGGCCGTCCCGGCCCGCAGCGGGGATCCCGCCACCGCACCGCGCCCCTTCCGCAGAACGGAGACACGTGACCGAGTCACCGCTGTCGATGACCCTCGACCGGAACAGCCCGGTCCCTCTGTACTTCCAGGTCGCGCAGGAGATGGAGCAGCGCATCCGCACGGGCGCGCTGCCCGCCGGGACCCGGCTGGAGAACGAGATCGTCCTCGCCGACCGCCTCGGCCTGTCGCGGCCCACCCTGCGCCGCGCGATCGAATACCTCGTCGACCGCGGGATGCTGGTGCGCAAGCGGGGGGTGGGGACGCAGGTCGTGACCCCGCGCGTGCGCCGCCCCGTCGAGCTGTCGAGCCTCTACGACGACCTCGCGCGCGCCGGGCAGCGCCCCCGCACGGAGGTCCTGGACCTCAGAGTGGAGCCCGCGTCCGACGCCGTCGCGGCGGCGCTGGAGGTCGCACCGGACACCGAGGTCTACACCTTGGAACGGCTGCGCTACGCGGGCGAGGAACCACTGGCGATCATGCACAACCACCTGCCGCTGGGCCTGGTGGAGCTGTCGGCGGACGCGCTCGCCGGGACCGGCCTCTACAACCTGATCCGGGCGGCCGGCGCCAACCTGAAGATCGCCTCCCAGGCCATCGGCGCCCGCGGCGCCACCGCCGGCGAGGCGCGCATGCTGGGCGAGACCCGCGGGGCTCCGCTGCTCACCATGGACCGCACGGTCTACGACGACACCGGCCGCGTCGTGGAGGCCGGCTCCCACGTGTACCGCGCCTCGCTCTACACCTTCGAACTCACCCTGACCGCCTGAACGGGACCCGGGCGTCGTGGTCGCCGTTCTCCAGGTCGTTCAGCCCCAGGCGGATCTCCTCGGCGATGCCCAGGTAGCTCGCCGGGCACGCCTTGACGGCGGCGTCGATCCCGCCGAGCGGCGGCCACCCGGCGCCCAGGACCGGCTCCCGCAGCGCCGGGAGGACCGCGGCGATCGCGTCCCAGTCGAGCTCCAGGCCGTCGGGCCCCGATCCGGCGAACTCCTCCAAGGCGTCGCCGTCCTCGACCGCCTCGTTCAGCCGGCCGAGCTCCGCAGAGGCGGCGTCGTCCCCCGCAGCCGCCGCCTTCCCCCGCCGTTTCCAGGACGATCGCCCCGATCCGACCGCAAACCTACCGGCGACCGCCGGCGGTCCCGCCCGGTCAGCGCCCCCGGCGCCCGTTGCAGTCGCTCAGCCCCCTCTGCCGGCGCCCCTGGCGGCGGCGCGGGAGGGCTTCGCGGGCCAGGTCGGCGACGCCGATGAGCCCCGCCTCGTTGCCGAGTTCGGCGGCGGCGATCCGGGCCTCGGGGCGGTAGCCGCGCCCGGTGAGGGCGCGGCGGAAGGACCGGCGCGCGGGCTCCAGCAGCAGGTCGCCGCACTCGGAGACCCCGCCGCCGATGACGAACAGCTCGGGGTCGAACGCCGCGGCGAGGTTGGCCAGCCCCACGCCGAGCCAGGTCCCGGCGTCCTCCAGCAGCTCGACGCAGGCGCGGTCGCCCTTCGCGGCCAGCTCGCTGACGAGGGTCCCGGTGATGAGCGACGCGTCGCCGCCCACCGCCTGGACCAGGGTCCGCGCCACCGGGGAGTCCGCTGCCACCAGTTCGCGGGCCTCGCGGGTGACCGAGTGCCCGCTGGCGTACTGCTCCCAGCACCCGCGGTTGCCGCACTCGCAGCGGTGGCCGTTGGGCACGACCGTCATGTGCCCGAACTCCCCCGCGATCCCGTGGCGGCCCCGGTAGAGCCGGCCGTCGATGACGACGGCCCCGCCGATGCCGGTGCCGAGGTTGACCACGACGACGTCGCGGACGTCGCGCCCGGCGCCGACGCACACCTCGGCCCACGCCGAGGCGTTGGCGTCGTTCTCCACCACGACCGGCAGGCCCAGGCGGGTCCGCAGCGCGTCGCGCAGGGGCTCGTGCCGCCAGGCCAGGTGCGGCGCGAACAGCACGCTGGCGCGGCGCTCGTCGACGAACCCGGCCGCGGCCACGCCCACCGCGCTCACGGAGCAGTCGGCGCGCAGCTCCTCGACGAGCCCGGCGATGGTGTCCTCGACCACCTTGGGACTCTTGCTCTTGTCCGGGGTCTCGGTGCGGCGCCGCGCGAGGACCCGGCCGGTCGGGGTGACCACCCCGGCCGCCACCTTGGTGCCGCCGATGTCGATGCCGATGGCGAGCCCGCGCGGCTGCCGTGCGGTCGCTGTCGTGTTCGTCAGGTGCGCTGCCATAGCCCGCCCACTGTAATCGAGCGCTCTCAGCGCATCACGGGGCGGCCGGGGATCTGAGGGCCGGGGCGGGCGCGGGGTCGGCCGCCGCGGCGTCGAGGTCGTGCCGGCCGGCGATGGCCTCCTGGAACCGGATCTTCGCGCGGATCAGCGGGCGGCGCACCCGCTCGTCGCGCCATTGCGCCTGGCGCAGCTTGGCCGACCCCTCGGGGTAGTACCAGCGGGCCCACGGCGATCCGGGGACCGCCAGCCGCAGCGCCGCGATCACCGAGATGGCGGGGACGAACACCCCCGTGATACCGGTCCAGATCTTGCCCTTGAGCAGGCTGAGGACCGATCCGGCCAGGTTGACGAGGGCCAGGGCGACCAGGCCGAGCTGCACCGGGGTGCCGCCCGGGCCGGCCGCGCGCACCTCGTCCCAGCCGAACGGCCGGAACCCGGTGAGCAGCAGTCCGGTGAGAGCGATCGCCACGAACACGGCGTCGACGGAGGTGCGCCCCTGCTCGGTCCAGTAGACGTCGCGCAGGTGCAGGATCAGCGCGAACTCGTCCAGGACGAGGGCCGCGCCCAGCCCGAACAGTGCGGCGGCCAGCACGATCGGGGCGCCGTCGCGATCGGTGATCAGCAGCGCGGAGACCCCGCCGAGCAGCATGAACGCCACGCCGAAGACGACGTGGTGGATGTGCAGGCCGCCGGGGCGCACGTTGCCGGGCCACCAGCGGACGCGGGCGCGGATCAGCCGGACGCTGACCCGGATGAGCAGGAACCCCGCGACGAACGCGACGAAGAAGCTGAACAGGGGGAGGCGGTCCGCGTCGACGACGTACAACCCGAACCAGTCGTGCCAGCCGTCCATAGGCGTATCCCCATTTCGCGTCCATGGGTGAACCGCCGCGACGGCGGCCGACCGAACCGTGGGCAAGGGCACGATTATGGCCCCGTGCGCACTGAGACGCGGTTCCGAAGCCGGAAATTCCCGTCCCGGGCACCCCATGTGCGCGCCCCCGGCGCCTTGAAGCGGCCGGGGGCTTGAACGGGTCGGATCGTCCGACCGCTACGGGGACGGGACGGGGACCGCCGGAGCGGCCAGGCCGGCCGCGGGTTCCGGCGGGGCCTGCTCATAGGGGAAGCGGGTGGCGCCCAGGGCCGGTTCGAGGTCGAAGAGCCACGCCGCCTTCTCGTCGTACTTGGCGAAGAAGGGCTTGCCGACCAGTTCCGGGTCGCGCGCCTGGATGAAGCGGAGGACGAAGACCTTCTCCCCCGCGATCTCGGCGGTGCCGTCGACACAGACCTTGCCCGGGGTGGCCGACATCGACGGCCCGCGCACGGTGCGGGCCAGGCCGGACACCCTGGTGTAGGCGCCGCGGAAGATCTCGTAGGCCCGGGCCAGCGGGACCGCGAAGTAGTCCTGCGGGCCGGTGTCGCGCTCGACGAACATGTAGTACGGCACCATGCCGTGGCGCACGTGGGTGCGCCACATGCTCTCCCAGGTCGCCGAGTCGTCGTTGATGGTGCGGATGAGCGGTGCCTGTGTGCGGATGATCGCGCCCGTGCCGCGGATGCGGCGCACCGCGTCGTGGACGAGGGTGGGCGCCATCTCGTTGGGATGCGAGAAGTGCGCCATGAACGCGAGGTTCTTGCCGGATTCCACGACCCGTTCGAACAGCCGCAGGGTGTCGTCGGCGTCGGGGTCGGTGGTGAAGCGCTGCGGCCAGTAGGCGAGCGACTTGGTGCCGATCCGGATGGACTCCAGGGTGTCCACCTGGAGGAGCGGTTCGATGTAGCGCGAGAGGACGCCCTCGCCCATGATCATCGGGTCGCCGCCCGTGATCAGGACGCTGGTGACCTCGGGGTGCGCGTGGAGGTAGCGGACGAGGTGGTCGATCTCACTGGAGGCGAACTTGAGGTCGGGCTCGCCCACGAACTGCGCCCACCGGAAGCAGTAGGTGCAGTAGGCGTGGCAGGTCTGACCCTGCTTGGGGAAGAAGAGTACGGTCTCGGCGTACTTGTGCTGCATGCCCTCAAGCGGGTCGTTCTCGCCGATCTTGGGGACGTTCAGATCCATCTGGCCCGCCGGGTGCGGGTTGAGTTTCGCCCGGACCCGGTTGGCGGCGGCGTTGAGTTCCTTGCGCGGCGCGTCCCGGCGCAGCAGGTCGGCGATCCCGGCGACATCGTCGTGCGGCAGCATGTCGGCCTGCGGGAAGACGAGCCGGTAGATCGGGTCGTCGGGGGCGGCGTCCCAGTCGATCAGCTCGTCGATGACGTAGCTGTTGACCCGGAACGGAAGCACCGATGCGACCGCGCGCACCGCAAGGCGCTCATCGGCACCGAGACCGGCCCGAGCGG
The DNA here is from genome assembly GCF_042653925.1 of Nocardiopsis mangrovi. Lineage (NCBI taxonomy): Bacteria > Bacillati > Actinomycetota > Actinomycetes > Streptosporangiales > Nocardiopsidaceae > Nocardiopsis > Nocardiopsis mangrovi. The sequence goes on from NZ_JBHSFQ010000013.1 coordinate 140,162, forward strand.
TCAGCTCGTCCAAGTGCTTGGTCGTGTAGGCACGAAACCGGCGCCCGGTGGACGGGGTCGGTGCCGCGTCGTGCGTCAAGCTCACGCGTCTCCCTTCATGAAGTCGACGGGCCGCCCGACGGGGTGGTGCGGGCAGCCCTGACCCGGCGGATCCGGCGTGTTTCACACGCCGAACGCCCGCCTCTGACGTGAACAATGCGGTTATGCCGCCGGAACGGAGAGTGGTCTCCGCCCCGGCCAGCAGACGGATGTACCCGATCTGCTTCATTTCTATCCAAATCACCCGAAGCATGTCGTGACCAGGCATCTCGCCCGCCGGGCCATGATCGCCCCAGGGCATGGACGCTGGCAAGAGACCGGCTCGAGGAGGCATAGCCTGGCCGAAGGGCGGGAAGTCGGAACGGCGCGGCTCGGCACGCACCCCCCGGGCACACCTTCGAGAGCGAGGACACCACGTGAGCGGCGCACCCCAGGCGAAGAACCGGCCGGCGGCGGCCGCCGCGCCGGTGATCGCGCTCGACGCCATGGGCGGCGACAACGCCCCCGGGGAGGTCGTCAAGGGCGCCGTGCTCGCCGTCCGCGAGCACGGCCTGCGCCCCGTCCTCATCGGCCGGTCCCCCGAGGTCACCGCCCTGCTGGCCGAGGAGGACGCCACCGGCCTGATCCCGGTCGTCCACGCCGAGGACGCCCTCGCCATGCACGAGGGCGCCCTGACCAGCTGGCGGCGCCCCCGCTCCAGCGTCGCCATGGCGTGCAAGCTGATCCGGCAGGGCGACGCCGCCGCCCTGGTATCGGCCGGCTCCACCGGGGGCGTGGTGGCCACCTCGACCGTGCGCCTGCGCACCCAGCCCGGTGTGCTCCGGGCCGCCCTCGCCGTGGTGCTGCCCACCCACCCGCGCCCCACGATCCTGCTCGACGCCGGCGCCAACGCCGACGCCAAGCCCGAGATGCTCGTGCAGTTCGCCCACCTGGGCGCCGCGTACGCGCAGACGGCCCACGGCGCGGCGGCGCCGCGCGTGGGGATCCTCACCATCGGCGCGGAGCCGGGCAAGGGCAACCGCCTGGCGCGCAAGGCGGCCGAGCTGCTCACCGCGACATCGGCCGAGCCCGGCACGCCGCCGCTGGACTTCCGCGGCAACATCGAGGGCCACGACCTGCTCGCGGGCGAGGTGGACGTGGTGGTCACCGACGGCTTCACCGGCAACGTCGCGCTCAAGTCGGTCGAGGGCGCGGTGCGGTTCGCGTTCGAGGCGGTCACCGACGCGCTCACCTCCAGCCGGATCGCCAAGGCGGGCGCGCTGCTCCAGCGCAGGTCACTGCGTGAGCTGCGGACCCGCCTCGACAGCGAGACCTACGGCGGCGCGGTGCTGCTCGGGCTCAACGGCACCGTGGTGATCGCCCACGGGTCCAGCAGCGCCAACGGGATCGCGCGCGCCTGCCTGCTCGCCCACGAGCTCGCCGGCGGCCGGATCGTGGAGCAGGTCCGCCGCCGGCTCGGGGCCACCGCACGCTCGTCCGGCTGGCTGCACCGCCTCAGCCAGAGCGACGAGTAGCGCGGGCGGCGCGGCGGGAGTTCACCGGTGGTGAGGTAGCGGTCGGCGTGGCCGGTGACGCACGCGCCGCCCGGTCCCACCCCCGCCCGCGGGACGACGGCCCCGGGGCCGATGCGGGTCCCCATAATGGATCGATGATCCGCCCTCCCCTCGGTCCCGGCCGGACGCCCCGGCGGCACCGGATCGCCGCTCTCCTGCTGGTGCTCGTCGCCACCGCCGCGACCGTCCTGGCGGGCGTCACCACCGCGCGCTCGTTCACCCCCTCCCCACTCGACCGCGACGGCCCGGCGGTCGCCGCCGACGCGCTGCCCCGGCTGGCGTTCGTGCGGGCGCGGCTGGACGACGGCGCCGGGGAGCGCATGCAGGCGCTGTTCCCGGAGGGGTACCTGTTCACCCACGTCCTCTACGGCCTCACCCGGGTGAACACCGGGGTGCTCGACCCCGCTCTGCGCGACGACGCCCTCGCCGAGGCCCGCTGGGCGCTGGAGCGCGCCGAATCCGGTGCGGGCCGGGCCCCCTTCCCCGCCGATGCCGCCCCCGCCCACGGTGTCTTCCACGCGGGGTGGACCGCCTGGCTGCGCGGGCGGATCGTGGAGCTGGCGGGCGGCCCCGGCGCCGCCCCCGAGGAGGCGCGGGAGCTCGCCGCCGACACCGAGGAGCTGCGCGCCGCCTTCGACGCCGCCCTCGACGACGGCACCCCCTACCTCATGGCCTATCCCGGCGCCGCCTGGCCGGTCGACAGCGTGGTGGGGGTCGCCGCGCTGCGCCTCGACGACCGGCTGCGCGGCGCCGGCGCCCACGCCGCCACGATCGACCGCTGGAGCGCGGCGGTGCGCAAGCGGCTCGACCCCGCCACCGGCCTGGTACCGCACAGCGCCGATCCCGCCACCGGCGCCCCGCTGCAAGGGGCCCGCGGCAGCTCGCAGGCGCTCCTGCTGCGCTTCCTCGCCGAGATCGACCCCGAGTGGGCCGCCGCCGACCACCGCGAGTTCCGCCGGACGTTCGCGTCCGGGGCGGCGATGGTGCCCGGGACGCGCGAGTTCCCGCGGGGCGACGACTCACCCGGCGACGTCGACTCCGGCCCGCTCGTCCTGGGGCTGTCGGCGTCGGCGAGCACGGTGGCACTGGGCGACGCCGTCCTGTTCGGCGACGTCGCGGCCGCCCGGGCGCTGACCGGGATGGCCGAGGCGAGCGGCGTCGCGGTCGAGGCGGGCGGGCAGCGGCGCTATCTCGGGGGTGTGCTGCCGGTGGGCGACGCGTTCCTGGCGTGGTCGCTGACCGCCGGCGGCGAGGGCGCCGCCCGCGCCGCGCAGGCCGCCGGGCAGGGCGGCGGGCAGGGGCCGTCGCCCGCGTGGCGGGTGCCGTGGTTCCTGCCGGCCGGCGCGGTGCCGGCGCTGCTGTGGTGGCCCGCGGTCCTCGCGGTGCAGCGCCTGCGGCATCGCAGCTCAGGCACCGTCGGTGGGGAGGTGTCGGTAGGCTGAGGCAATGGCCGACCCGCAGGAAATTCTCTCGCAACGGGTCCAGTCCGCGCTCGGCGCCGCCTTCGGTGCCGACCACGCCGAGACCGACCCCGTCATCCGCCCCTCCCAATTCGCCGACTACCAGGCCAACGTGGCGCTCCCGCTGGCCAAGCGGCTCGGCCGAAAGCCGCGCGACGTCGCCGCCGAGGTCGTCGCGCGCCTGGATCTGGCGGACGTGTGCCGAGAGGTCGAGATCAGCGGCCCCGGCTTCATCAACATGACGCTGCGCGAGGACTGGGTCGCCGCGCAGGCCCAGGCCGTGCTCGCCGACCCCCGGCTCGGGGTCCCCCGGCCGCCGTCGCAGACCATCCCCATCGACTACTCCGCGCCCAACGTCGCCAAGGAGATGCACGTCGGCCACCTGCGCACCACGGTCGTGGGCGACGCCCTGGCGCGCACCCTGGAGTTCCTCGGGCACGACGTCATCCGGCAGAACCACATCGGCGACTGGGGGACCCCCTTCGGGATGCTCATCGAGCACCTGCTGGAGGTGGGCGAGGACTCCCCCGACGCCGAGTTGCTGAAGACCGACCCCAACGCCTTCTACCAGGCCGCCAAGGCCAAGTTCGACGCGTCGGAGGAGTTCGCGGCGCGGGCCCGCAAGCGCGTGGTGGCCCTCCAGGGCGGCGACCCCGGCACCCTGCGCCTGTGGCAGGAGCTGATCGACCTCTCCAAGATCTACTTCAACAAGGTCTACTCCAGGCTCGACGTCACCCTCACCGACGCCGACCTGGCCGGCGAGAGCACCTACAACGACGACCTCGCCGGGGTCTGCGACGCCCTGGAGGACGCCGGCATCGCCGTGCTGAGCGAGGGCGCGCTGTGCGTGTTCCTCGACGGCTTCACCGGGCGCGAGGGCAAGCCGGTGCCGCTCATCATCCGCAAGAGCGACGGCGGCTACAACTACGGCACCACCGACCTCGCCACCGTCCGCCACCGGGTCGACGACCTCGGCGCCGACCGCATCATCTACGTCGTGGGTGCGCCGCAGGCCACCCACTTCCAGATGATGTGGGCCACGGCGCGCAAGGCGGGGTGGCTGCCGCCCGAGGTCGAGACCGTCCACGTCCAGATCGGCAACGTCCTGGGCTCCGACGGCAAGATCCTGCGCACGCGCAGCGGGCAGCCGATCCGGCTGATGGCGCTGCTCGACGAGGCGGTCGAGCGGGCGCGGAAGGTGGTCGACACCAGCCGCCCCGACCTCGACGACGCCACGCGCGCCGCGATCGCCCGCGAGGTCGGCATCGGCGCGGTGAAGTACGCCGACCTGTCGGTGTCGCACGACACCGAGTACGTCTTCGACTTCGACCGCATGCTCGCGCTGACCGGCAACACCGGCCCCTACCTCCAGTACGCCACGGCGCGGATCAAGTCGATCTTCCGCACCGGCGGGCTCGACCCGCGCGACGCGGCCGGCCCGATCACGGTCACCGAGCCCGCCGAGCGGACCCTCGCCCTGGCGCTGCTGGGGTTCGGCCCCACGGTGGCACAGGTGGGCGAGGTCCTGGAGCCGCACCGGCTGTGCGGGTACCTGTTCGACCTGGCCCAGGCGTTCACGGCGTTCTACGAGCACTGCCCGGTGCTCGCCGCCGGCGACCCCGAGGTGCGCGCGTCCCGCCTGGCGCTGACCGCGGCGACCCTGCACACCCTGGTGCAGGGCCTGGACCTGCTGGGGGTGCGCTCGCCCGACCAGATGTGACACGGTCCCGGTGCCCGCCGCGGCGCGGGTACCGGGGACACGCGGAAGGGGCGCTCCGGCGGCCGCCGCCTCACGAAGTAAGGGTAGGCGCGGGCGGAACGGTGGAGCTGCACGCGGAAGGGGCGCTCCCTCGCGGGGCACCCCTTCGCGCGCTCCGGCGGCCGCCGCCTCAGGGAGTAGGGGTAGGCGCGGGCGAGGCGGTGGAGCTGCGCGGTCCCCACCCCCCGCCGCCGTGGTCATCGTCGTCGGTGGGATCGGTGGGGTCCGGGTCGGGCCCCGGGTCGGGGTCGCTCGGATCGGGCCCGGTGGGCTCGGGGTCGGGCGGCTCGACGGTCGGCCGCCCCGTGGGCCGGGGATCGTCGCCGGGGTCGTCACCGCCCGGATCGTCCGGCTCCTCGGGCCCGGGCTCCGGAGCCGGGGCACCGGCCCCGCCGTCGTCCGCGGGCGGTTGCTGTCCGGGCGCCGCCGGGGGAGCCCCGGGACGCACCTCGGCGGCACCGCTGGCGCCGGGTTCGGGCGGCACCGGCGACGCCCCGCCACTGTCGGCGCTGGGCGTCGCGCCCTGCCAATCGGCGGCGGGCGGGTCACCGACCCGTACGTCGTCGGCGCCCCCGGCCAGGTCCATGCCGACCAGGGTGACTCCGCCGACCACGGCGAGCCCGGCGACCAGGCCGCCTACGACCATGGTCCGCCGGCGCTTGCGCAGCCGCTCCTGTTTTCGCCGGTCGCGCCGTGATAAGCCGTCCGGCCGTCGTTGGTCTCCGCTCATTCGGATCGCTGACTACTCGTGGGGTCGACCCGGTCCGCGCGGCTCCGTGCGGGGCCGGTGGGGTGCGGCCGGGTCGTCGGTCGGACGTCCGTGGTGGGGGGCGGCACGGCGGACGTATCTCAGCTGAACGGTAGATGACGGTGCGTTCCGTGACACCCCGGCGGTAGGGGGCCGATCGCCGCCAACCCCCGGAGAGCAGGGAATCCGGGCAGGCGAATGTGACGCACTCAACACTGAAAGGCGCCCGAAAGCCTCTTTTCACCGGCTTCGCGATAGGCGTCGGTGATCACCGTTGCGTTCGCGGGCGGCGGGAAAGGGAAGACGTGCCATCGGTTGCAGGGATGGCACGGAGGCCGAGATCAGGGGCGGAACGCAGGGTGGGGCGCGGTGCGGCGGACGTATCTCAGCTGAACGGTAGATGACGGTGCGTTCCGTGACACCCCGGCGGTAGGGGGCCGATCGCCGCCAACCCCCGGAGAGCAGGGAATCCGGGCAGGCGAATGTGACGCACTCAACACTGAAAGGCGCCCGAAAGCCTCTTTTCACCGGCTTCGCGATAGGCGTCGGTGATCACCGTTGCGTTCGCGGGCGGCGGGAAAGGGAAGACGTGCCATCGGTTGCAGGGATGGCACGGAGGCCGAGATCAGGGGCGGAACGCAGGGTGGGGCGCGGTGCGGCGGGCCGCCGCCGCGCTGGAAGCGGTGGCAGGGGGCCGGACCGCGGTGCCGGATCGGAACCGGTGCTGGATCGGAAACGGTGGCGGATCAGGAGCGGTGGCGGATCAGGCGGGGCAGAAGATCCACCAGCAGTCGTCGTCCTCCGGGGGCTGCTCCTCTCCGGGGGACTCGGGGGACTCGGGGGCACTGGGCGGCGTATCCGTCTCCGGGTCCTCGGGCGTCTCCCCTCCGCCGGGGCTCTCGGGCTGCTCCGACCTCGGCGGCGCCGTGGCCTCCTCCTCGGCCGGCTCGGGGTCGGCCTCGGGCGTGTCCTCGGGGACGGCGGCCGACTCGACCGGCTCGATCGAGGGCAGCTCCGAGGGGGAGGGCCGCGCCGACGGCGACGCGTTGAGCGACGGCGAGGCGGATGCCGAGGGGGAGGATTCGGGGATGTCGGGGCGCTCGACCGCTTCCGGGGGATCCGGGCGCTCGGCCGCCTCGAACGGGCCGGTGCCCTGGGCGAAGGAGGTGATCACGACCGCGAGGGCGACGACCGCGCCCAGACCCGCGAACACGATCACCGCCATCCGGCCGCGCTTCTTGGCCCGCTCCTCGCGCCGGCGGGCCGTCCGGGACTGGCCGTCGTCGTTCGGGCCCTCCTCATGGTCGTAGTCGTCGTCGTACGTATCGCCGTGCTTGTCGTCCGCGAGGAACTCGTGCTCGGCGGTCTCATCGCGAAGCTGATCCTCGTGGATCTCTTCCGGTGGCTCGTCCTTCATCGGGGATGTCCTTCAGCGGGCAGGACGCCACAGGGGTACGCGTTCACTAGGGGCGTCCCGGCTCTCATGGTCGGTGAACCCTGACACCCCATACCGGACGGGCCGCCGTGTCAAACGCGAAACACCGCCAATGGGCATGAATCCCGAGATCAGCCCTTTGCGATCGCCTTTTCGATATCGGCCCGCCTCGGCATCGAGGAGCTGGCGCCCAGGCGCTGCACGGAGAGCGCCGAGGCCGCGGCGGCGAAGCGCAGGGCGTCCTCGGGGGCACGGCCCTCGGCGCGCGCGACAGCGAACGCGCCGCAGAAGGTGTCGCCCGCCGCCGTGGTGTCGACGGCCTCGACGCGGAGGGCGGGCACGTGGACGGGGTCCGCGCCCCGGCGGCCGTAGAGCGACCCCTCCTCGCCGAGGGTGACGATCGCCTCGGGCACCAGGCCCAGCAGCGCCGCCAGCGCGGCGCGGGGCTCGCGCTCGCCGGTGATCGCCGCGGCCTCGTGCTGGTTGGGGACGAGCAGGTCGACCAGGCCGATCAGCTCGGCGGGCAGCTCGCGCGCCGGCGCCGGGGTCAGCACGGTCGGCACGCCCGCCTCGCGGCCGGCCCGCGCCGCGGCGATGACGCCCTCCATCGGCAGTTCGAGCTGAAGCAGCAGCGCCGCGCTGCCCTCCAGCAGCCGGCGGTCGCGCTCGCTCACGTCCGTCATCGCGGCGTTGGCGCCGGCGATGAAGATGATGGAGTTCGCCCCGGTGGCCTCGACCACGATGTGCGCCACGCCGGAGGAGCCCGGGACGGTGCGCATCTCCGACACCTCGATCCCGGTCTCGACGAGGTTGCTCCGCAACTGCGTGCCGAAGGCGTCGTCGCCCACTGCGCCGAAGAAGGAGACGTCGCCGCCGGCCCGCGCCGCGGCCACCGCCTGGTTGGCGCCCTTGCCGCCGGGGATCTGCGCGAAGCGGTTGCCCGAAACGGTCTCGCCGCTCGCGGGGGCGGTGTCGACGTAGGCGACGAGGTCCATGTTGATGCTGCCGAATACCGCGATGCGCGGCGCCGTTGTCGAAGTCACGTGCCGAGGGTATCGATGCCGGGCGGCCGGGCGCCGTGCGGCGCCCCGCGCGGGTCCGGGAAGCTCACTCCCCCGCCGGCGCGGCCCCGTCGAGGTCGACGATGACCGGCGCGTGGTCGGAGGCGCCCTTGCCCTTGCGCTCCTGGCGGTCGATCATCGCACCCGACACCCGCGAGGCGAGCGCGGGCGAGGCGAGGACGAAGTCGATCCGCATGCCCTTCTTCTTCGGGAAGGAGAGCTGCTGGTAGTCCCAGAAGGTGTAGACGCCAGGGCCGGGGGTGTAGGGGCGGGCGACATCGGCGAACCCGGCGTCGACCACGGCGGCGAACGCCTCGCGCTCGGCCTTGGTCACGTGGGTCTTGCCCTCGAAGACCGCCATGTCCCAGACGTCGTCGTCCTGCGGGGCGACGTTGAAGTCGCCGCACAGCGCGACCTGCGCGGCCGGATCGGCGGCGAGGCGGCCGGCGCCGTAGGCGCGCAGCCGGTCGAGCCAGCGGAGCTTGTAGCCGTAGTGCGGGGCGTCGATCTCACGGCCGTTGGGCACGTACAGGCTCCAGACCTCGACCCCGCCGCAGACGGCGCCGATGGCACGGGCCTCGGGCTCCTCGGGGTCGCCGAAGCCGGGCTGGTCGGGGAAGCCCACGCGGACGTCCTCCAGGCCGACCCGGGAGAGCAGCGCCACACCGTTCCACTGCGAGAGCCCGTGATGGGCGACCTCGTAGCCGAGGTCCGTGAACAGCTCCGTGGGGAACTGGTCGTCGCGGGCCTTGGTCTCCTGGACGGCGACGACGTCGACGTCGCTGCGCTCCACCCAGGCGGAGACGCGCTCGGCGCGCGCCCGGACACTGTTCACATTCCACGTCGCGATTCGCACGGTGCCAGGCTATCCCCCCGCCCGGCCCGCCGGGAGCCGGAGGACACCGGATCCCGCACGTCGCGGCCCGTTCCCCGCTCCATCCGGCGGCGGTGCGTGAGCCGGGGCGCGTCGGGGGTAGAACTATGTCCGTGAGCGGGGTCTCGGTGTGGCCGTCCTCCACACCGAGACTCCGTCACGCTCCCTGGCGTTCGGCCCCGGACTCAGCGATTTCTCAGCGGATGCTCGGTGTCGTCCCAGCTTGAACCGGCATCGTGGGCTTTGGACCGCGCACGGCGGTCGTCTCGCCCCTCCTCGGGGGCGACGCCGCGACGTGCGCCGTCCGGGCCGCGCCGGGTGGGGGCGGATCCGGACACACGGCACCGCACGCGCCGCGCTCTAGTGCGCCGAGCCGCGGCGGTGCCGAAGGGACGGCGGGCATGGGGCGCTCCGCCGTCCCTTGTCATTCCCCCACCGCCACCGGCGCGCGGGCCTTCCGGCGGTCTACGGCATCATGGGAGGCCCCGGCCAGGCGGCCCCTGGATCCCGACCGAGGTGAGAGATGACCGAGACCGCGACACGCCCCCATGTGCTCGTGATCGACGACGAACCCAACATCCGGGATCTGGTGCAGGCCGCGCTGCGCTTCCACGGTTTCGGCGTGACCACCGCCGAGACCGGCGGCGAAGGCCTCGGGCTCGCCCGCGAGCGCCGCCCCGACCTCATCCTGCTCGATGTGCTGCTCCCGGACATCACGGGCTTCGACGTCTGCCGACGGCTGCGCGATTCCGGCAACGACGTACCGGTGATCTACCTCACCGCTCGCGACACCCCCTCCGACACCGTCACGGGGCTGTCGCTGGGCGGCGACGACTATGTCACCAAGCCGTTCTCCGTCGAGGCGCTGATCGCCCGCATCCACGCGCTCCTGCGCCGTGCGCGCCGCGACGAGCACGCGGCCGATTCGGCCCGCGACGAGCACGGGGTGCTGCGCGTCGCCGACCTGGAGCTCAACGAGCGCACGTGGACGGTGCGCCGCGGAGGCGTGCCGATCGAGCTGTCCCCGACCGAGTTCCGGCTGCTGGCCTACCTGATGAGCAACGCCGGGCAGGTGCTGACCCGCGCCCAGCTGCTGGAGAACGTGTGGGGCTGGGACTACGCCGGCCAGTCGCAGATCGTCGAGACCTACGTCAGCTACCTGCGGCGCAAGCTCGACCCCCTCGGCCCCGCGCTGATCCACACGCAGCGGGGAGTGGGCTACGCCCTCCGGATCCGGGACAGCGCCTAGATGCTCCACGGCCGGCTGCGCTCGCGCCTCCTCATCGGCCTGCTCGCGGTGACCGGGGCGGGTCTGCTGGTCACCTGTGTCGTGGGGTTCGTGACGCTGCGCACCTTCATCACCGACCGCATCGACGCCCAGCTGGTCCTGGCCGCCGAGCGCGCGATGGTCCGGCTCGACAACGACACCCCGCCGGTGGGCGTCGACGCCCCGAGCCCCTCCCCGTACTTCGTGGTGCTGCTCGACCCGTCCAACGGCACGGTCGCGCAGGTGTACGGCGACACCGACCGCGAGGACGTGGTCCTGGAGCGGCTGGCGGCGCTGCCGCTCACCGAACTGGAGGCGTACGGGCGCACCGGCGAGATCTTCGAGCTGGACGGGCCCGAGGACGGCGTGTCCCCGCACCGGACGACGGTACGGCTGCGCCCCGAGGCCATCATGGTCACCGGTGTGCCGGCCAGCGACCGCGAGCAGTACTCCTGGCAGCTCGTCCTCACCCAGCTCATCACCGCCGGCCTCCTGCTGGGCGGGCTGACCCTGGCCGGGCGCTGGCTGATCGTGCGGGGGCTGGAGCCCCTGGGGCGGATGGCGACCGCGGCCAACCGCATCAGCTCGGGCTCCGACATGTCGGTGCGCATGCCCGGCCCGGAGTCGCACAGCGAGGTGGGGCGGCTGGCGTCCGCCATCAACACGATGCTGCGCCGGATCGAACTCGCCTTCGCCGCCCAGCGGGAGTCGGAGGAGCGGGTCCGCGCGTTCGCCGCCGACGCCTCCCACGAGCTGCGGACGCCGCTGACCACCATCCGCGGCTACGCGGAGCTGTACCGGCAGGGGGCCATCCCCGACGACGAGCTGCCCGAGGCGATGCGCCGCATCGAGAACGAGGCCGAGCGGATGAGCCGGCTCGTCGCCGAGCTGCTCGAACTCGCCCGCCTGGACCGCAACGGGTCCCTGCAGTTCGCCGACGCCGACCTGGCCCTGGTGGTGCGCGAGATGGTGGCCGACGCCCGCGCCGTCGAGCCGGGCCGCCCCATCGCGCTCGAAGCACCCGGGCGGCTGCCGTGCCGCGCCGACGAGGCGCGGTTCCGGCAGATCCTGGCGAACCTGCTCGCCAATGTCGGCGAGCACACCCCTGAGGGCACGTCGGCCACGGTGCGGCTGCGCGCCGACGACGGCTCGGCGGTACTGGAGGTGGCCGATGACGGGCCGGGCATGGGCGCGGAGGACCTGCGGCGCGCCTTCGACCGCTTCCACCGGGGCAACCGCGCCCCGGGCGGCGGCAGCGGGTTGGGCCTGGCCATCGTCCACGCGATCGCGACCGCGCACGGCGGGGCGGTGGGCATCGAGTCCGCGCCTGGAGTGGGCACCACGGTGACCGTGCGGCTCCCGCGGGGCCCCGCCGACCCCTCTGTCGCCGGACCGTGACCGGCGCCGGTGCGCCTCCCCCGGTCCGGGCGCCGCATCGGGAAGGATGAAAGGGTTGTTACCCGCCACAGGGCACCACTAGTATGCCTGGAATCACGCCGCGTCATGTTCTTTCGCCCCCGCGTGCGCCATTTGCGCGCATCGCGCGGACCGCGGCCGATCCCTCCCTTCCGAGGAGACCCCCTCGTGCATCCCCACACCTCGGCCGGCAACGGTCGTGAGGGCACTGAACCGGTCGCGCCCGCCCCTTCGAGCCCCGAGCCCGCCCCCTCCGCCCCGCTCACCGACTTCACCATCCCGCGCGGCGCCGAGATCGTCCCCGGGCCCGGCCCGGAGCCCCGGCCCGGACGACGCCGCGCGCTGCTGGCCGTCGCGGGCGCCGCCCTCGTCGGCGCCGTGGGCTGGGGGGTGATCGCGGCCACCGGTGGCGGCGCGCCCGCCGCCGAGACCGAATCCGGCGCCGAGGATCTCCAGTCGTCCGTTGTCACCGACCCCTCGCCCACGGCCGAGGAGCCCGGCCGGCCCGAGAAGCCGGAGCCCGAGCCCGAGCAGCCGCCCGCGCCGCCGCCGGCCGCGGAGCTGCCGCCCGACACCATCGCGCCGCCGACCGCCTCCCCGCCCCCGGAGCCGCCCGCGCCCGAGCCGGAGGCCCCCGAGGAGACCGCCCCCGAGTCCGGGGACCCCGCCGAGGAGATCACCGAGGAGCAGATCCGCGAGGCGTGGGAGGAATGGCTGCGGCAGAACCAGAACCAGCCGCCCCCGGGCGGCTGACCCGGATTGGCGCACGCGCTCCACCGCGGATAGATTCAAACTCATGTACGAATCAGCGCCGCCACCTCCCCACCCCCGGCGCGACTCCACGCTCTCCTCGGCGCAGGCGCGCCGGATCGCGCTGGCGGCGCAGGGGTTCGCCGACCGCGCCCCTTCGGGGCCGGTCACAGCCCGCCACCTGCAACGCGTCGTCGACCGCGTCGGCATCATCCAGATCGACAGCGTGAACGTCCTCTCCCGCAGCCAGTACCTGCCGGTCTTCGCCCGCCTCGGCGCCTACGACACCGCGCTGCTGGACCGCGCGGCCACGCGGCGCGGCGGGCGGCTGGTGGAGTACTGGGCGCACGAGGCCAGCCTGATCCCGCCCGCCACCCACCGGCTGCTGCGCTGGCGCATGGCGCGCGCCCGCGACGAGTCCGGCGGGCAGCGGCGGCGGATCGCCGTGGAGCGCCCCGACCTCGTCGCGGCCGTGTTCGCCGAGGTCGGGCGGAGCGGTCCGGCCACCGCGCGCGAGATCGAGGTCGCCCTCGAACACGACGCCCCCCGCACCAAGGAGCACTGGGGGTGGAACTGGTCGCTGGTCAAGCAGGCCCTGGAGTTCCTGTTCTGGGCCGGCGACATCACGACCGACGGCCGCAACCGGCAGTTCGAGCGCCGCTACGACCTCACGGAGCGCGTCCTGCCCCCGCAGGTGCACGGCGCCCCCGATCCCCGCCCCGACGACGCCCACCGCGAACTCATGGCGATCGCCGCCCAAGCGCACGGCGTCGGCACCGAGCAGTGCCTGCGCGACTACTTCCGGCTCGGTCCCGCCCCCGCCCGGCAGGCCCTCGGCGAACTCGTCGACAGCGGCGAACTGGTGCCCGTGACCGTCGAGGGCTGGGACCGCCCCGCCTACCTGCACCGCGACGCGCGCGTCCCGCGGCGCGTGGCGGCGCGCGCCCTGCTGAGCCCGTTCGACTCCCTCATCTGGGAACGCGACCGCACCGAGGCGCTGTTCGGGTTCCGCTACCGGCTGGAGATCTACGTCCCGGCCCCCAAACGCGTCCACGGGTACTACGTGCTGCCGTTCCTGCACGGCGACCGCCTCGTGGCCCGGGTGGACCTCAAGTCCGACCGCGCCACCGGGCGGCTGCTCGTCCAGCGGACCACCCTGGAGGACACCGCGCCCGCCGACACCCTCGACGCCCTCGGCGAGGAGCTGCGGGCCATGGCGGCGTGGCTCGGGCTGCCGGCCGGCGTCCACACCCCGCGCCCGTAGCAGCGGGCCGAAAGAACGCGGTCGCGGACGCGGTCCGGCGCGAATGTGCGGTGATCGCCGTCGGCGCCCACCGCATGAAGCGAACCGGGGCCCGCGTGGAAGCGGATTGTAAGCAGTCCGCCAGTAGGCTTGATCACGCCCCCAGTCACCAGGCAGCGTCGCTCCCCCATCCTTCCGCTGTCGACTCCGCGATGCATGTGACCCATCGCCGTCACCGACGGGAATCAGCGTGCTGAGAATCCACTTCACTCGGCAGACCCCCGAAAGGCTCCACATCGCCCGCGAACCCGATGCGATGTGGGAGACCCTGCTGAGCCTGCACCTCCTCCAGGACCCCAACCCCGACCCGCTCGACGGCTGGCGGCGGCGCGTCGGCGACCTCCTGACGCCGCGGATGCGCCTGCTGGCCGAGGTCGCCCCGCCCTGGGGGTACTCCCCCGACTTCCTCACGCCGCTGGCCGGCCCCGGTTCCCTCGACGAGGGCCTCGACGCGGTGCTGTCGACCCCGCCGGCGCGCATGCGCGGCGAGCTGGCGATCGTCCAGCGGCAGCAGGCGGTCTCCCCCGCGATCCGCGACCTCGCCGCGGGCGGCAAGGACGGGCTGGTCCCGCTGACCGAGGCCGTGCGCGAGTACGCCGAGCTCGCGCTGCGCCCCGAGTGGGACAACGTCGCCGCCGCCGTCGAGTCCGGCCTGGTGCTGTCCGACCCCGCGCCCGGCATGCCGGGGCGACACCCCCGCCTGCCCGCGGGGCTGCACCATCTGGCGCGCTGGCGCGGCTCGGTCCTGGAGATCGCCTACCCCTACGACCGCGAGATCCGCCTCGCAGGCCGCGAACTGCGGCTGATCCCCTCGTACTTCTGCAGGAGGCACCCCATCGCCCTGCGAGACCCACGGCTCCCGCCGATCGTCGTGTACCCCGTCACCCCGCCGCAGACGCCCCCGGGCGTGAAGGAGCGCGAACCCGGGTCGCGCAAGGCCCTGGCCAAGCTCCTCGGCAGCACGCGCGCCGCCGCGCTGGAGGTCATCGCCGGGGGCTGCACCACCAGCGAGCTGTCCGAGCGCCTGGGGATCTCCAACGCCTCGGCCAGCGAGCACGCGTCGGTCCTGCGCAGCGCGGGCCTCACCTACAGCAACCGGACGCGCAACACGGTCCACCACACGGCGACCCAGCTCGGCCGGCACCTGCTGCACGGGAGCGGCGTGCTGCTCTGAACGCCGCCTGTCCGGCGTTTTTCGGCCACAGCCGAAAGTCGTTGCCAGGGTTGACGGGACCGAAGTACCTTCTTCCCCGGAACCAGCGCAGGACCAGCGCAGACCCGGTGCACACCGGAACCGGACGCGGGGAGTCCGGTGCGCGGTCCAGCGGGGTCCTCGGCCGGCGCGGGAGCGGCGCCACCGAGGGCGCCGCGACCCACTGAGCCGGCCCGGCGACGCCGGGCCACCGGCCACGTCCCCCGCGTATTCGTTCCGGAGCGGCCCCCGGGTGGCCGTCCGGACGGACCCGCCGACGGTGCGGCCGGCGGGTGATGGTCACCCGGAACTGGATGGGGGCGTTCCGGCACCGTGGGGGGTGCCGGAACGCCCTTCCCCTTGCCCCGTTCCCGTCGGACCGTCCTCAGACGCGCTCGATGACGGTGACGTTGGCCTGGCCGCCGCCCTCGCACATCGTCTGCAGGCCGTAGCGGCCGCCCGACCGGTGCAGTTCGTGGACGAGCTTGGTCATCAGGATGGCGCCGGTGGCCCCCAGGGGGTGCCCGAGCGCGATCGCGCCGCCGTTGGGGTTGGTCGTGGCGGGGTCGGCGCCCAGCTCCTCGATCCAGGCGAGCGGCACGGGCGCGAACGCCTCGTTGATCTCGGTGACGTCGATGTCGCCGATGCCCAGGCCGGCCTTTTCCAGCGCCCTGCGGGTCGCCGGGATGGGCGCGGTGAGCATGTAGACGGGGTCGTCGCCGACAAGGGACAGCTGGACGATGCGGGCCAACGGGGTCAGCCCGTGGTCCCGGACCGCGCGCTCGGAGGCGATGAGGACCGCGCCGGCGCCGATCGAGATCTGGCTCGCCACGGCCGCGGTGAGGGCCCAGCCCTCCCGCAGGGGCGCCAGCCCGGCCATCTTCTCCAGCGTGGTGTCGGCGCGCACGCCCTCGTCCCGGGACACGCCCGCGATGGGGGCGATCTCCTTGTCGAAGTACCCGGCGTCGCGTGCGGCGGCGGCCCGCTGGTGGCTCTGGAGCGCGTAGCGCTCCAGGTCCTCGCGGCTGTAGCCCCATTTCTCGGCCATGAGCTGGGCGCCGCGGAACTGGGAGATCTCCTGGGTCCCGTACCGCTCCACCCAGCCGTCGCCGAACAGCGAGAGCCCGTTGTCGATGGCGAACTGGACGTTGGCCCCCATCGGGACCATCCCCATGTTCTCCACCCCGGAGGCCATGACGAGGTCCTGGGTGCCGGACAGCACGCCCTGCGCCGCGAAGTGCACGGCCTGCTGGGAGGAGCCGCACTGCCGGTCGATGGTGACCCCGGGCGTGGTCTCGGGCAGCCCCGCGGACAGCCAGGCGGTGCGCGCGAGGTCGAGCGCCTGCGGGCCGGCCTGGCTCACACAGCCCATGATGACGTCCTCGACGGCGGCGGGGTCCACCCCCGTCCGCTCGACGACCTCCTTGAGCACGTGCGCCCCCAGGTCCGCCGGATGCACGGCGGCCAGCGCGCCCTTTCTGGTTCCGACCGGGGTGCGAACAGCCCCGACGATGAATGCCTCAGCCACGGTGTCCTCCTGGAGGGGCCGGGAAAACGAACGAACCTTGTGAACCGAACCATATTCGGTTTGCTTCGGGAGACAAGACAGCGGAACGCCTTTGGGCCAGAATCGGCCCCATGCTTCTGGAGAGCGTCGGCAAGCGCTACGACCGCCACGGCCCCTGGATCATCCGCGACGTGCACTTGGCGGTCCCGGAGTCGGCGGTGATCCGGATCGAGGGCGCCAACGGGCGGGGCAAGTCGACCCTGCTCAGGGTCCTCGCCGGGATCAGCCGCCCCACCGCGGGAAGGGTCACCGGCCGCCCGCCCACCGCGTACGTACCCGAGCGCTTCCCGCCCGACCTGCCGTTCCACGCGGCCGGCTACCTGCGCCACGTCGGCCGGATCCACGGGCTGACGCGCGCCGAGTCCGCCCGCCGCGCCGCGCTGTGGATCGACCGCCTCGGTCTGTCCGGGCATGCGCGCGTCCCGCTGAAGCGGCTCTCCAAGGGCACGTCACAGAAGGTCGCGGTGGCCCAGGCGCTCATGGCCCGGCCCGGGCTGCTGGTCCTGGACGAGGCGTGGACCGGCCTCGACGCCGACACCCGGTCGCGGCTGGACGACGCGGTCCTGGACCTGGCCCGCGACGGCGGCCGGGTGGTCTTCGTCGACCACGACCCCACGAGGATGGCCGGCCGGGTGACGGCGGTCCACCGGCTGACCGACGGACACCTGATGCCGGCAGAGGACACGATGGCCGACCGCGCCACAGCGGCCCACCAGCTGACCGACGAACACCCGATCCCAGCAGAAGACACAGAGGCCGACCGCGCCACAGCGGCCCACCAGCTGACCGACGAACACCCGATCCCAGCAGAAGACACAGAGGCCGACCGCGCCACAGCGGCCCACCGGCTAACCGACGAACGCCTGATTCCGGCAGAAGGCACGGCGCCGGACGCCGGGAACACCGGACCGCACGGCCGCATCGAAGCCGACCCGGCGAACGGAACGCACCCGCCGTCCGGCCGCCCTGGGATACCCGCGACCGCGCGAGCCGGGGATGTCGTGCGGGCGGCGGGGAACACCGGACCACACGTGCACATCGAAGTCGACACGGTGCCCGACACGCCCCTGCCGTCCGGCCTGCCCGGGACGCCCTCGGTCGCGACCACGGCCCCGGGCCGCGCCCGCCTCACCGTCGCCGCACGGCACTCCGACGCGCTGCTGCGTCACCTGCTCGACCTGCGCCCCCCGGTGCACATCCACTCGTTGTCCGAACCGGTCCCCGCACAGGGGACCGGCGGCGAAGGAGACCCCGCATGACCGCGCTCGTGGCCTACCGCCTGGGGCTGCTGTTCCGCTCGGCCCGCTGGCTGCCGCCGTTCCTGCTGTGGGTGGTCGTCCTGGGCATGGGCAGCGCCCCCGGCCAGCCCTTCGCCCAGACGATCGCCTACAACTGCATGGCGCTGGTACCCGCCTGCGCCTGGATCGCCCGCGTCCTCCTACTCGCCGAGCCCGATGCCGCGCGCGCGATCGCGGTCGCCGCGCGCGGACCGGTCCGGGTCCACCTGGGGGCACTGGCGGCGGCCGTGGTCGTCGGAGCCGCGCTCGCCCTCCTGGGGATCGGCGCGGCAGCGGCCACCATCGGCTTCGCCGACCCGTCGCTGGCCTCGGCCACCGAGTGGGCCGCCCTCCTGGCGGCCGGCGCGGTGACCGGCCTGGTGTGCGTCCTGGTCGGGGTCGCCATCGGCGCCGCCTGCACCACGCCGCTGGAGGGCCGCCCGGGCGTGGCGATCCCCGCGACCGGGATCGTCGCCGTGCTCGCGCTGGTCGCCTCCGGCTCCCCCGCGCAGGCGGCCGTGACCGGCGTCGCCGGAGCGCCGAGCCCCGAGGCGAGCACCGCGCTGCTCATCGCCCTCGCCGCCGCCGTCGTCCTCGCCACCGCCACCGCGGCGGCGACCGCGTGGTGGACCCGCTCCCGCAGCTGATGGGCCCGCGTCCGAGCCGGTCAGGGCCGGTCAGGGCCGCGTCCGACTCGGCGGGACCGGCCCCCGAGCCGGTCGAGCCGCGGGTATGCGCGGCTGACCGATTCGGGCCAAGGGCGGTTGCGGATCGTGACGAGGGAATGACCGTGATCACGACGGCATTTCCGCTTCGAAGGGGGTCAGCGACGTGGGGCGACACGGCGACCAGGACAAGGGCGAAGACCAGGGTGCCGGAACGCCGGCGGAATGGGACGGCCAGTCCGGCGCCGACCACGGGGGCGGCGGTGAGAAGGTCGGCAGGGACGACGGCAAGTGACCTCACCTGAAGAACGCTCGGCCGCGCTCGCACGGCGGCTGCGCGAGCGGGGCATCCTCACCGACGCCTGGGAGCAGGCGTTCGCCAAGGTGCCCCGCCACGCCTTCCTCCCCGATGAGATCTGGGCCCCTGAGGCGGGCGCTCCGGGCCGGATGGTCCCGGTCGGCCGGGACGACCCGTACTGGCTCGACAACGCGTACGACGACGTCGCCGTGGCCACCCAGGTGGACGACGGCCGCCCCTCGGGCCGGCACGGGCGCGGGCGCACGGTGACCAGCTCGGTGAGCCAGCCGTCGCTGGTTCTGACGATGCTCGACGCCGCCGACCTCGCCGACGGGGCCCGGGTGCTGGAGATCGGGACGGGGTCGGGGTACAACGCGGCGCTGCTGGCGGCGCGGCTCGGCTCGCGGAACGTCACCTCCATCGAAATCGATCCGCACGTGGCCTGGCACGCCCGCGTGCGCCTGCTCGCCGCCGGGAGGTTCCCCCGCGTGGTGACGGGCGACGGCACCCGCGGCGTCCCGGAGGACGCCCCATTCGACCGGGTCCTCGCGACGGTCGCCGCGAACACCATCCCCTACGCCTGGGTGGAGCAGACCGTTCCGGGCGGGTTGGTGGTGGCGCCGTGGGGCACCCCGTACTCGAGCGCGGGCCTGCTGCGGCTGGCCGTGCGCGACGACGGCACCGCCGAGGGGCGGGTGTCGGGCCGCGCCGGGTTCATGCTCCTGCGCGGCCAGCGCGCACCGCTGGGCGGCTGGCGCCGCCACGTGAACACCGGTACACCCGCCACCACCGCGGAGTCGACCACCACGGTGGATCTGGGGGACCTGGTCGGCCTCGACGGCCCGGCCCGCTACGCGATCGGCGTCCTGGTCCCCGACCTGTACCAGGTGGAACGGCACGCCGACGACGGATCGGGTGAGTACACGCTCTGGCTGTTCGACGCCCGCGGCTCCTGGGCCGCCGCCGACCACACCCCGGGCGCCCCGTCCGCCCGCGTCTCCCAGCACGGCCCCCGTTCCCTATGGACCGAGGTGGAGAGGGCCTACCACTGGTGGACCCACAACAACCGCCCCACCCGCGACCGCTTCGGCCTCACCGTCACCCCGGAGGGCCAAACCCCCTGGCTCGACACCCCGGACACCCCCGTCACCCTCGCCCCTTGACCCCTCTCCGGGCAGGGGCCCCGGCGCCTGCCCGCAGGAACCGATGCAGGGACCGATGCAGCGACCGCACCCGGCACGGACGGTGGTGGGTCGGGTCTAAGACAGGCATACCCCTTGGCCGCGCGCAGCCGACCCGGGCCGCCGGCACCGGCGGTGGGAGGGGTAGGGCGGCCGTACGCACATCCTCAAGTGATCGTTTCGTCGTTGAGCCAGGGCTCAAACGGGCAGCGACGCAAGCGAAGGGCAGGTCGAGCGGGAAGCCTCCGGCGGTCGCGGAGCCGGTGTCCAGACGGGCAGCGACCGCCGGTAGTGGAGCAGGCCGAGGGGAGGGGTGCAGGGAACCTCGTAACGCTTCAGGCGGACACCGACACCGATGAGGGGGTGGAGGGTGGGCCCGTGCGCGGCTCCTCGGTGACCGAGAGACCGGGGTTCAGCCAAGCATTGAGGGCCGGTGATGAGGCCGTGAACGCCGATGCGGGCGGTGCTCGGTTGGAATTCCGGCGGGCGTCGTCGGCGGAGCTGGGTGGGAATCCACGGTTCGGCGCGGGGTGGGTTCGACCGAGCAACTAGGGCCCGTAGCGCAGAAGGCAGCTCGGACGGCTGCGCCATGATGGCTGCGCTTCAAGCGGGCGGCAACGGCAGTGAGGGGCCGGGCACGATCCCTCAGGCTGTCACAGCGTGGGGTTCCAACGGGCAGCGACGGCCGGCGGTGGGGACAGGTCCCGCGGCCAGTGCGGGAGGCGCCGCGCCGAGGTCCAAGCGGGCAGCGAGGGCGGGTGGTGAGGCCGTGTCGGATCCGGGCGGAGTCGGGTTCGGGTTCAAGCAGGCGGCGACGGCGGCGAGGGGCCGGGCCGAGCGCAATCCCTCGGGCCGCCACAGGGTGGGGTTCAAGCGGGCGGCGACGGCGGCGAGGGGTGGGGCCGGACAGGCGTCCCCGGGCGGTCGCGGGGCCTGGTTCAGACAGGCGGCGACGGCGGTGAGGGGTGGGCCGGGGGGATCCTCAGGTGGTCGCGGGGCGTGGGCCAGAGTTCGGCGGTGCGCTGGGGACTGGGGGGCGTGGGCGGGTGCCGGGTGGTGTGTGGTGGCGGTCCCGGCTACCGGGGTCCTTCTGGTACCTGGGGCGCCGCCGGGTGGATGCCGTCGCCGGTCGCCGGTCGCCGTGTGCTGCGGGGTGGACGGGGGCGGGGCGACCCCCTCCCACACGTGGGGCCACCCCGCCTGGGCGCGTTCGGTGCCCCTGTCCGTGGCCGGTGTCCGTCTCGGTTGTCCGTCTCGGTGGCCGGTGTGGTCCCGGCCCGGGTCCCCCGGGCTCCTGCCGCGGGTTCATGGGCCGGGGTAGGGGTCGGGGACGGTGGTGTGGGTGCGGTGGTGCGGGGTCCGCCATACCAGGGTGCCGGGAGAGGGCTGGGACAGCTTCCAGCCGGGGTGTTGCTTGAGGCGGTGGTGGCGTCGGCACAGCGCGGCCAGGTTGGCGGCACTGGTCGGGCCTCCGAGGTGGTGGGGGACGGTGTGGTCGGCGTCGCACTCCACCGCCGGGCGGTTGCAGTGGGGGAAGCGGCAGGTGCGGTCGCGGGAGTCGATGTGGGACCGCAGCCGGGGCGGGGGCCGGTAGCGGGTGGTGCCCTCGGCCACCGGGGTTCCCTC
>NZ_JBHSFQ010000014.1:0-160547 GCF_042653925.1 Nocardiopsis mangrovi
CCCTCGCGGCCCCGCGCACGCGGCCCCCCTCGGCGCGCCCCCTGCCGTGTTCCCGCACCCCCGCCGCCGCATCGCGGCACCCCCGTCCCCGCACCTCGGCGCCCGCGCACCCACGCCCCACGCAGTCGGCCGGCCCCACGCGCGTGCCACCCGCCGGCGTCGGCCATAGGCCCGCCCTCCTGCGGACACGCGCCCGGCGGGGCCCCTCCGGCCGGGCGCAGGCGGGGCCCGCGGCCGCTCCCCGTTCGGGCCGGGTGCGCTCGACCCCCCCGCGCCACCCGTCCGCAGCGGTGCCGGGAGGGGCGCGATGACCGGTCCCGCCGGGGAGCCCGCCGACACAGGCCGCGAACACGGCGTCCTGGTCGGCGTGGACCTCGCCGGAATCCAGCGCTTCGTGTTCGAGGGCCGGCGGCTCCTCGACGCCATCGGCCGCGCCACGCTCGTCGCCGACCTCACCGACACCGAGCGCCCGCACCTGAAGGGCCTGCTCGACGACCCCGCCACCGGCGAGCACCGCGTCCTCCGCGACGCCGGAGGGGCCCTCTACATCGCCTTCACCGACCCCCGGCCCGGCGGCGCGGTCCGCAGCGCCCGCACCTTCACCGGCCGCTACACCCGGCGGCTGCGCGACGTCTCCGACCAGCTGACCCCGGTGGTCGCCCACATCGCCTACGGCCCCGCCCCCGACACCCCCGGAGCCCCCGCCACCCAGGGCGAGGCGCTTCGGCTGCTGCCCGTCGCCCTCCAGCAGGCCCGCTCCCGCCTCACAGCGGCCCACCAGCCCGTCCCCGGACTCGGCGTCACCGCGCTGTGCGACGTCACCGGGCGCCCCGCCGAACTGCTCGACCACACCCGCGACCGCGGCCCCGTCCGCGAGCGCGCCGCCCGCGACATCGTCGCCGCGCGCGTCCGCGCCCGGCGCTGGCACCAGGAGAACAGCACCTCCTGGCTGCGCGGCATCGCGGCGCCCGCCGGCTTCGACCACCTCGAACTGCCCACCGATGTCGACCACCTCGGCCGCGAGATCGGCGACATCAGCCGGCTGGCGGTCATCCACCTCGACTTCAACGGCCTCGGCGACCTCCTCAAGCGCTACCACCGCGCCCGCGCCGACTCCGGCGCCGACGTCGTCGCCGCCATGCGCCGCGTCTCCGCCGACATCGCCCGCCTGACCGAAGGTCTCGCCCGCGCCATCATCCGGTCGGTGGCCGCCGCCATCGACACCGACCGCTCCGGCCGCGACCCCGTGATCACCGGCGCCGGCGCGGGGACCCGGCTGCGCCCCCGCACCGACCGCCGCACCGTCTACGTGCCCGTCCGGCCGGTCGTGGTCGCCGGCGACGACCTCACCATCATCTGCGACGCCCGGCTGGCCTGGAGCGTCACCCGGTTCGCGCTGCGCTGGCTCGACGCCGACCCCGCCGGGCTCGGTCCCGCCGACCCCCGGACGGCCATGGCGTCGCGCGCGGGCGAGGACCCCTGGGGGCGCCGTATCGGCGGCACCGGGACCGTCACCGGGGTGCCCTCTGCGGGCATCGGCATCGCCGTCCAGCCCGTGGGCGCGCCCCTGTCCGTCGGCTACGACATCTGCGCCGCGCTGTGCGAGCGCGCCAAGGAGCACCGCAAAGCCGCCGAACACCGGCTCGACGACCACGTGGTGGCGTGGTCGCACCTCTTCGACGCCCCGGCGCGCGTCCTCGCGCGCCTGGAGGACGCCCGCGGTCCCGCCGGCGCCGTGCCGCCCCGGACCACCCTGCCCATGACCGGCACCGAGTTCCACGCGTTCCTGAGCGACTACCTCGACGGCGACGCCCCGCGCGGCCTCCGGGCCCCGGCCATGGCGGCGCAGCGCTCCTGGCTGCTGTCCCGGCTGGAGCCGCTGCTGCGCGACGGCCTGGACCCCGCGCCCGAACTGGCCCGGCGACGCGACCTCGGACTGCCCGCCCGGCTGCCCGAGCCGTTCGCGCGCGCCGCACTGCTCGACGCGCTCGGCCTCCTCGACATCCACCTGGACGTCCCTCTCGCCGATCCCCCCGTCCCCGCGCCGGCGGGTGCCCGATGACGGGCGGTACCCCGAGCCGGTTCCGGCCCGCGGCCGCCGCGGCCGGTTCCCGCCCGCCCTCGCCCCCGCCCCCGACCCGGGGCCGGCGGGAGGCCCCCGGTGTCCGCGGGCGGGAACGGGAGGGCCCCGGGGCCTCGTACCGGCGGCGGAAGGAGCGCCGCGCCATGGCCGCGCACACGCGGCACAGACCCCGTAGCGCGTCGGCCCGCTCCTAGGAGGGCGCCCGTTCCCGGCCACCGCCGGCCGGGCGCGGCTCCCGAGGAGGCCGGCGCACCCCAGCCGCAGGACGCGTTCCCTCCCTCCTCCCCGGCCGGATCCGGGGCACCCACCCAAGGAGACCTGATGAACGAGGGCGAACCGCGGACGGCCACCCCCCGCCACGGCGGCGGCCAGGTCCGCTACCTCCCCGGCGGGCTCCGGCCCGGGGCGCGGGAGCCCCGGCGGCCGGCGTCCGTGCTGCGCGTGCCCGAGGCCGCGCGGCGGCGGCGCGGCTCCGGTCCGGCCCCCGCGGTACTGATCGTCAGCCTCGCGGCGCCCGCGGTGTTCGCGGGCACCAGCGCCTCCGGGTCCGCCGCCGACGCCGATGTCGTCACCGACGCGCACGGCCTGCCCTACCTGCCCCGCCACCGCGTCGCGGCCCGGCTGCGCGACGCCGCCGTGAGCGCCGTGCGCGCCGACCCCGCACTGCTGCCGGCCGCCCGTTCCCTGTTCGGCGCCTCCCGCGAGCACGGCCCCGACCGCATCCTGCGCATCGGCCACGCCCTCCCGCCCGAATCCGTGCGCGCCGCGGTCGCCTGGGCGCTGGAGCAGCGTGCCGACGACCCCGCGTCGGCCCACGGGCCCACCCTGCTGCGCGCCGTCACCGACGCGTTCACCTCGCTGGAGAGCGGCGTCGAGATCGACCCCGGCGGAGCGGCCGTCGAAGGCCGGCTGCGCACCGTCCGGGTACTCGACCCCGGTCTGCGCCTCACGGCCGTCCTGCGCTGGGCGCGGCCGCCCGATGCGCGCGAGCTCCGCTGCCTGGCCCGTGCGGCCCTCGCCTTCACGCAGGCGGGCCTCAAGGCCAGCCGCGGCCGGGGCAGGATCGACGCCCGCCTGGCAGAGACCCCCGAGACCGACCGCGACCACGCCCACACGGCCACGCTGACCTGGGCCGGAATCGACCCGGGAGGCGCTGTCCGAGAAGAAGAGGTGTGACGATCTCGGCTCTGGTGCCCGACGACCGGTCCAGCGGTACCGGCAGAGCCGCATACGCCTACCTGGCATTGCGCTATGTGCTCACCGAGTCACTCGTCGTGCGCTCCCGCTACGACCCGCTGCGCATCACCACCGATCCCGTGATCAGCGGCCGCGCGCAACGGGGGATGCTCGCCGCGGCGCTGCGCCACGCCCGCCGCGACGACCTCGTCGAGGGGTGGATCGCGCGCGGCGACTCCATCCGGTTCGCGCCCGCCTTCCCGCGCCTGGAGGACGCCTCCGGAGCGGCCATGACCGTTCCCGCACCGCGCTGCTGGCACTCCCACCTGCCCCCGGAGAGCGACTCCCAGCACCTGGCCGACCTCGTCGCCGCCCCCGGTGCGCCCGGCATCGCCTACCGGTCCCTGGGCGGCCTGGTCACCCCCGACCTCGGCCACCGCGCGGTGCCGCTGACCCGCACCGAGCAGTACCTCGGTGTCGCCCGAGGCGACGCCGGGCGCAACGCCATGCCCTTCTTCACCACCAGCCTCGAACCCGGGCAGGTCTTCGAGGCACGCTGGCAGCTGCGCGCCGCCACCGGAGCCGAGCTCCGGGTCCTCGCCGGGCGCGTGCTCGACGTCCTGGCGGCGGCCGACGGCCTGCTCTCGCTGGGGTCGGGCGGCAGCCGGGCCCACGGCGGCGGCATCCGGATCACCCCGGCCCAGGGCGGCGCCGAGCCGCTCGTCGCCGACCGCGTCGACGCCGGGCGCGGCCCCTGGCCGCGCGGGGACTCCCGCGACCTCCTGGTGCTGGCACCCGCCCTGATCGACGACCACCTCGGCCGGCCGTCGCCCGGGTCGCTGCGCGCGGCTGCCGCCGCCACCCTCCTCGCCGTGCTGGGACCCGGCGCCGCCGAGGTCACCGGCGCGCACATCGACCAGCAGGTCGTCGGCGCCTACCACCGGATGTACCGGGGCCCCATGGCCGAACGCTGGGCGGTGGCCCCCGGGTCGCATGTGCGGCTGCGCGCCCTGCGCGACATCGCCCTGGACGAGATCCGCGCGGTCGAGGCCCGTCCCCTGGGCCGCCGTGCCGCCGACGGCCACGGCGCCGCGGCCCTGCTCCCGATCGCCGAACCGGCCGGAGTCCCCGCCGACCGGTCTCCTCTGTCCCGCCCGGGGGGTGCACACCCCGAACCCGGGCGCCGCTTCGCGGTTCCCGGCGGGCGGCCGGGTCCGGAGGGGACGGAACTCCGGACCCGGCCCGTGCCCCTGGCCGACGGCTCGCCCGCATGGGTGGAGCCCCGGTGGGTGGCCGCCGAGGCCGCCGCCGACCCCTCGGACTCGCCCGTGGCCCGCCTCCAGGACGCGCTGCTCTCCCGGGCCGCGGCCGAACCCGTGCGCGCGCACGCGCGCCAGCTCGCCCGCCGCTCGGCCCGCCTGCCGGCGCCGGCGCTGCTGGGCCGGCTGCGCGAGGTCGTCACCGTGCCCGGCCACGCCCCCGCCGCGGTGCTCTCGCGGCTCGCGGGCGTGGTCCGCGGAGACCCCGCGGCAGCGGCGCCGCACGCCCCTTTCGGCGAGGCCGCCCGGCAGGCCGCCGCCCTCGCCACCGTCCCCTTCGGAACAGGGGAGGTCTCCCTGCCCGACTGGCTGGAGCGCGCCGCCGCCGACCCCGCCGCGTGGTGGGAGCAGGCCGGGCCCGATGACACCGACCTCGCCGCCGCGCTGACCCCGGTCGACCTCGCGTGGACCGCCGGGGCCGGCCCGTCCTCGGCGTCGGCCGCCTGGCGGATCCGGCCCGATGTCCTGGCCCGCCTCACCCTGCTGCTGGTGAGCACCTGGCTGTCGGCCGCGGCCCAGCCGGGCACCGGCACCGACCCCGCCCCCCGGGAGGCCACCGGATGACCCCGCGTCCCGGCCCGGACCGCGCCCACGCCGCTCCCGCGCGCCTCCGGCCCACCCGCGCCGAGGTGGGCCGTTGACCGGGCGTCCCGTGGGCCGGCCGGCGGCCATCGACACCGTCACACTCGTGCGGGGATTCCCCGCTCGGGCATCCGGCGACGGGCCCGCTGCGGCTGTGGCGGCACAGCGGGCCCGGCCGGATGTGCATGCCGGGCCGAGGCTGAGCGAGGGCCCGGCTCCGCGGGCGTCCGCGGCCGCAGGCCGCGGGCGCCCCGCGCACCAGCGGCGCCGCCGCAGTGCCCGCACCGCGGCCCCGGACCCGCACCCGGACGTCCCCGCCTCAGGTCGCGGCCCGAGGCCGACCCGCGTACCGCCGTCCCCGGATCCGGTCGGACCGACCGTGCGCCCCGCCGCAGGCGTGCGCGCCCCCGCACCGTCGCCGCACGGCCCACCCCCCGCGCCCCGGTCCCCTTCGCCCGGCCGGCGGTCATGGGCGGCCGGGCGCGGGACCGGCGCCCGGCTCCCGGAGCGCACGGGAGACCGGCCCCACGACCGCGCACGCGTCCACCCGCGCACCGGCGGCGGGCGCCGGCGGCCCCACCGGCCCGTCCCGGCCGCGGGCCGGGCGGCACGCGAACACCTCGGCCCGGCGCAGGTCCGGCGGGCCCCTGACGGAAAGGTCGGCAGGTGACGGATCCGGGGGTGCTTTGGGACACCGGGCTGGACGAGTTCGCGGCCGCCGCCGCGCCATGCCCGCAGATCGTCTGGGAGTTCACCGCCCGCCTGTGCCTGCTCGGTGACACCCACATCGGGGCCGCCCACAGCGCGCCCCGGCACACGGCGGGCAACGACGTCGACCTGATCGACCGCGACCCCACCGACGGCCGCCCGCGGCTGCGCGCCACCACGCAGGCCGGCCTGCTCCGCCACCACCTGGCCGCGCGGCTGGGCGGCGCGGGGCGCGGCGCCGCCGCCGAGCTGTTCGGCGAGGCCGCACCGCCCCGCGGCGACGACGACGCACTCGCCGCCGTCCAGCTCACCCGCAGCGCGCTGGACCTCGACGACGCGTTCGCCGACCTCCCCCCCGAGGCCGGAGTGGCCGTGCGCGCCGGCAACCGGGTCGACCCCGGAAGCGGCGCCGCCGTCCCCGGCGCGCTCTGGCAGATGGAGACCCTGCCCGCGGGCACCCGGTTCACCCTGACCCTGCGGCTGTGCGTCGACGACCCCGAATCGGAGGGGCGGCTGCTCGCCCTGACCGCCCTCGCCGCCGAAGGGCTGTCCGGCGACGGCCCCGGCATCTCCCTGGGCGCGCGCACCGCCCGCGGCTACGGCGCGGCGCGCGCCGACCTCTGGCACGCCCGCCGCCACGACCTGCGCACCGCCCAGGGCTGGGCCGCCTGGTACGCGCCCACGTGGGCCGAGCGGTGGGAGCGCGCTCGCGACGCCGTCGCCGGCACCGCGGCCACACCGGCCGAGGAGGACGGCGCCAGCCTGCTCTCCCTGCTCGCCGCGCGGCTGCGCGACACCCCCGACCCCGCCGCGGTGGTGGCCGACGCCTTCCACGACACCCTGGCCGCCCACGGCGACGACCGCCGCCACCGCGACGAACTGACCCTCACCCTGGAACTCGCCGAACGCCCCACCGCCGCGTTCCTGCCCGCCCCCGAGGACCCCGGACACCCCGCCGCCAACGGCGGCGCGGCCGTCCCCCGCCCCGGGCTGCTGATGGTCGGCGACACCCCGGCCCCCGACTCCATCGGCGAGGTCGACCGCACCCACCTGCGGCGGCCGCGGGTCACCGGCGACGGCGGCGTGGAATGGCGTCCGACCCTCGGCGACACCGCCCTGTTCGCGCTCTTCAAACGCGTCAGCCAGCGCCTCATCCGCGACATCTCCGGCGAGGCCGACCGCGGCCTGGGGGAGTGGCCGGAGCACAGCCCCGGCCGGCGGCTGCACACCCGCTGGTGGGGCGGTGAGTCGCGCGGGGGCAGGGCCCCGGCGTCCTCGCGCATCCGGCTCCGCGAGGCCGCCGAGCTCACCGGCGGCACCAGCCAGCGCACCGCCCGCGTCAACATCGACGCGCTCTTCGGCGACGCCGTCGACACCCGCTTCTTCGCCGACGACGTCTACGCGGGCGGCCGCGCGCACGTCACCCTCGACATCTCCCGCCCCGACGACGCCGTACGCGGGCTGATCGCGCTCATCGTGCGCGAACTGCGGACCGTACCGCTCGACACCATCGGCGGCGGATCGGGCATCGGCAACGGCCGGCTGACCGTCACCGGAGCGGTCCTCACCCGCCACGACCCCGGGGCCCCGCCGCAGCCGTGCGACCTCGTCGCCGCCATCGACGACGCCCGGGGGCCCGAACGGGCCGCCGTCACCCCCTGGCTCGCGGCCCTGCGCGCGGCGGTCACCCCCCGCACCGCGGGCCGCCCAGGCAGGGTGATCCGATGAGCGGCGCCCAGGGGCCGCCTAACAACTTACGGAGCGACCGTGACCGTTGACCCCGGTGCCCCGAGCGGTACCGACTCCCCGCCCGCTCCGCT
This sequence comes from Nocardiopsis mangrovi, assembly GCF_042653925.1. NCBI lineage: Bacteria > Bacillati > Actinomycetota > Actinomycetes > Streptosporangiales > Nocardiopsidaceae > Nocardiopsis > Nocardiopsis mangrovi. Next base: position 7,689 of record NZ_JBHSFQ010000014.1, read on the forward strand.
GGGGGTGCACAGCGCCGCCTTGGCCGACGACCAGGCGGGGCAGGTGATCGCCGAACTGTTCGGCTGCCGAAGCCGCAGCACCCTCCTCGACGCCTACGCGCCCGGCGAACCCCAGTGGCTGCTCGCCGAACTCGGCGACGGCCGCATCACCGGTGGCTGTCCCGGCGAGATCTGGCGGTTCTCCGGCGACGATCCCGAGACCGCCGCCCTCTCCGCCCCGCTGCTCGCGCCCGACCGCGGCGACGCCTGGCGGCTCCTCGACGCCGTGCTCTTCTCCCCGTCGGCGCAGATCCACATCGCCGAGGGCGCCGAAGCCGCATGGGTGTCCCACGACAGCGCCGACGCCGCCGCCCTCGCGCCCTGGCTGCGCCCCCGCGACCGCTCCTTCCTGCTGACCGGGTGGCGCGCCCGCCCCGGGAGCGCCAACCGGCACAGCCGGACCCTCGACGGCGACATCCCCTTCAGCATCGGCCGCGAACTGTCCGGGTCCACCGCCTGCCACCCCGTGACCTGGCAGGACTTCGAGGTCGAATGGCCCACCGCCGCGTCCGGGACCGACCAGCGGACCCCGGTGAGCGCGGGCAGCTGGGTCAGTGTCCGAGAGTACTGGGCAGAGGATCCCGTCACTGGAGCGGTCGGGGTGGCCTTCCATCGCCTGACCGGCTACCACGCCGGGCCGAAGCCCACGGCGCCGCTCGGCATCGACGAACCGGACGCCGTGTAGAAGGAGGACCGCGTGAGCGATCAGCCGCACTCCGCCGCCCGGAGACCGAGTCCTGCCGCCATGCCGCGCCGCCGCGCCTCCGTCGCCGCACGACGATCCGCGCCACTGCCCCCCGGTGGCCGATCGCGATCCCGCGACGAGCGCGGCGGCGCCCCCGGCCGCCGCCCCGGCCCGCCCGATCCTCTGCGCGACCACCAGGCCGTCGCCCCCTACGGCCTGGTGCCGCTGCCCGACCACCCCATGCCGGCCGAGCGCCTCCAGGAATCCGTCCTGCGCGACGGCATCACCCAGCGCCATGTCCTCGCCGGCCACGACCGCCGCATCCCCGGCACCCACACCGGCTGGATCGACCTCGAGATCCGCTCCCTGACTCCCCTCTTCGTCGGCGCCACCCACAAAGGCGCCGACCCCGCCCGCTCGCTGACCATCGACGGCCGCCCCGCGCTGCCCGGCGCCACCCTGCGCGGCCTCACGCGCAACGTCCTGCGCGTCGTCACGGGCGGCGAGACCGGCCACGTCAACACCCCGCAGCTCTTCTTCCGCGCCCCGGCGGCCTCCAGCACCGACAAGCGCGCCCGCCACGTCATGCGGAACATGAACCGCGGCTACCGCGAGCGCCACGGCGCGCCCTCCAGCCCGCCCGGCGCGGCGGTCAAGGCCGGGTTCCTGCGCTACCTGGGGGCCGGACGCGGTTGGGTCATCCACCCGCTGCCCGTCGAGCGCCCCCTCCAGGTCCGCCTGGCCGACCTGCGCGACGACCTCGCGCGCTACCCGGGGCTGCCGCCCTTCCCGATGCCCGACCCCTCCGCCGGGGGCGACCCCGCCGCAGGCGGCCACGTTCCGGCCGAGACCCACCGGGAATTCCAGTTCCTGCGGGTCACCGCCCTGTGCCCCGACGTCGACGGCCGCACCGTCGGCGAGACCCGGTTCTGGGCCATGGCGGTCCTGCCCGCGGGCGAACCCGTCACCCCCGGCCACCGCGAAACCGTCCGCGACCGGCTGCGCGAGCGCTGGTCGGAGAAGCTCGTCCGCGCCCAGCAGGCGGTCGACAAGGCCGGCGGCGAACGCGCCCGCGCCTCGGCGCGCGGCCGGCGCAACGACATCGACCGCGCGATGGAGCGGGTCGACTCCACCGGGATCCGCAGCCACGACTGCGTCTTGGTGCTCACCGGCACCGCCGGGGAGCGCAAGAACGCCTACCTGTTCCCCACCGGGATCTCCCCCGACCTCCGGCTGCCGGTGCCCGACCACCTCGTCCGCATGGTCGAGTCCGCCGACCAGATCACCCGCTTCCAGGAGCGCAACTTCCCGGTCGACCTGTCCACGGGCCTGACCCTGGGCGGGCCCTCTGCCGGGGGCGCCGCCGATTCCGGCCGGGAGCGCCCCGGCGGGCTCGATCGCGGCGCCTGCGAACCCGTGTGGTACCAGGACAGCGGGGGCCACGTGGTCTCCTTCGGGCGCTCGGGCGGCTACCGGGTGGCCGTCGGCGAATACGACCCGATCCGTCGCGCCCTGCCCGACGGCATCGTGAGCCCCGACCCCGCCGACCCCGGGGCGGCCGGCCGCACCCCCGACATCCCGCGCGCGCTCTTCGGCGACATCGACCTGCTGCCCCAGCGCGAAGGCGCCGGACCCGCGGTGCGCGGGCGGGTCTCCGTCGGATCGGCCGTCTGCACCGACCCCGACCCCTGGTTCCCGCACGCGCTGCGGGTCGAACTCCTCTCCCCGCAGCGCTCCTGCTTCGCCAACTACCTGCTCCAGCCCCTGACCGACCGCACATGGGGCAGCTCGCCCGACCTCGTCACCTGGTCCCACGAGGGCGACGTCCGGCTCGGCGGCTACAAGGTCTACCTGCACCGCCACGACCCCCTGCCCGACGAGGGCCTGCGCTACGCCGACCTCCGCGCCGACCACGTCCCCGACGGCGACACCAAGCGCGACGTCGTGCCCCTGCGCGCGGGGCTCACCTTCCGCGGCCGGATCACCTTCACCAACCTCACCGACGCCGAGATCGGCGCGCTGCTGCGGGCGCTGCTCCTCGGCAACCCCGCCCACGGCGGCGACCCCGCCGACCCCGTCTACGCCCACAAGCTGGGCCTGGGCAAATCGCTGGGGTTCGGCAGCGTGCACATCACCCCGGTGCTGCACCTGATCGACCATGCCGAACGCGCAGCCTCGCTCGACCCCGGCGCGGGCCTCCAGCGGGTGGGCGCCGAGGGCGTGCAGAAGCTCCTCGACACCTTCGACGACGCCCTGCTCACCTGGGAGCGCGAGGAGAGCGTGCGCGCCGGCCGGCCGCTCCCCGATGACTGGACCGACGTCGCGCGCGTCCAGGGCCTGCTGCTGGCGGCCCAGTGGCGCGAGCGGCTGCCCGAAAGCTGGACCCGCGTCATGGAACTCGAAGAATTCTCCGTCTACCCGGTCCTGCCGGCTTTACGGGACCGGTTCGCCGCCCACGCCCGGATCTCGGACACCGCTCCGGGCTGATGGGCGCAGCCCCGGCGGCACCCTGCCCCGTGCCGCCGGGGTCGCCACGGCCCCCGCCGCCCGACTGAGGGCATAGCAGCAGCGTATTCCGGCATCGCCCTACACCAGCAGAGCCGGAGACAGCCCGTCGAGGGCATGAGCCGCAGCGGGGGTGTTCGGCCCGGTCCACCCGTCCGGGTGGACCGGCGGCCGGGGGACACCGCCCATGGCGGCGCCCCCCGGCGCACGGGCGGGTGCGGCGGCCTCCCGGTGGTGCGGGTCACCCGGGCCGCCGCCGGGCCTCAGGGGGCTTCCGTGACGCCCTCGGGGATCAGGTCGGCCACCTCGACCGGCAGGCCGGTGCGGATCGACTCGTTGGCGGCCAGGCCGGTGAGCAGGGCATGGGCGCCGTCGAGGTGGGTGGGCCGCGGCTGGGCGCCGGGCACACCGAACAGCGTGTCGAGCATGCGGGTGTCACCGCCGCCGTGCCCGCCCTCGCCCACGCTGACCGGGACCACCCGGGGTTCCTCCCAGTGCGGGCGCAGGGTGAGGGTCGAGACCGTGTTCTCCTTGGGGGCGGGCATGCCGCGCACGGGCAGCGTCTCCGTGCGCTCGGCCGAGACCGACGGGTTCTCGGTCACGTCGAGCTCCAGCCGGCCCCGGCTGCCGGTGATGGCGACCCGGTAGCCCTCCCAAGGGGAGTAGGCCACCAGGTGGTAGCTGAGCTTCGCACCCGATGCGTAGCGCACGAGTACCGACATGTCGTCCTCGATGGTGATCCCGGAGCCGAACACGTTGCGGTCGCGGTGGTAGCCGTCCTCGTGCTCGGCGTCCAGGTACAGCTGCGTCATCGCCGGGCTGTCGCTCATGTGCAGGGCGAACGGGTCGTTCTCGGCGCCGGGGGAGGCGTGGGCGCGGTCGTAGCCGCCGGTCAGCTCCCGGCCGCGGCCGTTGCCGTCGCCGTAGAAGAACAGGTCGCCCCAGCCGAACACCGTGCGCGGGGTGCTGCCGATCCACCAGTCGACCAGATCGAAGTGGTGGCTGGACTTGTGCACCAGCAGACCGCCGGAGTGCTCCTTCTCGCGGTGCCAGCGGCGGAAGTAGTCGGCGCCGTGCCGCAGGTCGAGAAGCCATTCGAAGTGCACCGAGGCGACCTCGCCGATCGCGCCCGAGGACACCAGTTCGTGGACTTTGCGGTGCACCGGGTTGTAGCGGTAGTTGAAGGCGACGTTGACGCGCCGGCCGGTGCGCCGCTGTGTCTCCAGGATGCGCCGGCATCCGTCGAGGTCGGCGGTCATGGGCTTCTCGGTGACGACGTCGCATCCGGCCTCCATGGCGGCGCAGATGTAGTCGGCGTGCGTGCGGTCGACGGTGCAGACCACGACCTCGTCGATGTGTTCGGCCGCGAGCATCTCGGCGAACCGGTCGGCGGTGTAGGCGGGGACCCGCGGGTGGCCGTTGGCCTCGATGAGGTCGTTGTGGGCGCGCATCCGCGTCCGGTTGGTGTCGCACAGGGCGGCGAGCCGTGCGATGTGGGCGTGGGTGGAGGTCAGGGCGCCGGTGTACATGCGGGCGCGCGACCCCGTGCCCACGACCGCGAAGCGGCGGGTGGCGGCGGTGGAGGTCGGTGACGAAGCTGAGGTGGAGTCGATCACACCTCCAACGGTAAACGCTTTCCCTGCGTCGGTCCACTTCGGGGGGCCGAAAGAGGGGGTCGTGGGATGTCGGGTGGGCCGGGTGACAGGCGGGGACGGGGCGGCGCGGCGGGTCGCCGGGGCGGCGGTCGCGCCGAAGCGATGGGGGTCTCGCGCCCGGTCGCCGGGCAACGATCCGGACACGTTCCCTCCGCACGGAGTACGCGCCGGTGGCGATCGGTATCGAGGGTGAGGCCGTTCTCCGGGCGCGCTCGGGCGCGGCGTTCGGGCTGATCGGAGGCGCTCCGCGCGGGCGGTACGGCGCCGCCGGGGGCCTCCGGGGTCATAGGTGATGATTGACGTCACATTGCGAGGGTGTTAGAAACCGTTCATCACATTCTGGATAGCGCTTACCGGAATCATCCCCGGACCCGCGCCGTCCGGAACGCACCAGGGGGAGCCGACGTCCCCCCACACTGCCCACCGGGCCGACCGAGGACGGTTGACGCACATGAGCTTGGATCGAAGGGCCGGCCGGCTTCCCGCCCCCGCACGGTGCGCCCCCTCCCGGGTGGGAGCACCGGCGTGATCGGGGCCACCCGCGAGCGCGCGGACACCGAGCCGGCGGGGGCCGCTCCCCCCGCCGCGCCCCCGCGCCGCCGATCCCATTCGCGCCGCCGCCGGGAGAACCTCGCCGCCTACGCGTTCCTCGCGCCGTGGATCGTCGGGATGCTCGCCATCACGATCGGCCCGATGCTGGCGTCGCTGTACTTCTCCTTCACCGACTACCCCCTCATCGGCGACCCCGAATGGGCCGGGCTGGACAACTACCGCGAGATGCTCGGCGACGAGCGGCTGCACAGCTCGCTGCGGGTCACCTTCACCTACGTCTTCGTCTCCGTCCCGCTGCAGCTCGCCATGGCGCTCGCCCTGGCCATCGTGCTCGACCGCGGCGTCCGCGGGCTGGCGTTCTACCGGTCGGTCTACTACCTGCCGTCGCTCCTGGGCGGCAGCGTGGCCATCGCCATCCTGTGGCGGCAGGTGTTCGGGGCCCAGGGCCTGATCAACCAGGTGCTCGGCTTCTTCGGCATCCAGGGCGAGGGCTGGGTGTCCCACCCCGACTACGCGCTGGGCACGCTGATCGTGCTCAACGTGTGGACCTTCGGGGCGCCGATGGTGATCTTCCTGGCCGGGCTGCGGCAGATCCCCGCGATGTACTACGAGGCCGCGGCGGTCGACGGCGCCGGGCCCGTGCGCCGGTTCTTCTCGGTGACCGTGCCGCTGCTGACGCCCATCATCTTCTTCAACCTCATCCTGCAGATGATCAACGCCTTCCAGACCTTCACCCAGGCGTTCGTCGTCAGCGGCGGATCGGGCGGCCCCTCCGACGCCACCATGTTCTTCACGCTCTACCTCTACCAGCGCGGCTTCGGGTCGTTCGACATGGGCTACGCCTCGGCGATGGCCTGGCTGCTGCTGCTGATCATCGCCGGGTTCACCGCCGTGAACTTCCTTTTCTCCAGGTACTGGGTCTTCTATGGTGACAACGACTAAGCCCGCCGACACCCGCCGCCCCACCGACGCCCGGCGCCGGTTCTTCACGCACCTGGCGCTGATCGGCTTCGGGCTGGTCATGCTCTACCCGCTGCTGTGGATGGTCTCCAGCTCGCTCAAGCCCACCGAGGCCATCTTCCGCGACCCCGGCCTGCTGCCCTCCCCGTTCATGCCGGAGAACTACAGCGAGGGCTGGACGGCGCTCGAATACCCGTTCCACCACTACATCTGGAACTCGCTGATCGTGGTGGCGGGGTCGATCATCGGCAACCTGCTGTCGTGCTCTATGGCCGCCTACGCGTTCGCGCGGATGGAATTCCGCGGAAAGAAGCTGTTCTTCGCGGCCATGCTGATGACGATCATGCTGCCCATCCACGTCGTGATCGTGCCGCAGTACATCCTGTTCGCCCAGCTGGAGTGGATCAACACCTTCTACCCGCTGATCGTCCCGAAGCTCCTGGCCACCGACGCGTTCTTCATCTTCCTGATGGTGCAGTTCATCCGCGGCCTGCCCCGGGACCTCGATGAGGCGGCCCGCATCGACGGCTGCGGCCACGCGCGGATCTTCCTGCGCATCATCCTGCCGCTGTCGCTGCCGGCCCTGGCCACCACGGCGATCTTCACCTTCATCTGGACCTGGAACGACTTCTTCAGCCAGCTGATCTTCCTGACCGACCCGAACATGTACACCGTCCCCGTCGCCCTCCGCACCTTCGTCGACTCGCAGGCCCAGACCTCGTGGGGCCCGCTGTTCGCGATGTCGGTGGTCGCCCTGGGACCGATCTTCGGGTTCTTCCTCGCCGGGCAGCGCTACCTCGTCAAGGGCATCGCGACGACCGGAATCAAATGACCGAAAGGAACTCGACTATGCGACCGGTTCTCAGGTCGGCGGCGGTCCTCGCCGCACTGGCGGTCGCCGCGACCGGATGTGGTGGCGGCGGCTCCGACGACGGCGTGGTGGAGCTGCGGTTCTCCTGGTGGGGCGCCGACGAGCGGCACACCAGGACCCAGGAGGTCATCGACCGCTTCGAGGCGTCCCACCCCAATATCCGGATCACCGGCGAATACACCGACTGGGACGCCTACTGGGACCGGCTGGCCACCAGCACCGCCGCCAACGACGCCCCCGACATCATCTCCCAGGAGGAGCGCTACCTGCGCGAGTACGCGGACCGCGGGGCGCTGCTCGACCTCGAGGAGTACGGTGAGCAGCTCGACCTCAGCGAGATCGACGAACTGGCCCTGACCAGCGGCCAGCTGGAGGACGGCACCTTCGGCGTGGCGACCGGCATCAACGTCGCGTCCATCATGGCCGACCCGGAGCTCTACGACGAGGCGGGCGTGGAGATGCCCGACGACTCGACCTGGACCTGGGACGACTTCATCGAGACCAGCGCGGCCATCACCGAGGCCACCGACGGCGAGATCTACGGCACCCAGGCCATGGGCGTGACCGAGGGGCCGTTCCAGATGTTCGCCCGCCAGCACGGCGAGTCGGTGTACACCGACGACGGCCAGCTCGGATTCTCGCCGCAGACGATGACGGACTGGTGGGAGATCGTCGCGCGCGTCCACGAGGAGGAGGGCGCCGCCGGCGCGGCCGAGAGCGTCGAGATCGACGCGGGCGGCCCCGACCTGTCCACCGTCGCCACCGGCTCCGGCGCCATGGCGCACTTCTGGACCAACCAGTTCGGCGTCATCTCCAACGCGTCGGGCCACGAGCTCCAGCTGCTCCGCTTCCCGGGCGAGACCGAGTTCGACCGGACGGGCGTCTACCTCAAGCCGGCGATGTTCTACTCGATCTCGGCGGGCACCGACCACCCGGAGGAGGCGGCGGAGTTCGTCGACTTCCTCCTCAACGACGTGGAGGCCGCCGAGATCATCCTCGCCGACCGGGGCCTGGCCGCCAACACCCGGATCCGCGACGAGACGCGCGACGCGCTGCCCCCGGCCGACGCCGCGACCGCCGACTACATCGAGGAGCTGACCCCCGACGTCGTCGACGCGGTCCAGGTGCCGCCGATCGGCGCCGGCGAGGTCGTCGACATCACCAAGCGCATCAACGAGGAGGTCATGTTCGGCCGGCTCACCCCCGCCGAGGCCACCGACCAGTGGATCTCGGAAGTGGAGACCGCCATCGGCAGCGCCTGACCCACCCGGACGGGCCTCGGGGCGCCCCGCCCCGGCCCGCCCGCCCTCCCGCGGCGCCCGTGCCCCCTCCCGCACGGGCGCCGTCCCCATGCCCGCCGCCGGGCGCGCCCGGCGGCTCCCGCGCAGGCCGGTCGCCGGGCGGCGGGTGGCGCCACCGGGTCAGTGGAGCAGGACCGGGGCCAGCGCGGTCAGGGCCGACAGCTGGTCGTCCAGGGTCGGGGCGATGGGCTGGACGCAGACGTGGTCGGCGCCGGCGTCGTGGTGGGCCCGCACGCCCGCCGCGATGGTGTCGGGGTCGCCCCAGGGGATGAGCGCGTCGACGAGGGCGTCGCTGCCGCCGTCGGCGAAGTCGGCGTCGGTCCAGCCGAGGTCGCGGAGGTTGTTGGTGTAGTTGGGCAGGGCCAGGTAGACGGCCATGTAGCCGCGTGCCGCGTGCCGCGCGCGGTCGGGGTCGGAGTCCAGGACGACGGCGACCTCGGGTGCCAGCAGCGGTCCGGGCCCGAGGATCCCCCGGGCCTTGGCGGTGTGCTCGGCGGGGGTGAAGTAGGGGTGCGCGCCCGATGTGCGGTCACGGGCCAGCTCCAGCATGCGGTGGCGCAGGGCCGCCAGCACGACCGGGGCGGGCTCGTCCAGGGGAGCGGGGTAGGCCACGGAGTCCATGGTGGCGAGGTAGTCGCGCATGGCCGAATAGGGCTTGGCGTAGGTCTGCCCGCGGGCCGCCACCAGCGGGGAGTGGCTGACGCCGAGTCCCAGCAGGAAGCGGCCCGCCGACGCGTCGTTGAGGCCGTCGGCGCCGGCCGTGGCGGCGATGCCGTCGCGCGACCAGATGCTGGCGATCCCGGTGGCCACGGTGATCCGGTCGGTGGCGGAGAGCAACAGCGCGGCCTGCGTGAACGCCTCCTTGCCCCCGGCGGCGTCCCCTCCGGTCCACAGGGAGCCGTAGCCCAGCCGCTCCACTTCGGCCGCCGCCCGGCGGTTGTCCGCCGCGGTGGTCGTCGACAGTGCCGTACCGAGCCACACCCCGATGCGCCCCAGCCGCCGCTTCAGCGCCGCCGTGTCGGCTTTCGGCGCCGTTCCGTGGTCGCTCATGGTGTCCCCCGATTCATGTTCGCGTGGATTCGAACATGAGCAAGCTACAGGATGTACGCGCTGATGTGAACATGATGAATACGGCATAATCGGGGCATGGCCAGCCGAACCGCGAACCCCCTGGTGCACCCCCGCGAGGAGGATCTGGAGTTCCTGGCGGTGATGGCCGCCCTGAGCGATCCCGTGCGGCTCGGCATCGTCGCCATGCTCGACGACCACCCCGGCGCCTTCTGCGGACGCATCGACCTCCCGGTCGGAAAATCCGCCGCCACGCGGCACTTCCGCGTGTTGCGCGAGGCCGGGCTGCTGCGGCAGTGGGACGAGGGCACCCGCCGGCGCAACGCATTGCGTCGCGAGGAGGTCGACCGCCGGTTCCCCGGGGTCCTGGACCTCGCCGTGGCCGAAGGCCGCCGCCACGCGGGCGTGCGCTCCATGGACGGCTGAGCGCCGGGCGGCCGGCGCCCCGGCACCGGCTCCGGGACCGGGCCCGGGAACGGGACCGCGGCATGACAACGGCCCCTGTCCCCGATCGGGGACAGGGGCCGCCTCGCCGGTCGCCGGGGCCGGTCAGCCCCCGTCGGAGACCACGCGCTCCGCGGGCAGCGAGGCCGCCGCGCGGTCGAGCAGGAACAGGGTCTGCGACCGCCCGCGCACGCCCGACGCCGGGACCTGCTCCGGCGCGGAACCGGCCAGGGCCGAGCGGACGGCGCCGGCCTTGCCCTCACCCGAGGCCAGGACCCAGACCTCGCGTGCCGCGCGGATCGCCGGCAGGGTCAGTGAGACCCGGGTGGGCGGCGGCTTGGGCGCGTCGCGCACCGCGACCACCGCGCGCTTGCGCTCCGCGAGCGCCGGGTGCCCCGGGAACAGCGAGGCCACATGGGTGTCGGGCCCGATGCCGAGCATGCAGACGTCGAACACCGGAGTCGGCGCTTCGGCCGCCTTCTGCACGGCCCCGGCCGCGGCGGCGAGGGCGCGGGCGTACCGTTGCGCCCCCGCCTCCGGGTCGTCGCCGTCGGGCCCGTCCGACGCGGGCATCGGGTGCACCCGGTCCGGATCCAGCTCCAGCCGGTCCAGCAGCGCCGCCCGCGCCTGGGTCTCGTTGCGCTCGGGGTCGTCGGCGGGCAGGAACCGCTCGTCGCCCCACCACACGTCCACGCGCCGCCAGTCGACCGCGTCGCGGGCCGGGGCCACCGCGAGTGCGGCCAGGACCGCGATCCCGATCCCGCCCCCCGTCAGCACCACCGACGCGGACCCGCGCGCCGCCTGGGCATCGGCCAGGCGGGTGACGGCCCGCGCCGCCGTCGCGGCGGCGAGCAGGTCGGCATCGGCGTGGACGATGACCGTGGGCGCGCTCACGCGGGCGCGCCCGACGTCTTGAGCAGCGTGGTCATGTGCTTGGCGGTCCTTTCGTAGATCTCGTCGGCGTCGAGCCGGCGCAGCTCCTCGGCCAGTGCCTCGGCCGCCCGCCGCCGCGCCAGCGCGACCTTCTGGTCCGGCTGCCCGGGCCGCGACAGGGTGGCGACCCGGCCGTCGAGCCGCTCGATCGAGATGTCCCCCGAGTCGCTGATCAGCGTGGCGCCGGTGATGCCCGGCCCGTTGGAGACCTTCCGCTCCACCGGCACCTCCAGTTGGTCCGAGAGCCACGCCACCAGCAGGTCCGCGCTGGGGTAGCGCGCCTCCGCGGACACCTCGGCCCCCGTGATCCACCCGCACGGCTGGTCCATGGTGCTCGCCAGCAGCGACCGCCACGGGGTGAGCCGGGTCCAGGTGAGGTCGGTGTCGCCCGGCGCATAGCGGCGGACCCGCTCCAGCAGGTCCTTGACGGGGTCGGCGCTGCGCAGCGCGTCGGTGATGCGGCGGTGGGCCAGGCGCCCCACCGGGTCGGCGGCCGGGTCGACCGGGCCGGCGCCCGGCCACCACGCGACCACCGGGGCATCGGGTACCAGCAGAGGGGTGACGACGGAGTCGGCGTGTTCGCCGAGCGGCCCGTACAGGCGCAGCAGCAGGGCCTCGCCCGGGCCGGACGTGCCGGGGCGGCGGATCTCGGCGTCGATGGCCGGCTCGGCGCCGGGGTCGCGGCGGATCAGCGCGAGCACGCGCGAGGGGTGCTCGCGCCCGGCCTCGGTCGCGGCCCGAACGGCGTCGTAGTGGTCGGCCTCGTCGGTGACGATGACCAGGGTCAGCACCATGTTCATCGCGCCGCCGCCCACACTGTGCCGCTCGGCGGTCAGCGCCTCGGTGATCTGCGACGTGGTGGTGCGCGGAAGGTAGAGCGTCATCGTTCCTCCCCTTGGTGCGGCGCGGCGGCCGGGTTGTCCACAGGCGCGGGCGTGCGTCTTGCGGCCGGTTCCGGCCGCGCGCGAAGCTGAAGGTATGAACCGAGGCCGGGGTTGCGGGTGGCCCCCCTGGGCCGGAGCGGCGAGCCGACGAACGAGCGGAGGCGTCGGTGCCGATCGCCGAAGGCCCACCCGCTCCGGCGGTGCAGCGGAGTGAGAAGGCAAGCGCTCCCAAGGAGAGCGCGGGGCGTGCGCTCGCGCTCGGGTGTCATGGGCGCCTCCACTGGCGGCCGTCCCGCGCGAGCAGGTCGTGGCCCGACTGCGGCCCCCAGGTCCCGGCGCCGTACTGCTCCGGCCGGCCGGCCTTGGCCCAGTACTCCTCCACCGGGTCGAGGATGCGCCACGACAGCTCCACCTCCTCCTGGCGGGGGAACAGCGGCGGGTCGCCGATCAGGACGTCCAGGATCAGCCGCTCGTAGGCCTCCGGGCTGGCCTCGGTGAACGACTGCCCGTAGGCGAAGTCCATGGTCACATCGCGTACCTCCATGGCCGCGCCGGGCACCTTGGACCCGAACCGCAGGGTCACGCCCTCGTCCGGCTGGATCCGCAGGACCAGGGAGTTCTGCCCCAGGTCCTCCACGTCGGCCGACGCGAACACCTGGTGCGGCGACCGCTGGAACACCAGCGCCACCTCGGTCACCCGCCGCCCCAGCCGCTTGCCGGTACGCAGGTAGAACGGCACCCCCGCCCAGCGGCGGCTGTTCACCTCCAGCTTCATCGCGGCGTAGGTCTCGGTGATGGAGTCCGAGGGGATCCCCTCCTCCTCCAGGTAGCCGCGCACCTCGGCGCCGCCCTGCCAGCCCGCGCCGTACTGCCCCCGCGCCGTGGCGGTCGACAGGTCGGCCGGCAGCTCCACCGCCGACAGCACCTTCTCCTTCTCGGCGCGCATCGCGTCGGCGCTGAACGTCACCGGCTCCTCCATGGCCACCAGCGCCAGCAGCTGGAGCAGGTGGTTCTGGATCACGTCGCGCGCCGCGCCGATCCCGTCGTAGTAGCCCGCGCGGCCGCCCACGCCGATGTCCTCGGCCATGGTGATCTGCACGTGGTCGACGTAGCTGCGGTTCCACAGCGGCTCGAAGAGCGTGTTGGCGAACCGCAGCGCCATGATGTTCTGGACCGTCTCCTTGCCCAGGTAGTGGTCGATCCGGAACACCGACTGCGGCGGGAACACGTCGTCCACGACCGCGTTGAGCTCCTTGGCGCTCTCCAGATCGTGCCCGAACGGCTTCTCGATGATCACCCGCCGCCAGGCGTCGCCGTCGGACTCCGCCAGCCCCGACCGCTTCAGCTGCTTGACCACGGTCGGGAACAGCTTGGGGGGCAGCGACAGGTAGTAGGCGTAGTTGCCGCCCGTGCCGCGGTGGGCGTCCAGCTCCTTGACCGTCTCGGCCAGCGTGTCGAACGCGTCGTCGTCGTGCAGCTCGCCCGACACGAACCGCATGCCCTCGCTGAGCTGGCGCCACACGTCCTCGCGGAACGGCGTCCGCGCGTGCTCGCGCACCGCGTCGTGCGCCTCCGCCGCGAAATCCTGGTCCGCCCAGTCGCGCCGGGCGAAGCCCACCAGCCCGAACCCCGGTGGCAGCAGCCCTCGGTTGGCCAGGTCGTAGATCGCCGGAAGCAGCTTCTTGCGGGCCAGGTCACCCGTCACCCCGAACAGCACGAGCACGCTCGGCCCGGCGATACGGGGCAGCCGCCGGTCCAGCTCGTCGCGCAACGGGTTCGGGATCGCTCCCGGCATCACCGGTTCTTTCACGTCGTGTCCCCGCTATCTCTCACATCGACTCCGCTCGTCCGCGGTGGTTTGTGGAACCGCCGCGGCGTCCGCAGGCGCGCGGCGGGGTTCTGCGGTGGGCCGCACCGGGCGGAGCGGGCACCCGATGCGTGCGGACGGACCGGTCAGCCCGCGTCGCCGAGCTGCTGGGACACCCGCGCCAGCAGGTCGTTCCAGGACGTCTCGAACTTCTCGACGCCCTCGTCCTCCAGCACGGCCACGACATCGTCGTAGTCCACCCCGGCCTCCGCCAGGGCGTCCAGGTCCGCACGCGCCTGGGCGTAGCCGCCGCGCACGGTGTCACCGGTGAACACCCCGTGGTCGGCGGTCGCCTCCAGGGTGGCCTCGGGCATGGTGTTGACCGTCCCCGGCGCCACGAGCTCGGTGACATAGCGGGTGTCGGCGTAGGCGGGGTCCTTCACCCCCGTCGACGCCCACAGCGGGCGCTGCGGCGAGGCGTGCAGGCCCGCCAGCGCCTTGAACCGCTCCGACCCGAACACCTCCTCATGGGCCTGGTAGGCCAGGCGCGCGTTGGCGATCGCCGCGCGGCCCCGCAGCTCCAGGGCGCGGTCGGTGCCCACGGCGGCCAGGCGCTTGTCGACCTCGGCGTCCACCCGGCTGACGAAGAACGACGCCACCGACTGGATGCGCGAGATGTCGAGGCCGTTCTCGGCGGCCTGCTCCAGGCCCGCCAGGTAGGCGTCCATGACCTGCCGGTAGCGCTCCAGCGAGAAGATCAGGGTGACGTTGACGCTGATTCCCTCGGCCAGCGCCCGCGTGATCGCCGGCAGGCCCTCCACCGTCGCCGGGATCTTGATCAGCAGGTTGGGGCGGTCCACCAGCCACCACAGGGCGCGCGCCTCGGCGACCGTGCGCTCGGTCTCGCGCGCCAGCCGGGGGTCGACCTCCAGCGACACCCGGCCGTCGACCTGCCCGGTGGCCTCGTACACGGGCCGCAGCAGGTCGGCGCCCCAGCGGATGTCGTAGGCGGTGATCGCGCGCACCGCCTCGTCGACCGAGACGCCGCGCACGGCGAGGTCGCGCAGCTGGTCGTCGTAGGCGTCGCCCTCCTTGAGGGCCTTCTCGAAGATGGTGGGGTTGGACGTCACGCCTACGACGCTGCGCTGGTCGACCAGTTCCTGGAGGTTGCCCGAGCGCAGGCGCTCGCGGCTGATGTCGTCCAGCCACACGGCGACGCCCTCGCCGGACAGGATCTGCAACGGATTCGTCATCACTTCGCTCTTCCTCGTCATCACCGTCGGCCGCGCAGCCGGTGCGCCCCGACGCGCAGGGGGTCCTTCCCCGGTTCGGTGAAGGACCCCCGCCACATCGATCAGTTTCCGGTCGTCGTTCCGTACTCGCCGCCGAGCTTCGCGATGCTCGCGTGCACCGCGGCCACCACCCGGTCGGGGGTCAGCCCGAACTGCTCGTACAGGGTCGCGTAGGGAGCGGACGCGCCGAAGTGCTCCAGGCACACCGCTTCGCCGTGGTCGCCGATGAACTCCCGCCAGCCCATGCCGATCCCGGCCTCGACCGAGACCCGGGCCGGCACGTTGGGCGGCAGCACCTCGTTGCGGTAGGACTCGTCCTGCTCGCGGAACCATTCCACGCTGGGCATGGACACCACACGCGTCCCGACGCCCGACTCCTCCAGGCGGGTGCGGGCCTCCAGGGCGATGGAGACCTCGCTGCCCGTCGCGATGATCACCGCTGCGGGCTTGCCGTCGCCGGCCTCGGCCAAGATGTAGCCGCCCTTGGCCGTGTTCTCGGCGGAGGCGTAGACCGTGCGGTCGAGGGTGGGCACGTTCTGCCGGGTCAGTGCCAGCGCCGAGGGGCGGTCGCCGTTGCGCAGGATCGTGCGCCAGGCCACCGCGGTCTCGTTGGCGTCGGCCGGCCGGACGACGTCGAGCCCGGGGATGGCGCGCAGCGCCCACAGGTGCTCGATCGGCTGGTGGGTGGGGCCGTCCTCGCCCAGGCCAATCGAGTCGTGCGTCCACACGTAGGCGACCGGCAGCTTCATGAGCGCCGCCAGCCGCACCGCGGGGCGCATGTAGTCGCTGAAGACCAGGAAGGTGCCGCCGTAGGGGCGGGTGGGCCCGTGCAGGGCGATGCCGTTGAGGATCGAGCCCATGCCGTGCTCGCGGACCCCGAAGTGCAGGACCCGGCCGAACCGGTTGCCCGAGAACATCTTGGTGGAGTACTCCTCGGGGATGAAGGAGGGCTCGCCCTTGGGGGTGGTGTTGTTGGACCCCGCGAGGTCGGCCGACCCGCCCCACAGCTCCGGCAGCACCGGCGCGAGGGCGCTCAGCACCTCGCCGCCGGCCTTGCGGGTGGCCATGCCCTTCTCGCTGGCCGGGAACACCGGCAGCGCGTCCTCCCAGCCCTTGGGGAGGGTGCCCGACTGGAGGCGGTCGAACAGCTCGGCGCGCTCCCCGGCGCTCTCGCGCCAGGCGGCGAGCCCGCTGTCCCACGAGGTGCGCGCCGCGCGCCCGCGGTCGATCGCCTCGCGGGTGAAGGCCAGGACCTCCTCGGCGACGTCGAAGACCGCGTCGGGGTCGAGGCCGAGGATCCGCTTGGTGGCCGCGACCTCGTCGGCGCCCATGGCCGCGCCGTGGACGGCGCCGGTGTTCTGCTTGTTCGGCGCCGGCCAGCCGATGATGGTGCGCAACCGGATGAAGGAGGGGCGCTCGGACTCGGCCTGCGCGGCAAGGATGGCGCCGTGCAGCTGCGCGACGTCCTCGTGGTAGGTGCCGCCCGCGGTCCAGTCGATCTCCTGGACGTGCCAGCCGTAGGCGCGGTAGCGCGCGGCGACGTCCTCGGAGAACGCGATCTGGGTGTCGTCCTCGATGGAGATGTGGTTGTCGTCGTAGATGACGACGAGGTTGCCGAGCTTCTGGGTGCCGGCCAGCGAGCTGGCCTCGTGGCTGATGCCCTCCTGGACGTCGCCGTCGGAGCAGATCGCGTAGACGAAGTGGTCGAAGGGGCTCTCGCCGGGGGCGGACTCCGGGTCGAACAGACCGCGCTCGCGCCGGGCGGCCATGGCCATGCCGACCGCGTTGCCGACGCCCTGGCCCAGCGGGCCGGTCGTGGTCTCCACACCGGGGGTGTGGCCGTGCTCGGGGTGCCCGGGGGTGAGGCTGTCCCACTGGCGCAGCCGCATGAGGTCCTCAAGGCACAGGCCGTAGCCGGCCAGGAAGAGCTGGATGTAGAGGGTGAGGCTGGAGTGTCCGGCGGAGAGGACGAATCTGTCGCGGCCGACCCAGTGGGGATCGCTCGGGTCGTGCCGCATGACCTTCTGGAACAGCAGGTAGGCGGCGGGCGCGAGGCTCATCGCGGTGCCCGGGTGGCCGGAGCCCGCCTCCTCGACCGCATCCATCGCGAGTGCGCGGACCACATCGACGGCGCGACGGTCGAGGTCCGACCACTCAAGGGATTCCGAGGTGTCGATGTTCACGCGGGCTCAGGGCTCCTTTCGCGCATCCAGCTGATGCCCGGGCGTCATCGTCCGGGGATCGTGAATGTGAGGTTGTCCATGGTCGCGCCGCCCTGACGGCGGTCGGCGCGCTGAGCCCGCACGCGGCCGGCCGGACCATCGGCCGGCCCGGATCTCCCGGGTCCGCTGCGGGGCACGCGAATTCCGAACGCGACAGGTGCGACCAACTGCGAGCCTATCGCCCCAACGCGGGCACGGCATGTTCAACACGTCTCATCGGGACCGCGTGCGACGCGATTCACGGGCGGGTGCGGGGGAGAGCGGGCGCCGCCGCCGCTCCGGCCGGATGCGGACAAAGCGGGGCGCGTGCGGGGACCGGAGGCCGCCGCAGGGCCGGCGGCGGCGCTGCGCGCGGACGGCCGCGGAGAGCGGGGCGCCCCGCAGCAGGGCGGATGCCCAGTGCAGCGGGGGGTGATGCGAGACCGCGCCCCGGTCGAGGGGGCGCCGCGGCGAGTACTACAGTATGTCGTTGACGGGGTTGTGCGGTTCCTGGCGTGGCGTCGATTGAGACCCGGACCCCTCTGTGGCGAGCAGTGAACATCCCCGATTCGTTTGAGGTTCAGCGTGTCTGTGTCCGTAGACCGGATGTCCCCCGATACCACGGCCCCCCGCGCGGTGCCGGGCACCCGGCGGCACTGATGGCCCTGCTCGACGAACCCCCGCAGGGCGCCGCGCAGGTCCACGGCGCCGCCCGCCCCGAGGCCCCGCAGCGCGGCACCTCCCTGGGCGCCTACGTGCGCGCCTATGTCGCGCTGTCCAAGCCGCGCGTGATCGAGCTGCTGCTGATCACGACCATCCCGGTGATGTTCGTGGCCGCCGCCGGCGTACCGCCCCTGTGGACGGCCTTGGCCACCCTGGTGTTCGGCACGATGTCGGCGGCCAGCGCCAACGCGATCAACTGCTACATCGACCGCGACATCGACCAGGAGATGCGCCGCACGCGGCGCCGGCCGGTGGCCATGGACCAGGTCACCCCGCGCGGCGCGATGACCTACGGGCTGGTGCTGGCCGTGGGCTCCACGGTCGGGTTCGCCGTGTTCGTCAACGTGCTCTCGGCGGCGCTGTCGGCGTTCGCGATCCTGTTCTACATCTTCGTCTACACGCTGCTGCTCAAGCGCCGCACGGCGCAGAACGTGGTGTGGGGCGGCATCGCGGGCTGCATGCCGGTGCTGATCGGCTGGTCGGCCATCACCAACCGGCTCGACTGGGCGCCGCTCATCCTGTTCCTGGTCGTGTTCTTCTGGACGCCGCCGCACACCTGGGCGCTGGCCATGCGCTACCGCGAGGACTACGCCGCGGCCAAGGTGCCGATGCTGCCGGTCGTGGCCGGCGAGCGCCGGGTGCTGCTGGAGTGCGTCCTCTACAGCTGGGCCACCGTCGTGGTGTCGCTCCTGCTGTGGCCGGTCGCCGGGACCACCCTGTTCTACCCGGTGGTCGCGCTGGCTTTGGGGGCGCTGCTGCTGGTGCAGGCCCACCGGCTGCTCGCCCGCGTCCGCGCCGGGGCCACCGGGCCCGAGCTCAAGACCATGGGCTTCTTCCACCTGTCCAACGCCTACCTGGCGCTGCTGTTCTCCGCGGTGACGATCGACCCGCTGCTCGCGGGCTTCCTGGCCTGACCCTGTCGGCGCCGGTCCCCGGCGGCCCGGGGCTCCGCGGCGCCGTCCGGGCCCGCCCCGCCGAGGGGCGCTCCGCGTCTCCGGGGAGCGCGAAACGGCTGTTCAGGAGCGGGGTGGAATTCCCCGGCGGCAGCCGGCACGTTACGATCTGGGGCCATGCCCGGACTTGACGCGAAAGCGATTCTGGAGGGGCGCCCGCCCGGGCGCCGCTCCATCGGACTGACCATCGGCATCTTCTTCAGCGTCCTGTGCATGCTGGCGATGATCGGCTACCTGCTCTGGTCCGGACTCTCCAGCGGCGGGGTCGCCGGCGTCGTGGGCTTCGTCATCAGCCTCGTCGCCGCGGTCATCCCCGTCGCGATCCTGGTCCCGCTCATCCTGCTGCTGGACCGGCTCGAACCCGAGCCGGGGCAGATGCTCGTCTTCGCGTTCCTCTGGGGCGCGGGCGTGGCGGTGGTCGTCTCCTTCGTCCTCAACACGCTCGGCATGGAGCTGTGGGCGGTCCCCGTGTTCGGCCCCGATGTCGGCGTGTTCGTCACCACCGCCGTGGGCGCGCCGCTGGTCGAGGAGAGCGCGAAGGGCCTCGTGCTGCTCATCCTGCTGTGGCGGCGCCGCTACGAGATCGACTCCTACACCGACGGCGTCATCTACGCGGCGATGGTGGCGACCGGGTTCGCCTTCACCGAGAACATCCTCTACTTCCTCACGGCCTACTTCGAGTCGGGGTTCTTCGGCCTGGCGTTCACCTTCGTGCTGCGCGGCCTGGTCTCCCCGTTCGGCCACCCGCTGTACACGTCGATGATCGGGATCGGCGTGGCCTACGCCGCGATCAACCGCGGCGCACTGCGCCTCGTCGCCCCGGTGGTCGGCTGGGCCGCGGCGGTGCTGCTGCACGGGCTGTGGAACGGGGCCACGATCTTCGGCTGGCTCGGGTTCGGCATCGCCTACGTGCTGCTGTTCTTCGTGCTGCTCGCGGTCATCGCGGTGGCGGTGCAGGACCGGCGCCGCCAGGTCGCGGCGATCTCGTACTACCTGCCGCCCTACATCCCGACCGGCCTGGTCACCCCCGCCGACGTCCGGATGCTCAGCTCCATGCGGGTACGGCGCCGGGCCCGCAACTGGGCCCAGCGCAACGCCGGCCAGCGCGGGCGGGCGGCGATGAAGGACTACCAGCTCGCCGCCACGGAGCTGGCGCTCCTGCACCAGCGGCTGGACCGCGGGGTGGCCCGCCCGCAGTGGGAGGCCCGGCGCGACTCCTTCCTCGCGCTCATGCACGTGGCGCGCGAGGCGTTCCTCGGCCGCGTGGAGCGCCCCGCGGCGCCCGTCTGGGCGCCGAGCGTGACCGACTCCGGGTTCCTCAAGCGGGCGGACTTCGCGCAGGTGATCGCCAGGGCACAGGCGGAGCGCGACGCCGAGCGGCGCCCCGCTACGGGCGGGCCGCAGCCGTCGGGTCTGCCCGGTCACCGGCCGCCGAATCCGGGGCCGCGGCCTCCCCAGCGGTGACCGCGACCCGCTCGGCGGTCCCGAAGTACACCCGCAGGATCGCGACCCACACCAGCGTCGAGCCCAGGACGTGCAGCACCACGAGGGCTTCGGGCAGGCCCAGGAGGTATTGGGCGTAGCCGACCGCGCCCTGGGCCAGGACGGAGGCCACCAGCAGCAGAGCGGGCGTGCGCACGCCGCGCGGCGTCCCGGCCCGCACCGCCAGGACGGCGAGGACCACGGCGCCCAGGGTGACGGCCCAGGCGAGCACGGAGTGCACGCGGGTGACGGCGACGATGTCGAAGCCCCACCGCGGCGCCTCGGCGTCGCCGCCGTGCGGACCGGTGCCCGTGACCACCGTGCCCGCCACCAGCAGCGCGAACCCGACCGGGACCAGGGCCGTGGCGATCCCGCGCATCAGGGGGGACACGGTGGGCCGCAGGACCCCCTCGGGCTCGCGGCAGCGCACGTAGAACGCGACCGTGAGCACGACGACGACCATGGACAGCAGGAAGTGCGCGGCGACGGAGGCGGGGTGGAGCGAGGACCAGACGGTGATGCCGCCGACCACGCCCTGGCCCAGGACACCCAGCGGGATGATCGTCGCCAGGGTCAGCAGGTCGCGCCGGCGGGGGCGGCTGCGCAGCACGGCGACGAAGACGATGATCCCCACGGCCAGCACCACGAACGTCAGCATGCGGTTGCCGAACTCGATGGCGGCGTTCAGCGCGGCGTGCCCGGTGCCGATGGGGACGAAGCTCTCCTCGGTGCAGCGCGGCCATTCCGAGCAGCCCAGCCCCGACGAGGTCACCCGCACCGTCGCCCCGGTGACGGCGATGCCCGCGTTGGCCGCGATGTTGGCGAGGCCCCACCACCGCAGCGTGGCGGTCGTCGGCCGCAGGGCGGTGCGGGCGAGCAGGATCAGGCCGCCGACCATGACGGCGGCGAAGGCGACCTGCCAGGCCCAGAACGGCACGGACAGAATGACGATGTCGTCCGCCGCGAACACGGCCGGACCTGGGAGACCACGCATACGACACACTGTAGTACTGCCGAACCGGTCCCCGGATCGGGGTTCGACGGGGCGCATGACCAGCGCGAACGCCGGTCTCTCGCCGGAGCCGCCGCTCGGTCGGCGCATGCGCGCACTACGGTCCGGCCCGGCCGGGCCGGACCGTAGGGCGCGGGGGGAGCGGTCCCGGAGCGGGCGGGACACACCCGCCGGGGATGCACCACGGTCCCGGCGCCGGACGCCTGGGACCGCCGTGCGCTACTTGCCTTGGTAGTAGGCGGGTGCGAAGGACCCGCCGTCGTCGGCGGTCGCCGTCCCCGTGAGGGCGATCGTGCCCGCCGCGGCGAGAACCGCGATCGCCAAGGCCCGCTTGATGGTCATCCGCATGCGTACTACCTCCGTACCGGAGCGCCCGGGTGGCGCCCACCGGGAACGCAGACGCGCCGACCGCCCGGCTCGTTCCGGCGCGGCCGGATCCGGTCATGGCGGTCCTCCGGACCGGGGAGCGGGCGGTGAGCGGCGTGGGCCGGCAGGGGGCACGTGGTGTCCCGGAGGCCCTGGGGCGGCGGGGCCACGGGCGGCCGCGCGAGGAGGCCCGCGGGGCGGGCGCGCGGGTTCCGGGGAGGAGGGGGATCCGGTGCCGTGAGACGCCACCCGGTCGCCTGCGCGGGCGCCGGGCGCCGGTGCTCCGATACGCACACGGCCCCGGCGACCGTGGGGTCGCCGGGGCCGTGGCGGGCGCGCGGTGCCGTGACCCGTCAGGGACGGGTCACGCTGTGAGGGAGCGGGGAACTCACAGCGTGGAGACGTTCAGCAGCAGGTTGACCGTGCCGGTGCGCACGCCGCTGAGGGCGTCGGCGGTGGCGTTGTCGGTCAGGTAGCTCTGGACCTCTTCCTGGGAGGCGTCGCCGTTGGCGTCCTTGTACAGCGCGGCAGCGCCGGCCACGTGCGGCGACGCCATCGAGGTGCCGCTGATGGTGTCCTCGCCGCCACCGATCCAGGTGGAGGTGATGTCCACGCCCGGGGCGTAGATGTCGACGACCGACCCGTAGTTGGTGAACGACGCGGAGGCGTCGGTCTCGTCCGAAGCCGCCACCGTGGCGACACCCTCGGCGCGGGCGGGGGAGGAGTTCCCCGCGTCCGCTCCCGAATTGCCGGCCGCGACCGCGACGAACACGCCCGACTCGGAGAGCGCGTTCACGGAGTCGTCGATGGCCTGGGAGGCCCCGCCGCCCAGCGACAGGTTGGCCACGGAGTTGTCCACGGCGTTGGCGGTCACCCAGTCGATGCCCGCGACGACGTCGTCGGTGGTACCCGAGCCGTTGTCGTCGAGGACGCGGACGCCGTAGAGGTCGGCCTCCTTGGCGACGCCCCAGGTGCTGGAGCCGATGGTGCCGGCCACGTGCGTGCCGTGGCCGTTGCCGTCGGCGCCGTCGCCGCCGGTGGCGTCGAAGCCGACCTGGGCCCGGCCGCCGAAGTCGGCGTGGTCGGCCTCGATGCCGGTGTCGATGATGTACGCCGACACACCGGCGCCGGTGTTGTCGACGGAGTAGGAGTCGTCGAGCGGCAGGGCCTCCTGGTCGATGCGGTCGAGACCCCAGGTCTCGGTGGCCTCGACCGTGCCGACCTGCTCCACGAAGGCGACGCTGGAGTTGGAGCGGACGCCGGTGACCTCGGCCGCGCTGAGCTCGGCCGAGAAGCCGTTGATCGCGGTCGTGTAGGTGTGCTCGACGGCCTCCGACGAGATGCCGAAGTCCGAGGCGGTGACGCTGTTCGCGGAGACGCCTTCCTCAAGGACCACGATGTACTGGCCCTCGACGGCGTTCGCCGCGGTGTTCAGGGGGGCGAGGTCGTCGGCTCCAGCGGTGCCGGCGCCCATGAAGGCGAGCGGCACGGCGAAGACGCCGGCCGCGGTGAAGCCGAGGGTCGTTCGCTTGGCGGACGATCGATCCACGTGATTCCTCCAGATCCGGATGGGGACACGGCGTACATATGGTGGGGACGCCGTGGGCCGCGGTCCTTGTACGGTCCGAGGCACGCACGAACCGTAGATGAGTGGTGAGCACATTGTGAAGGATCGTCACGGAGAGTGCTTGTTACCGGTGGGTTGCGGAGTATGACGACACCCGTCGAACAGGGGTCGATCGAACGGAAACCGATGAGCAGTGGCCGCTTTCGGCCATGCCTTAACCGTGCGCGATCACGATCGGTGAAAGAGATCCGGGTCGCCGGGCAGGTCGGACCGGGTGGCCCGGTGGCCGGGCCGGGGCGCGCGGGCGCCGCCGTGGCTCAGCGTTCGGATCCCGATTCCGCGGCGGGCGTGTCGGGGAGCTGCGTGGCGCCGGGTGCGGGCCGGGGCGGGGGTGTGCGGGTCGCCCCGACGCTGGCGCCCACGACGCAGCCCACGGCCAGCCACTGCCAGACCGAGAGCACCTCGCCGAGCAGCGCGAGGCCGATCAGCGCCGCGGCGGTCGGCTCCAGGCTCATCAGGATGCCGAAGACCCGCGGCGGCATCCGGCGCAGCGCCTGCATCTCCAGCGTGTAGGGGACCACCGACGACAGCAGGCCCACGGCCGTTCCGATGACCAGCAGGCGCGGGTCCAGTAGCGCGGTGCCGCCCTCGGCGATTCCGGCCGGCGCCATGACGAGGACGCCCACGACCGAGGCGATGGCCAGCCCCGACGTGCCCGAGAACCGCCGTCCCGTGGCCGCGCTGAGCAGGATGTAGCCGGCCCAGGCGGCGCCCGCCAGCAGCGCGAACGCCACCCCCGCGAAGGTGATGTCGCCGTCGCTGCGGCCGAGCAGCAGGACGCCGCAGCCGGCCAGCGCCACCCACACCAGGTCCACGCGGCGCCGCGATCCGGCGACGGCCACCGCCAAGGGGCCCAGGAACTCGATCGTCACGGCGATGCCCATGGGGATGCGCGCGATGGCCTGGTACAGCGAGTAGTTCATCAGGGCCAGGCACAGGCCGAAGCCGATGGCCGTCATCCAGTCGGCGCGGGTGCGCCCGCGCAGCACGGGGCGCGCCAGCGCGACCAGGACGACCGCCGAGGTGGCCAGGCGCAGAAAGACGACGGCGCTGGGCGGCAGGACGCCGAAGAGGTTCTTGGCGATGCCCGCGCCCATCTGGACGGAGACGACACCGATGAGGACCATCCATGTGGGCGGAATGGTGTCGCTGGCGGCACGCAGGAGGGCGCCCGCCGGGGGCAGGCCGATGCGGAGGGGGCGGGAGGAGGCGTTCGCCGTCGCATGTGCGCTCACAGGGGATCATCCTATGAACCCGCGGGGCGTGCCCAGCCCTGCCCCTGACCGGGGCGGCCCGCTTCCGGCCGGCGCGGACCGCCCCGGGTCGGTGCGGACGGCCCGCGGCCGAGGCTCCCGAGGCGGCCGCGGGCCGTGCGGCGTAAGAGCCGCGGTGCCGGGGAATGCTCCATTCGTCCGGATCGCGAAGGGAAGCCGAGGGAGCCATGGGGTTTTCGGTCACATCCGAGGTGGGCCGCCTGCGCCAGGTGCTCGTCCACCGGCCGGATCTGGAGCTGACCCGGCTCACGCCGTCCAACAACGACGAGCTGCTCTTCGACGACGTCCTGTGGGCCCAGCGCGCCCGCGAGGAGCACGACGCGTTCGCGGAGCGGCTGCGCGAGCGGGGGGTGCGGGTCGTGCTCTTCCACGAGCTGCTCCAGGACGTCCTGGCCATCCCCGAGGCCGCCGCCTACATCCTCGACAACGTCCTCGATGAGCGGTTCTTCGGCCCCATGGCCGTCGACTCCATCCGCACGGCGTTCGAGGCGATGGACCGGACCACGCTGCGCCGCCTGCTCATCGGCGGGATCACCAAGCGCGAGCTGCTGCTGCGCACCGACGAACCGCGGTCGGTCTGGTTCCACAGCCTCGGCCCCGACGACTTCGTGCTCTCACCCCTGCCCAACCACATCTTCACCCGCGACACCTCCTGCTGGCTGGGCAACGGGGTCTCCATCAACCCGATGCGCAAGAAGGCCCGCCGCCGCGAGACCATCCACTACGAGGCCGTGTACCGATGGCACCCGATGTTCGCCGAAGCCGACTTCGAGGTGTGGAACCCGGGCCGGGCCTGGGCGCCGGCCACGATCGAGGGCGGCGACGTCATGCCGATCGGCAACGGATCGGTGCTGGTGGGGCTGAGCGAGCGCACGCGCCCGCAGGCGGTGGAGCTGCTGGCCCACGAACTGTTCTCCCGCGGCGGGGCCGAGCGGATCCTGGGCCTGTGGATGCCCAAGTCGCGGGCGGTGATGCACCTGGACACCGTCATGACCAACGTCGACCACGGCGTCTTCACCAAGTACGCCGGGCTGGGCATGCTGCCGTCGTACACGATCGAGCCCGGCGACGACGAGAAGGAGCTGAAGGTCACCGACCACCCGCCGGAGGACATGCACCGCGCCATCGCCGCGGCGGCCGGGTTCGACGACATCAAGGTGCTCACGCCGGTCCAGGACGTGTTCTCCTCCCAGCGCGAGCAGTGGGACGACGGATGCAACGTGTTCGCCGTCGAGCCCGGGGTGGTGGTGGCCTACGAGCGCAACGTCACCTCGAACACCTACCTGCGCGAGAACGGGATCGAGGTCATCGCGATCAGCGGCAGCGAGCTCGGCCGCGGCCGCGGCGGCCCGCACTGCATGACCTGCCCGCTGGAGCGCGACGCCTGACGCCGGCCGTCAGCCCCCGGCCGCGGCGGAGGCGGAGGCGGAGGCGCGTTGCGCGGGGCCGCCGGGGGCGTCCGGTGCCCCGCGCTCCCGGCGCCGCGGCGGCAGCAGCGCCGCCAGCGCCAGCAGCCAGCCCAGGGCCGCCACAGCGGGCTGGACCAGGATCATCACCAGGCCGACCCAGGTCTGTCCGGCCAGGCCGGTCGCCTCCTGGACGACGAGCCACAGGTAGGGCAGAGCGGCGGCGGCCACCTGGAGGCCAAGCGCCCCCCACAGCAGCCCAGCACGTCGCGGCCGGCGCAACGCGATCAGCACCGCCCCGACCCCCAGCACCACCACCGGCGGCCCGAGATCCCGCACCACCGCCACCCAGGGCACCCCGATCGACTCCACCCGCCGAACCCTACCGGGGAGTGGACTCAAGCGGCTGCGACGTCCACCGCAGTCATCGTGGCTGCCACGGTGTTCGGAGCGGGTATGGGCAGCCCGTCCTCGCGCATGAGCTCAAGGTGGCAGCGCATGGCGTCCTGCATCTCGGAGATGGTCTCTTCGATCGTGTCGCCTAGGGCGACGCATCCCGGCAGGTCGGGGCACCACGCTCCATACCCGTCTGGAGCGCGTTCGATGAGGATCACGTAGTTGCTCATGTCCGATCCTTTGTTCACAGGCCCGCCTGTTTCAGGATGCTGCGTTCCGTCCCGATGGGCAAGGTCTTACCGAGTTGCCCAGGGATGGTGACCACGCCCTTCTTCGTGGGGTGTTTGAAGTGGCGATGGCTGCCGCACGTTCGCTCAAGGTACCAGCCATCGTGTTGGACGCGTTTGATAATTTCACGGACTGTAATCGGCATGCTGCGCAACATATCGGCGCATGACCGCCGGCGACCGGTGAATCAGCGAATCAGGCGGTCTACTCCCAGCGGAAGTACCGGCTGGCCAGGGCCGCCGCGATCGCCGCCCAGGCCGCGAGGGTGAGGGCGGGGAGGAGGGCGGGGGCGGCGCCCTCGGTGAGGACCGAGCGGAGGCCCTCGGTGAGGGCCGTGATGGGCAGCGCCTGGACGACCGCCTGGACCGGCTCGGGGAAGCGGTCGGTGGGGAAGAGGACGCCGCCGAGGCCCAGCAGGACGACGTAGACGAGGTTGGCCCCGGCCAGAGTGGCCTCGGCGCGCAGCGTGCCGGCCATGAGCAGGGCGAGCGCGCTGAACGCCGCCGTGGCGAGCAGGATGAGGAGCGCGGCGTAGGCCAGCCCGGCCGCACCGGCGGCTGGCCGCCAGCCCAGGGAGAGCGCGACCCCGCACAGGACCGCGATCTGGATGACCTCGACAACCAGTACCGCGGCGGTCTTCGCCGCGAGCAGCCCGAACCGCGACAGCGGCGTGGCGCCCAGCCGCTTGAGGACGCCGTAGCGCCGCTCGAACCCCGTGCCGATCGCCTGGCCGGTGAACGCCGTGGACATGACCGCCAGGGCGAGGACACCGGGCGCGAGGAAGCCCACCCGGGACCCCTCACCGATGTCCATCACCGAGGTGAGGCTGAAGCCCACCAGCAGCAGAACGGGGATGACCATGGTGAGCAGCAGTTGCTCGCCGTTGCGCAGCAGGATGCGCAGCTCCATGGACGCCTGGGCGGCCACCATGCGGTGCAGGGGCGCGGCGCCGGGGGCGGGGGAGAACGTGCCCTGGCCGGGCCGCCGGGTGTGATCGATCATGACTCGCGGATGTCCCGCCCGGTGAGTTCGAGGAAGACGTCTTCGAGCGTGCGCCGGTGCACGCTCAGCCCGGCGGGCAGCACCCCGTTGGCCGCGCACCATGTGGTGACCGTGGCCAGGAACTCCGGGCCGAGGCCGCCGGGCGCGTCGGTCTCGATGACATAGGTGCGGTCGCCGGCGCCGGTTCCGGGACCGCAGGGGTGGACGTCCACCCGGGTCGCGGCGGGCAGCGCGGCGAGCAGGCTCGCGGTGTCGAGTCCCGCCGCCGACTCGAACCGCAGCTCCTGCCGGGTGTCGGTGAGTTCGTCGGTGCTGCCGTCGGCCACGACGCGCCCGTGGTCGATGATCACCACGCGGTCGGCGAGGCGTTCGGCCTCCTCCATGTGGTGCGTGGTCAGCACGACCCCCACTCCGCTCTCGCGGAGTTCGGCCACCAGGTCCCAGGTGGCGCGCCTGGCCTGCGGGTCGAGCCCGGCGGTGGGCTCGTCGAGGAAGACCAGCTCGGGACGGCCGATGACCGCGGCCGCGAGGGAGAGCCGCTGCTGCTGCCCGCCCGACATCCGGCGGAACGGCGTGCTCGCGGCGGAGACCAGCCCCAGCCGCTCCAGCAGCAGGGACGCGGGGACGGGGTGGGCGTGGAAGGACCCCATGAGCCGCAGCCATTCGCCCGCCCGCGCCCCGGTGGGCACGCCGCCCGACTGCGGCATCACGCCCACCCGGGGCCGCAGCCGCGCGCCGTCGGCGGCGGGGTCGAGGCCCAGGACCCGGACGCGTCCGGAGTCGGCGCGGCGGAAGCCCTCGCAGATCTCGATGGTGCTGGTCTTGCCCGCGCCGTTGGGCCCGAGGAGCGCGGTGACGGCCCCCCGCGGAGCGGTGAACGACAGGCCGGCCACGGCGGTGGTATCCCCGTAGCGCTTGACCAAGTCGGTGACCTCGACCGCGGCAGTGCTCATGGCAGCCAAGTTTACGGTGGGTGCGCGAAGGCCCCGCACCGCCCCGGTGCGGCGGCCCGCGCCCTGCGCGTACCGCCCTCCGCCGCTACCACGGCGCGCGGCTCACGGGGTCCGGCTCGCGGCCCGCCTGACGAGGGCGGCGATCTCCTCCTCGGCCTTCCCGGTCAGCGCGGTCACGGCGTATGAGGCCGGCCATAGCCCGCTGGGATCGTCGAGGCCCGCCTCGGTGCTGAACCCGAACGACGAGTAGCGCTCCTCGTCGGCCTTCCCGCTGCGGAAGAAGCAGACCACCTTCTCGTCGTCGGTGGGTACGGCGTCACGCTGACCGGGCCGGGTCGTCCAGCGCTGCTCGATTCCTGACCGCCGGGCGCCGGCCCTCCGAGCGGGCGATCGGACCGGTCCGGGCGACGGCATCGGGCACGTCACCGGTCCCGGTGCACGGGGGCGGGCGCGTACCCGGTCCGGTGAATCCCGTCGACGCCCTGGTGGGACGGGGAATATCGGAGCGCGCTCCGTGTTCCCGGTGAACGGGGAGGCGTCGCGGGGCGGCGCTCCGGGCCGGCCGCACAGGCGTTCCGAAATGTGAGACGGCCATCTCGGAACGTGGTCGCCACGTGTCGCCGCGGGCTGCGCGTGCCCGGTGGGTTCGGGGCGGCGTCCGCGTGAATTCCCTGTTAGGCAAGGCTTGCCTTGGTGATGTATGGCATGGATCACCATTTGCCCCCCAGGACTTATTTACGCCACACTGATGTTGTGAAAAAGGTGAGCGGTCCGCAGCGAGCAGAAGGAGGCGCCCCCTCGGGTGCGCCCCGGATGCCTGCTGCCTCCGAGCGGGGTGCCGAGACCGGCACCCGCGCCCGGGTGGCCCGGCTCATCCTGGAGCACGGTCCGATCACCGCATCAACGCTGGGGGAACGCCTCGGGCTCACCCCCGCGGCCATCCGCCGCCATCTCGACAACCTCATGTCCGAGGGCATGGTCGAGGCGCGCGACGCCCGGCCGCACGCACGCCGCGGCCGAGGCCGCCCGGCCCGCGTCTTCGCCATCACCGACGCCGGCCGCGGTGCCTTCGTCCACGGATACGACGACCTCGCGTCCAGCGCCCTGCGCTTCCTCGCCGAGAAGGCCGGGGGCGAGGCCGTCACCGAATTCGCCCGCAGCCAGGTCGCCGACCTGGAGCGCCGCTACCGGCCCCTGCTCGCCGCGGTCCCGCCGCAGCACAGGGTGCGGCTCCTCGCCGAAGCGCTGTCCAACGACGGCTACGCGGCGTCGGCCGGGTCGGCACCGGCACCGGGCGGCGGCGAACAGCTCTGCCAGCACCACTGCCCGGTGGCGCACGTGGCCACCGAGTTCCCCGAGCTCTGCGAGGCCGAGGTCGAGGTGTTCGCGCGCCTGCTCGGCACCCCCGTGCGCAGGCTCGCCACCATCGCCCACGGCGACGGTGTCTGCACCACCCATGTCACTCCCCGCGACATCGCCACAGCGGAGATGCGTGCCGCTGAGAACAACCCCCGCCCGATCCCGGGTGACGGCGGGCAACGCCATGTGAAGGACTCTTGAGTCCAGGAGGATCCGCGTAATGACGTCAATCGCGCACCCCGAGCTCGAAGGGCTCGGAACCTATGAGTACGGCTGGGCCGACTCCGACGAGGCCGGCGCCGTCGCGCGCCGCGGCCTCAACGAAGAGGTCGTCCGCGACATCTCCGGCAAGAAGAGCGAGCCGGAGTGGATGGAGAAGCTCCGTCTGAAGTCGCTGAAGCTCTTCGGTAAGAAGCCCATGCCCTCGTGGGGTGCCGACCTGTCCGGCATCGACTTCGACAACATCAAGTACTTCGTGCGGTCCACGGAGCAGCAGGCCACCTCGTGGGAGGAGCTGCCCGAGGACATCAAGAACACCTACGACAAGCTCGGCATCCCCGAAGCCGAGAAGCAGCGCCTGGTCGCCGGTGTCGCCGCGCAGTACGAGTCCGAGGTCGTCTACCACCAGATCCGCGAGGACCTGGAGGAGCAGGGCGTCATCTTCCTCGACACCGACACCGCGCTCAAGGAGCACCCGGAGCTGTTCCAGGAGTACTTCGGCACGGTCATCCCGCCCGGCGACAACAAGTTCGCCGCGCTCAACACCGCGGTGTGGAGTGGCGGGTCCTTCATCTACGTGCCCAAGAACGTGCACGTCGAGATCCCGCTCCAGGCCTACTTCCGCATCAACACCGAGAACATGGGCCAGTTCGAGCGGACCCTCATCATCGTCGACGAAGGCGCCTATGTGCACTACGTCGAAGGCTGCACCGCGCCGATCTACAAGTCCGACTCGCTGCACTCCGCGGTCGTCGAGATCATCGTCAAGAAGAACGCACGCTGCCGCTACACCACGATCCAGAACTGGTCGAACAACGTCTTCAACCTGGTGACCAAGCGAGCCGTCGCCTACGAGGGCGCCACCATGGAGTGGGTCGACGGCAACATCGGCTCCCAGGTCACCATGAAGTACCCGGCCGTCTACCTCATGGGCGAGCACGCCAAGGGCGAGACCCTGTCCATCGCGTTCGCCGGCGAGGGCCAGCACCAGGACACCGGTTCCAAGATGGTGCACTGCGCGCCCCACACGTCCTCCACCATCATCTCCAAGTCGGTGGCCCGCGGCGGCGGCCGCGCCTCCTACCGCGGCCTCGTGCAGGTCCAGGAGGGCGCGGACCACTCCAAGTCCACGGTGAAGTGCGACGCTCTGCTGATCGACACCATCAGCCGCTCCGACACCTACCCCTACGTCGACGTCCGCGAGGACAACGTCGAGATGGGCCACGAGGCCACGGTCTCCAAGGTCAGCGAGGACCAGCTCTTCTACCTGATGAGCCGGGGCCTGGACGAGGACGAGGCCATGGCGATGATCGTGCGCGGGTTCGTCGAGCCCATCGCGCGCGAACTGCCCATGGAGTACGCGCTGGAACTGAACCGGCTGATCGAACTGCAGATGGAAGGAGCGGTTGGTTAAGTTGACCAGCCCGAATCTCGGAATCAAGGAGCACACCCACGGCGGGGAGCTCCCGATCTCCAAGCTGGACGTCCACGGGTCGTTCGACGTCGCCGACTTCCCCGTGCCCAACGGGCGCGAGGAGGAGTGGCGGTTCACCCCGCTGCGGCGGATGCGCGGACTGCACGACACCCGCGACACCGCCGGCGGCGCCGTCACGGTGGCCACCAGCGCGCCCGACGACGTCCGGGTCGAGACCGTCGCCCACGGCGACCCCCGGCTGGGCACCGCGTTCCTGCCCACCGACCGGGTGAGCGCGCTCGCCTTCCGCGACTTCACCGAGGCCACGGTCGTGACCGTGCCCAAGGACACCACCGCCTCGGCGCCGGTGTTCATCACGGTCACCGGCAGCGAGCGGGGCGGGGCAAACGGCCACCTGCGGATCCACGCCGAGCGCCACTCCGCGGCCACCGTCGTCCTGGAGTACACCGGCAGCGCCGTCTACGCCGACAACGTCGAGTTCATCGCCGACGACGGCGCCCGGCTCGACGTCGTCAGCCTCCAGAACTGGGACCGCGACGCCGTGCACGTGTCGCACCAGTACACCAAGGTCGGCCGCGACGCCCGGTTCCGCAGCTACGTGATCACCCTGGGCGGCGACCTCGTCCGGATCTCGCCGAAGGTCGGCTACACCGCCCCCGGCGGCGACGCCGAACTGCACGGGCTCTACTTCACCGGCGCCGGCCAGCACCACGAGCACCGGTCGCTCATCGACCACAACGTGTCCAACACCCGCAGCCGGGTCGAGTACAAGGGCGCGCTCAGCGGCGAGGACGCCCACGCGGTGTGGATCGGCGACGTCATCATCGGTGAAGGCACCCAGGGCACCGACTCCTACGAGTACA
Source organism: Nocardiopsis mangrovi (assembly GCF_042653925.1). Classification (NCBI taxonomy): domain Bacteria; kingdom Bacillati; phylum Actinomycetota; class Actinomycetes; order Streptosporangiales; family Nocardiopsidaceae; genus Nocardiopsis; species Nocardiopsis mangrovi. Next base: position 40,244 of record NZ_JBHSFQ010000014.1, read on the forward strand.
ACCGCAACCTCGTGCTCACCGACGGCACCCGGGTCGACTCCGTGCCCAACCTGGAGATCTTCACCGGTGAGGTCGAAGGCGCCGGCCACGCCAGCGCCAGCGGGCGGCTCGACGACATCCACCTCTTCTACCTGCAGTCGCGCGGAATCCCCGCCGACGAAGCCCGCCGCCTGGTCATCCGCGGCTACTTCGCCGAGCTGATCAACCGGATCGAGATCCCGGAGCTGCGCGAGCGGATCCTCCAGCAGGTCGAGGACAAGCTGACCGAGCAGGGCCAGTCGTGAACACCCCGGACACCGGTGGATTCACGAAGGTCTGCGCGCTGGGCGACCTCCCCGACGAAGGGGTGCTCGGCGTGGAGATCGCCGACACCCCGGTCGCGGTCGTCCGCAGCGAGGGCCGGGTGTACGCGATCAACGACATCTGCTCCCACGCCGAGGTGAACCTCTCCGAGGGAGAGGTCGAGGACGGCACGATCGAGTGCTGGCTGCACGGATCCTGCTTCGACCTCGCGTCGGGCAAGCCCATCAACCCGCCGGCGACCCGGCCGGTGGCCACCTACGCAGTGAAGATCGAGGGCGACGACGTGCTCGTCTCGCTGGACAAGAATCCTTGAGGCTGAATCAGACATGACGAAGTTCGAAATCCGCGGGGTCCACGCCGACGTCCTCATCGGTGCCGAAGAGCGCCAGGAGATCCTGAAGGGCGTCGACCTCACCATCAACTCCGGTGAGACCCACGCCATCATGGGCCCCAACGGCTCCGGCAAGTCCACGCTGGCCTACGCCATCGCCGGCCACCCCAAGTACGAGATCACCGCGGGCGAGGTCCTCCTCGACGGCGAGAACGTGCTGGACATGAGCGTCGACGAGCGCGCCCGCGCCGGCCTCTTCCTGGCCATGCAGTACCCGGTCGAGGTCCCCGGCGTGTCCATGTCCAACTTCCTGCGCAGCTCGGTCACCGCCGTGCGCGGCGAGGCGCCCAAGCTCCGCGCCTTCTCCAAGGAGCTCCAGCAGTCCATGGGCGCCCTGTCCATCGACCCCGCCTTCGCCGCCCGCGGCGTCAACGAGGGCTTCTCCGGCGGTGAGAAGAAGCGCCACGAGATCCTTCAGCTCGAACTGCTCAAGCCGAAGATCGCGATCCTCGACGAAACCGACTCCGGCCTCGACGTCGACGCGCTGAAGGTCGTCTCCGAGGGCATCAACCGGTCCCGGGCCACCGGCGAGGTCGGCGTCATGCTGATCACCCACTACACCCGGATCCTGAACTACGTGAAGCCCGACTTCGTGCACGTCTTCGCCAACGGCCGCATCGCCGAATCCGGCGGCGCCGAACTGGCCGACGCGCTGGAGGCCGAGGGCTACGAGCGGTTCGCGAAGGCGGGCGCGGCGAAGTGACGACACGCGAGCTGGAGCTGCTCGACGTCGAGAAGATCCGGGCGGACTTCCCGATCCTGGCCCGGACCGTCCGCGAGGGACGCCCGCTGGTCTACCTCGACTCCGGGGCGACCTCGCAGAAGCCCCGCCAGGTCCTCGACGCCGAGCGGGAGTTCTACGAACGCCACAACGCGGCGGTGCACCGGGGAGCGCACCAGCTCGCGGAAGAAGCCACCGACGCCTATGAGGCCGCGCGGTCGACCATCGCGGGCTTCATCGGCGCCCCGGCCGGTGAGGTGGTGTTCACCAAGAACGCCACCGAGGCGATCAACCTCGTCGCCTACGCCATGAGCAACGCCGCCACCGGCGGCGCCGAAGCCGAGCGCTTCCGCGTGGGGCCGGGCGACGAGGTCGTGGTCACCGAGATGGAGCACCACGCCAACCTCGTGCCGTGGCAGGAGCTGTGCCGCCGCACCGGTGCGACCCTGCGCTGGTTCGGCATCACCGACGACGGCCGCCTCGACCTCTCCGACCTCGACGGCCTCGTCAACGAGCGCACCCGGATCGTCGCCCTCAGCCACCAGTCCAATGTTCTGGGCACGGTGCCGCCGATCGCGGCGATCTCGCGGCGCGCGCGCGAGGTCGGGGCGCTGGTCCTGCTCGACAGCGCCCAGGCGGTGCCGCACATGCCGGTCGACGTGCGCGAACTCGGCGTCGACTTCCTGGCGTTCTCCGGCCACAAGATGCTCGGGCCCACCGGCATCGGCGTGCTGTGGGGGAGGGCCGACCTGCTGGCGGCCATGCCGCCGTTCATCACGGGCGGGTCCATGATCGGCGTGGTGCACATGGACCACTCCACCTGGGCCGACCCGCCCCAGCGGTTCGAGGCCGGGGTGCCGATGACCGCGCAGGCCGTCGGGCTCGCCGCCGCCTGCGACTACCTCAGCGCCATCGGCATGGACAAGGTCGCGGGCCACGAGCACGCGGTCACCTCCTACGCCCTGGAGCGGCTGGGTGCGCTGGACGGCGTCCGGATCATCGGCCCGCGCGACTCCGCGGACCGCGGGGGAGCGGTGTCGTTCGTCGTCGAGGGCATCCACCCCCACGACGTCGGGCAGGTCCTCGACGACCGCGGGGTCGCGGTGCGCGTCGGCCACCACTGCGCGTGGCCGCTGCACCGCCGCTGCCAGGTGATCGCCACCACACGCGCGTCGTTCTACCTGTACAACACCCTCGCCGACGTCGACGCCCTCGTCGAGGGGGTCCAGGCCGCGCAGCGGTTCTTCGGGACCGTGCCGGCCGCACCACAGGCCTGAGAGAGGGGGCACCGATGCGGTTGGACGCGATGTACCAGGAGATCATCCTGGATCACTACCGCAACCCGCACAACAAGGGGCTGCGCGATCCGCACAACGCCGAGGCGCACCACATCAACCCCACCTGCGGCGACGAGATCACCCTGCGGGTGACGCTCGAACCCGCGGCGGGCGGCGCCGGCCTCGACGGCTCCGCGCTGGTGCGCGACGTCTCCTACGACAGCATGGGCTGCTCGATCAGCCAGGCCAGCGCATCGGTGCTGACCGATCTGCTGATCGGGCGCAGCGTCGACGACGGCATGCGCACCCTCGAAGCCTTCACCTTCCTCATGCAGTCCAAGGGCCAGGGCGAGCCCGACGAGGACGTGCTGGAGGACGCGGTGGCCTTCGCCGGAGTCTCGAAATACCCTGCCCGTATCAAGTGCGCCCTGCTCGCCTGGATGGCGTGGAAGGACGCGACCGCCCAGTCCCTGCAGAAGGAGAAGGAGGGCGCCTCATGACCGACGACCGCACGGCCGCGACCGCGCCGGAGACCCGCGACGAACCCGCGGCGGAGCCGGCCGGGGCCCCCGCGACCCCCGTCGACAACGCGCTGGCCGAGGAGATCAATGAGGCGCTGAAGGACGTCATCGACCCCGAGCTGGGGGTCAACGTCGTCGACCTCGGCCTCCTCTACGGGGTCAACGTCGACAGCGACATCATCACCCTCGACATGACCCTGACCAGCGCGGCGTGCCCGCTGACCGACGTCATCGAGGACCAGGCCACCAGCGCCCTCGACGAGTTCGAGCGCGAGGTCAAGATCAACTGGGTCTGGATGCCGCCGTGGGGACCCGACAAGATCACCGACGACGGCCGCGACCAGCTCCGCATGCTCGGCTTCAACGTCTGACCTCAGGGATACACCGGCCCCACACGACGGGACCGCGGCGCCGGCCGCGGTCCCGTCGTGCTGTGCTTCCCGCTCAGCCTGCGGGGCGCCCCGCTCAGCCGTGGGCGGTCATCAGGACCGGGCGCAGTTCGGCGGCGATGTCGGTGTCGCCCCGCTGGGTGAGCCGGTCCAGCAGCGACTGCGGGTCGGCCTGCGCCTCGACGCTGTCGTCGCTGATCCGGCGGGCGATGATCTTCAGCGCTTCGTCGGTGGGAGCGGGCGCGGTGTAGCCGATCAGGTGCAGTGCCCGACTGGTGGGCCCGTGGTCGCTGAGATCGGCGGCCGGCAGCCGGCGGGCGTCGAGCCGGTCGCCGTTGACCGTGATGAAGACCCGGTCGCCGTGCTGGGCGGAGAGCCGGCGCAGCAGCGGGCGCAGCGAGTCGAAGGCCGGCTGGTCCCGCCAGACCAGGACGAGCAGGTCGGCGCCGGGCGCCGTGAGGCACAGCAGCCGCCCCGGTTGCAGTCCCAGGTGGGTGGCGTAGCCCGGCGGGACGGTGACGGGCGCGCCGTTGAGGTGGTCGCCCGTGACGTCGACCCGGTGCCACCAGCGGCCGTCGGGCGCCCGGAAGCACCGTACCGACCCCGCGACCTGCGGCGGGAGGTCCTGCGGCGCCGGGGAGGCCGACGGCTGCTGCGACGGGTCGCCGGGGCGGCGCCGGATCGGCAGGCCGTTCGCGGTCGTGGACCCGCTGTCGGGGACGACGCCGGTGTGGCCCCCGCTGAAAGCGGGGGTGGGCGCCGGGGCCTCCATCGGGGTGGCGGGATCGACCAGGACGTGGCCGTCGCGGATGCTCACGCCGGGGGTGCTCAGCAGCCAGGCGCGCAGCGACTGCTGCTGGATGCCGATGCGCGCGAGCCGCAGCCCGGCCTCGGTCAGGCTGGGGGCGTCGCCCAGCAGCTCGCGGGTCTGCCAGCGCAGGCGATGGGGGTCGTCGGCGACCAGCCAGCCGTTGTGCAGGCGGCGGTCGGTGAACAGGGTGATCACCACCCGCCACAACGGGGTGCCCAGCGACGGCACGTCCACCGGGTGGTCGGGGTGGGCGCTGATGAGGTGGTCGATGGTCGTGGCGGTGCCCAGCTGCTCGGACATGTCGCGCAGGTGGTTGGTGATGGGCGCGCCCTCGGCTGAGGCGAGCCACTGGAGCAGCCGCTCCTCCACGGCGCGCTGGGCGTTGCGGATGGCGCCCAGGTCCACCTGGATCTGGTCGGCGAGCAGCCGGATGCTGATGGGATCGGCGGCGAACAGGCGCTCGGCGGCGACCGTGCGCTCGATGTCCGACCAGCCGCGGAACAGCCCTTCCAGCAGGTCGACCAAGGGGTGCCGGCCCAGCTCGGGGGCCGGCGCGGGCACGGGCTCCTCGCGGAACTCCCGGGGCGGGTTGAACGCGGGGCGGCGCAGGGTGCGGCCCGGGCCGAGGAGCGAGCTGCGGAAGCTCTTGCCGGGTCCGGCGGCGTCGGTGTCGGGGGCCGGCGCCGGCACCTGGGGGGCCCGGGGCTCGCCCGCGGCGTTCTGGCGCGCCTCTTCGTCGCGCTGGGCGCGCAGCGCGCGCAGGGTGCGGATCGCCCGGGTCGCGGGCGTCTGCGGCGGGTCGATGGTCCCGGCGTCCGCGCTCTCGGCCGGGGAGCCGGCGGAGTCGGCGCCGGTGGCCGATGTGAGGTAGGCCAGCGCGTTGTGCACGTGTTCGGGCGCCGACGCCGGCATCCAGTTGGCGATGGTCCGCACGGCCTCGACCACCAGGGCGGGGGAGGGCGCGGGGGTGCGGCCGGTGTCGCGGCCGAAGGGGTGGACGGCGCGGCCGATGACGGTCCCGATGACCTCGATCGGCCCGCAGCCGGGCGGCAGCGGCCAGGTGGCGATGGTGGCCGGGCTCGCCGATATCAGCCGGTCCCAGGTGACCGCGGTGCCCAGGACGGCCCCGCGCACCGGTTCGGCGATGTCGGCGAGGTCGACCGTCAGCGCACGCAGCGACGGCAGGAGCTCGGCGAGCTCCAGGTGCTCGAAGTGGTCGGCGGCGAGGTGCGCGAGGGTGTGGGCGAGCCACGTTGGGCCCACGATGTCGAGGACGCGGGGCAGCGGGATCGACCGCCACCAGCCGTCGATGAGCCGGGCATGGCGCAGGACCGGGCCGACGTCGGCCGGGTTGCTCCACCGGAGAGCGGGCGCGAGGTCGGAGAGGCAGATCGGAGAAACGGCGTTCATCTGCGGGGGACCTCGACCTCCAGGCATTCGGCTCGTGACAGGCTGAACCGCACGGGCATTCGGTCAGTGCTCCACACTATGTCCAGTCGGCCCGGGCCGGGCCGTGGAACCACCGGCTCTGCGTGGTCGTGCTCGGAAAACCGATCCGGTCCGGCGCCGGCCGCGATGGTCGCAGGCCGGCCTGAAAGCCCGTTTTCGAACACGCCCCTGAGTGGAGGGCGGTGGCGTGCTGTGCACTCCCCGAGATCGTACGTGCGCGTGCGGCTCGTGGGTAGTCCCAGGCGGCCGAAATGCGCAACGTCGGCCGGGCGGGGTGCCGCCCGCCCGCGAACGGAACTCCGGGCCTTCGCGGAAAACGCGGTGCTTTGTGAGGTCTGTCACGTATCGCCTCGGCCGCGGGCCGTTTCCCGTGGACACCCGGGCGACGCCGTCGCCGCGCGCCCGTCGGCCGCGGGCGCGCGCCGGCGGTCTTCTGCCAGGTACACCGACCTCCGGGCGAGGGGCGCGGGTATGCTGGCGGGGTGCGCCGAACCCCTGCCAGTCCCCACTGAGAACGCCCTCTTGGCGTGCCGGGGTCCCCATGCGGCGCCACCTGTCCCCGCGCGCTGCACGGTCATCCCGCGTGTCGGCGCCAGTGGCCTAATTGCATGATTGGTTGACGTGACTGACCTGGAGATCAAGCCCCCTGGAGGCGCTCAGGCGGAAAGCCCGGCGGTCATTCGCTCGTACGTGGCCATCGGCGACAGCCTGACCGAGGGGCTCGACGACCGAGTCCCCGGCGGCGGCTACCGAGGCTTCGCCGACCGTCTCGCCGAACACCTGGGAACGTTCACGCCCGACCTGCGCTACGCCAACCTCGCGGTGCGCGGCCGGCGCATGCGGCACATCTTCGGCGAACAGCTCGACCGCACGCTCGCCTTCCAGCCCGACCTCGTCACCGTGCACGCGGGCGGCAACGACGTCCTGCGGCCGGGTACCGACCTCGACGCCCTCGCCGCCGAGTTCGAGGTCGGCGTCCGGCGGCTGCGCGGCGCCGGGATCCGCGTGGTCATGCTCTCCGGCCACGACACCGGCTGGATCCCCGTGCTGCGCGCCTACCGGGGGCGGATCGCGGTGTTCAGCATGCACCTGCGGGCGATCGCCGAGCGCACGGGCACCGAGATCGTCGACCTGTGGTCGATGACCGCCCTCAACGACCCCCGGTCGTGGAGCGCCGACCGGCTGCACTTCAACGCCGACGGCCACCGCATCGTCGCCGCGCGCATCGCCGACGTGCTGGGTACCCCCATGGGGCCCCGGGAGATCTGGGAGTGCCCCTGGGACGCCCCGCCCGAACAGCTGCCGCGCATCCTGCGGCGCCGCGAGAACCTCCGGTGGACCCGCCAGTACCTCGTCCCCTGGCTCAGTAGACGCGCCATGGGGCGCTCCACCGGCGACGGCCGGGTGCCCAAGCGCCCCGACCTCATCGCCCTCGACGGCGACCTCCCCCGCCCGTCCGGATCCCCGGACGAGGACCCCGGCAACGGCCGGGTCCGCCCGTAACCGCCCGCGCGTACGCCCGCCCGCGCCGCGGGCCGGGCGGACGCGCCCCGGTGCCCGTCCGGCCCGGCGGCGGCCGGCCGGGCCGCGGCGCCGGCGCGGGTCAGTTCTGCGCCAGGCTCCGGATCAGGTCGCCCACGTGGACCACCCCGGTGCACTGGCCGAACTCGTTCACCGTCACCAGGTCGTCGTAGACGCGCTCCCGGTCGGCGCCGGCCGCGCGCAGCGCCTCCATCGCGCGGAATCCGCGCGGCACCGTGCGCGGCGGGTCGGCCAGCCGGTACGCCGGCCGCTTGGCGTGCAGCGCGTGCCCGTAGGGCCCGGTGATGGCCAGCAGGAAGCGCGTCCGGTCGAGCAGCGCGATCGGGCGTTCGGCGTGGTCGATGAGCACCACGCTGGTCAGGGCCGTGTCATTGGTGAACGCGTCCAGGACGTCCTCGGCCGTCGCGTCGTTGGCCATGGCCACCGGTGGCAGCACGAACTCCGCGATCGAGGGTCCGCTGTCGCCGGGAGCCGCCGAGGCGGCCGACGCCACCGCGGTGTCGGGGATGGGGCGGATCCGGTCGCCGGGGTTCCACCGGTCGTCGGCGAACAGCGGGCCGTGCGCCAGCCGGATGCCGATCTCGCGCAGCCGCAGCAGCTGGTGGACCGAATCGACGCCGGTGGCCAGCAGGAAGGCTCCGGTGCCCTGGGCGATGCGGGCCAGGCCCTCCACCATCGCGGTGCGCCGGTCGTCGCCGGGGATGCCCGCGGTCAGGCGCGGGTCCAGCCGCACCAGGAACGGGTCGGCGTCCAGGAACAGGTCGGGGGCGATCGAAGAGGTGCCCAGCGCGCAGCGGAACCCCAGACCGCGCGCCCGGGTGATCCCGCGCACCAGCTCGCGCCGGGGCAGGCCGTCCATGTCGGGGCCGAGCATCAGCGTGACATCGCGGGGCCGGCGCCCCGCGCGCCGCAGCCCGCGTTCGAGCAGCCGGAACAGTTCGGGGTCGGCGCCCGCCACGGCCGTCGCGGGCAGCGGGAGCACCAGCGGGAGCAGGGATTCGAGGGTGGTCATCCGGCGCGCCAGGCGGGCCAGCAGCTCGGCTTGGGCGGCGGGGTCGTCGGCGGGGGCGGAGACGGGGCTTTCCACTTCCACGGCGAGTACCGACCCGGAGTCCAGATCGACGACCGGCCGCATGACCGGGGCGCCGCCGGGACCCTCCACCGGGCCGTCGCTCCCGGTGGCGTCGTTACCGGGGGTCATGCCACCGGCGGCGAGGGACGAGGAGGACACCCCTCCATCTTCACCGCGCCGCACGCCACTGTCAGGCGTGATGACCCGGTGTTCCCGTGAACTTCGCCCCCGGGACCTGATGCGTTAACCAGGAGTGGACACGCTCCGTGACGACAAAGGCGGTGACCGGGGGACTCCCCGGTCACCGCCGTACCCGGCTCTCCGGCAGCGGGGTGCTCGTCGCGTGCGCCCCGGCCGCCGCGCGGGTGCCCGCGCGATCCGCGGCTACACGCGGCGGAAGGCGAGGGCGATGTTGTGGCCGCCGAACCCGAACGACTCGTTCAGCGCCGCGACCGCGTCGGCCGGCAGGTCGCGCGGCTTGTCGCGGACGATGTCGACCCGGACCGCGGGGTCGAGGTTCTCGATGTTGATGGTCGGCGGGATCCGGCCCTCGTGCAGCGTCAGGACGGTGGCGATGGACTCCACGGCGCCGGCGCCGCCGAGCAGGTGCCCGGTCATGGACTTGGTGGAGGTGACCGCGACCTCGTCGGCCGCCGCGTCACCCAGGGCGGCGCGGATGGCCACGGTCTCGCCGACGTCGCCGGCCGGGGTCGAGGTGGCGTGCGCGTTGACGTGCGCGATGTCGGACGGCTTGAGGTCGGCGTCGGACAGCGCCATGGTGATGGCCCGCGCCTGGCCGGAGCCCTCGGGGTCGGGCTGCACGATGTCGAAGGCGTCGTTGCTGTACCCGGTGCCGGCCGCCACCGCGTAGACGCGGGCGCCCCGGGCGCGGGCGTGCTCGGCGCTCTCCAGGACGACGATGCCGGCGCCCTCGCCCATGACGAAGCCGTCGCGGTCGGCGTCCCAGGGGCGCGAGGCGTGCTGCGGGTCGTCGTTGCGGGTCGACAGCGCGCGCATGGAGGCGAAGGACGCGATGTTGAGCGGGTGGATGGCGGCCTCGGTGCCGCCGGCGATGACGACGTCGGCGCGGCCCGAACGGATCATCCCGATCGCGTCGGCGATGGCCTCGGCGCTGGACGCGCAGGCGCTCACCGGGGCGTGGGCCCCGGCGCGGGCGGTGAACTCCAGGGCCACGGCTGCCGCGGGGCTGTTGGGCATGAGCATCGGCACGGTGAAGGGCGAAACGCGCTGCCAGCCCCGCTCGCGGAAGGTGTCGTACTGCTCCAGGATCGTGAGGATGCCGCCGATACCGCTGGAGACCACCGCGCCCAGCCGCAGCGGGTCGACCTCGGGCGCGCCGGCGTCCTCCCACGCCTCGTGCGCCGCGATCAGCGCGAACTGCTGGGTGCGGTCCAGGCGGCGCAGGCGCTGCCTGGGCAGCTTCTCCTTGGGGTCGACGGCGGCCTGGCCGGCGAAGTGGACCGGCAGCGTATCGTGCCAGTCCTCGGGGAGCGCCGTGATGCCGGACCGACCTTCGAGAAGCGCGGACCAGGTCGTGGCGACGTCACCTCCCAGCGGGGTGGTGGCGCCGAGGCCAGTGACGACGACTTCGGTGGGACTCATTGGCCTTATCGCCCTTCTCGTCTCGTTGGTTCGGTCCCGCGGTGCGGCGGGGGGTCGGGGTAGCCGGTGTTCGGGCCGCCGGCAGGGGCGGCGCGGCCCGCCGGGCGGGAACCGCGGGAGGCGGCGTCGCTACTTCTGGATGAAGTTGACGACGTCCTGGACCGTCTTGAGCTCCTTCAGCCGGTCGTCGGGGATCTCGGCGCCGAACTTGTCCTGCGCGGCGACGGCGATCTCCACCATGGAGAGGGAGTCGATGTCGAGGTCGTCGACGAAGCTCTTCTCCGGGGTGACCTCTGCGGCGGGGACACCGGCGATCTCGTCGATGATCTCGCCGAGGCCGGCCAGGATCTCCTGCTCAGAGTGCGCCATGTTGGGGTTTCTCCTTGGATTTTCGTGCGGTCGTACGTTCGCCGTGGGACCTGTGCGCGAGCGCGCGCAGGCCGGGGTCCACGGATGTCTAGGGAATCTCCAGCACCTGGGCCGCGTAGGTGAGCCCCGCGCCGTATCCCAGGGTGAGCACGGTGCTCCCCGAGGGCAGTTCGCCGCGGCCGGCCATGCGCGAGAGCGCGAGAGGGACGGAAGCCGACGAAGTGTTGCCCGCCGTGACAATATCGCGGGCGATGATCGCCTGCGGTGCGCCCAGCTTGCGGGCGATGGACTCGACGATGCGCAGGTTGGCCTGGTGGGGGACGAACGCGGTCAGCTCCGTGGGCTCGACCCCCGCGCGCCGCAGCGCCTCCAGCGCCACCGAGTACAGCTGGGTGGTCGTCCACCGGAAGACCGCCTGGCCCTCCTGTGTGAGGTATTTGTTGTCGCGCAGGTGGATCTTGTCGGCCTGCTCGCCGGCGCTGCCCCACACCACCGGGCCGATGCCCGGGGTGTCGGCGGCCGAGATCACCGCCGCGCCCGCTCCGTCGGCGAAGATCACGCACGTGGTGCGGTCGTTCCAGTCGAGCCAGTCCGACAGCTTCTCCGAGCCGATGACGAGCACGTTGGTGGCCGATCCGGCGCGAACGGAGTCGGCGGCCAGGCCCAGCGCGTAGCAGAACCCGGCGCAGGCGGCGTTGACGTCGAAGGCGCCGGGCGCGCTGATCCCCAGCCGCGCGGCGACGCTGGCGGCGGCGTTGGGGATCTGGTCGATCTGGGTGCAGGTGGCGACGATCACCAGGTCGATGTCCGAGGGGGCCATGCCCCCTGCCGCCAGCGCCTTTCCGCCCGCGGCCACGGCCATGCTGACCACGGTGTCGTCGGCGCCCGCGATGCGGCGCTCCTTGATGCCGACGCGGCTCTGGATCCATTCGTCGGAGGTGTCCACCCGCCGGGCGAGGTCGTCGTTGGTGACGACGTTGCTGGGCTGGTACTCCCCGAGCGCGACCAGGCGCGCTCCGGGGGCCCCGGGGGTCAGGTTCATTCGGGCTGGCCTTCCTGGTCGACGGGGGTGCGACCGGCGTGCTCCTTGATCAGATCGCGTGCCGCGTCGAGGTCGTCGGGGGTCTTGACGGCCAGGCGCTCGACGCCGCGCAGCGAGCGCTTCGCCAAGCCGACCAGGGTTCCGGCCGGGGGAAGTTCGATGAGGGCGGTGACCCCGAGGTCCGCGAGGGTCTGGGTGCAGGAGTCCCAGCGGACCGGCGAGCTGATCTGCGAGACGAGCCGGTCGAGGTAGTCGCGCCCGCTGCCGACGACCGCGCCGTCGCGGTTGGAGAGCAGGCGGGTGCGGGGGTCGGCGACCTCGGTGGCCGCGGCGATCCGCTCGACGCGCTCCACCGCGGGTGCCATGTGGTGGGTGTGGAACGCTCCGGCCACCGACAGCGAGCGCAGCCGCGCACCCTCGGGGCGGTTCTCCGCGAGGGCCGCGAGCTGCTCGGTGGTGCCGGCGGCGACGATCTGCCCGGCGCCGTTGTCGTTGGCGGGGGTGAGGCCGGCGGCCTCCAGGGCGGCGAGGACGGTCGCGCGGTCGCCGCCGAGCACGGCGGTCATCCCGGTGGCGATGGCCGACGACGCCTCGGCCATGCCGCGCCCGCGCTCGGCGACCAGGCTGAGGGCGGCCTCGGGGCTGAGCACTCCGGCGACACCGGCGGCGGTGAACTCGCCGACGCTGTGCCCGGCGACGGCGTCGATCGCCCCGGGGGCGTCGTCGAGGTCGCCGAAGAGCGCGATGGCGGCGGCGAGGCCCGCGCCGACCAGCAGGGGCTGGGCGATCGCGGTGTCGCGGATCTCATCGGCATCGGCGACGGTGCCGCAGCGGGCGAGGTCGAGCCCGGCGACCTCCGACCACTGGTCGAACCGCTCGGCCATGCCGGGGAGTTCGAGCCATGGAGCGAGGAATCCGGGGACCTGGGCGCCTTGGCCGGGAGCAACGATTACAAGCACGACATCCACCTTGCCCTGTAGAACATCACCAGCTTGATGGGGACAACCACGAAGTTTAGAAGGCTCGATTTGTCGGGGTCCTACAAACAGGTTGCCGCGGGCCCCGATTCCAGTGGAACGGGTCACGTTGTGACCGCTCGGTACGCGCTCAATGGGGGTCTCCGGCGGCCGCGTCGTCGTTCCCGCACGTCGGCGGATGCCACTCTAGGGATGGTGAGCACAGATTCCACAGATCCGCGGGACGGGGACGACACGGAGGCCGGCCCGGGCGACCGCACCGACCACGAGGCCGCCGTGCGCGCGCAGACCGTCCAGCGCCTGGAACGGTCCATGGGGGCGATCGGCACGGCCGCCGTCGCCCGCATGGAGAGCAGGCTGTCGTGGTTCCGCCGGATGTCGGCGGAGGACCGCTCCTGGGTGGGGCTGGTGGCGCAGTCCGGCGTCGCGGCGTTCGTCGACTGGTTCAAGACCCCCGGGCGGGGCCGCCCGCCGATAACGGTCGAGGTCTTCGGCACCGCGCCGCGCGAACTCACCCGCTCGGTCACCCTCCTGCAGACCGTGGACATGATCCGGGTCGTCATCGACGTGGTGGAGAACCAGGTCGAGGAGCTGGCGGCCCCCGGGGGCCAGCAGCAGCTGCTGGAGGCGGTCCTGCGCTACACGCGCGAGGTGGCCTTCAGCTCCGCGAAGGTCTACGCGCGCGCCGCCGAGGCCCGGGGCTCCTGGGACGCCCGGCTGGAGGCGCTGATCGTCGACGCCCTCCTGCACGGCGACCACGAGGACGGGCTGCCGACCTGGGGGTCGGCGCTGGGCTGGTCGAAGACGCCGGTGATCGCCGTCGCCGGCGGGCTGAGCGGCCTCGACCGCGACGGCGTGCTCGACGACCTGCGCGCGACGGCCCGCCGCGGCGGCCACGACGTGATCGCCGGGGCGCAGGGCGAGCGCGTGGTCGTGGTGATCGGCCTGGCCGAGGACGCCGGCGACGGTACCGCGCGGCTGCGCGCGGCCGAAGCGCTGGCGGGGCTGTTCGGCGAGGGGCCGGTGGTGGTCGGGCCGCCGGCGCCCGACCTGCACGCGGCCGGGGAATCGGTGCGCGCCGCGGTCAGCGGGCTGCGGGCCGCCGTCGCCTGGCCCGACGCGCCGCGGCCCGTCGCGGCCGAGGACCTGCTGCCCGAACGGGCCCTGGAGGGGGACGCCGCCGCGCGCCGGCGGCTCGTGGACCTGATCTACCTGCCCCTGCGCGGAGCCGGGTCGCCGCTGCTGGACACGCTGTCGGTCTACCTGGAGCACGCGTCGTCCCTGGAGTCGACGGCCCGCATGCTGTTCGTCCACCCCAACACCGTCCGGTACCGGTTGAGCCGGATCGCGGAGCTGACCGGGTACCTGCCCTCCGACGGCCGCGGCTCGTTCGTCCTGCGGGTCGCGGTGACCCTGGGCCGGCTGACGGAGCGCGGGAGACCGGTGGCGGAGTGAGGGACGCCGCCGGTGCGCCGGCGCCGCGGTGGCCGCGCGCCACCCCGACCAGGCCGGACCGGCGGGTGGGGAGCGCTCGCGCGGGTCGCTGGGAAAAACTGCCTGATCTGGTGCGATTCATCGGGAACCTGAGGTTTTCGTCCGCCGTTGCCGGGGAGGAGGCACGGCGGGATCTGTTCCGGAACGAGCGCGTGGCGGTGCGTCATCCGGCGTCACCTGGAGAGCGGTAATTCACCGCGCGCGTACGTCAACCGGGGGCGGACCCCGGGCGTCCAGCCTCCTGGGAGATCGGGTCCTTTTGCGGGCCGGCCCGGTGTGCGGACGTGGAAATGCCGATAACGTGATCGGTGAGCGATTGGTCACGACCCGTGCACGATTCCGGTCGGCGGTTCCGGGCATCGCCGAATCCGGGGACGCGCTGGTCAGCGCCCTCGTCGGGGAGATCTCTCGCTCACGTGGTGGTAGCGCACGAGGATTGGGGGGTGCTTGGCTGTGGTGGTCGACAGGGCCGGAAAGCTGTACGCGAGATTGGTGGCGGCCGTTCAACGGCCGACCGAGTCCGGGCAGCTCTGGCGCCAAGTGCTCTTCTACCTGCCGGCCCCGATCCCGATCGTCGGCCTCGTGGCGCTCGTCGTCGGCGGCGGATTCTCCGCTCCGGGTGTGACCATCCTGCTGTCGGGGTCGGTCGCCGTTGCCTCGCTGCTGCTGGCGATCGTCGTGCAGCCCACGCCGCTGCCCGAAGGACTGTCCGCCGAGGCGTCGGTGCGCCGTTCGCTGCACCGGTTCCGGCAGATCACCGCGCTGCGCATCGCCCTCGCCCTGACCCCCATCGTCGTCGGCGCGGGCGCGTCCATCGCCGGCGGCGGCCTCTTCCCGGTGCTGGTGGCCCTGGTGCTGGCGTGGCCGCAGCTCGTGCTGGCCTCCCCGACCTTCTTCACCATCACCCGGGCCCGGCGCGCCATGGAGGACTGGGGCACCAAGGCCTACCTGTGGGCGGCGCTGGCACAGCCGGCCCCGGTCGAGTGGCCGTTCGTCACCCGCGGCGCGGCGCGCGTGCGCGCCTGGAACGCGGCCCGCGTGCGCCGGGCGGCCGAGTCCGGCTCCCGGCGGGAACAGGACGACGAAGAGGCCTCCTCGTCCGCCGCGTCCGCGGCGGACGACACCGCACTCGACCCCTCGGGGCTCCCCGAGCGCCTCGCGGTGCCCAGCGCCGAGCCGAAGGCCGAGCCCGCCAACCTCATCCCCGGGTTCCCCGCGGCCGGCACCACCCCCAGCCCGGCCCGGCGCATCCCGCGCACGACCCCCGGTGCCGTGCGCCGCAAGAGCCGCTCGGCGCGCCCCGTCCAGCGTCCCAAGACCAAGAGCTAAGAGCCGGCCCTCGGGTGCCGGGGGCCGTGCGCGGCCCCCGGCACCGTGGTGCGCGCCCCGGGCCCGCCGAGCCGCGCGGGCTCGGCGGCCCCGCGCCGACCGTCCCCGGCCCGGGCCCTCAGGAATCCGCGGACGCCCGCCCCTCGACCGTGTCGAGCGACCGCCCCCACTCCGGGTACATCGCCACCTTCTCCTCGTGCAGCGCCGCGACCCGCGCGCTGACACCCGGGTCCGGGTCGTCCGACATGCGCAGCCCCGAAAGCTTCGCGATGTGCGGCAGGATCACGTCGTCGCCGCCGATGTGGAGCGGGTCGTGCATGTACCGCTCCAGCGCCGCCAGGTCCGCCACCCCCGCGATGTAGGTGTGCGTGTAGCCGTCGTCGGGCAGGCGGAGGTCCTGGCCGACGGCCGAGAACGCCACGGACTCCAGTGACCCGGTGCGGCGCATGGCCGCCAGGACCTTCTCCTTGTCCTCATCGGTCGTTCCGTCTCTGAAGCCGAAGCGCAGGATGTTGACGATCACGGCGTGCTCCTCCATGCGGTTGTCTACCTGACGGTTCAGTCATATGAACCGCTGGGTTCAGTCTCACTCCGTTCCAGGAGTTGTGCAACCCGGGCCACTGAACTGAACCCATGGGTAAAGAATCGCTTCCGTATGCGCTACCATGCGGGGATGGCAGGAGTGACGGCTGCGGCCGGACGCGCGGCCCCGCGGGGGCGCATCGACAAGCGGCAGGCGATCCTGGACGCCGCCTTCACCGTCTTCGCCCGGCGCGGCTACGGCCAGGCGTGCGTGCGTGAGATCGCCGAGGTGGCGGGCGTCGCCAAGCCGACCGTCTACAACCACCTCAACGACAAGGAGACCCTGTTCCGCAACGCCATGGCCGCCGCGGCCGACTCGGTGATGGGGGAGAACCTCGCCGCCGCCGAGCGGCTGCGCGAACCCGGCGGCGATCCGCGGGCGGCCCTTGAGGACACCGCCCACCGGCTGATCCGCGTGTGCTGCTCGGAGCGCGCCCGCGCACTGCGCTGGCTGACCTATGAACAGGTCGCGCGCTTCCCCGATCTGATCGAGACCGTCCAGGAGCGCACGTCGGGCCGGCTCGGCGATGCCCTGGCCGACCGGTTCGCGCGCCTCTCGCTGGCGGGCCACCTGCGCCCGTGCGATCCCGCGCAGGCCGCCGAGCAGTTCCTCGCGCTGCTCACGGCACCGATGGAGGGCCGCTCCCGGCTGGGGACCCGCCCGGTCCCCGCCGCCGAGACCCGCGCCGTGTCCGATGCCGCGGTCGACACGTTCCTCCGCGCCTACGGGGCGTACGGCGCGCAGGCGGCCGCCGGGGCGTGATCCCCAGGGGCAGCGTCCCCGGCATCGCCCCTTAGGAGGCCGGGTTCCGGCGGGACTCCGCTGCGGCGAACGCCTCCACGAGCTGTTTCTCCGCGACGTCCAGGTAGTCGGCCAGCCGGGCCTCGGCGTCGGAGTGGCGGCCGGCCGCCAGCTCCTCGTAGATCCGCCGGTTCAGCTCCAGGTAGGGGGCGTGGTAGGCGCGCGGCTCGGCCATCACGTGGAACACCAGGCGCAGCTCCGCCAGGATCTGGCGCATGGTCTCGTCGATGCGCGGGCTGCCGCTCAGCGCGGCGATGGCCTGGTGGAAGTGCATGTTGGCGGTACCCAGCCCCCACCAGTCGCCCCTGTCGTAGGCCGCGGTGCCCGACGCCACGGCCGCGCCCACCGCGTCGACCGCGCCGGCCGGCGCCCCGGCCGCCCCGCGCAGGGCGGCGAGCTCCAGCGACCGCCGGACACGGAACAGGTCCACCACGTCGTCGAGGCCCGGGTGGGCGACGAACACACCGCGGTTGAACTCGTGGACGAGCAGCCGCTCGTGCCCTAGCAGCCGGAACGCTTCACGGAGCGTGTTGCGCGAGACCCGGAGCCTGCGGCCGACCTTCTCCTCCGACAGCCGGGTCCCAGGTGGTAGCGCCCCGTTGATGACGTACTCCCGCAGCCTGTCGGCGACCCGCTCGGCGGTACTCGACCGCTCCAGTTCCTCGCCGACGTCGGGTATCCCGTCGGCCCAGTCGCCCGCCACCGCCACACCGGCTCCCTGTTCTCGATTCCCCTGAGGGCCGGGGGTTGCGGCCCGCGTCCATTGTCACGGACGGTGTGCGCTCCTCCGCCCCCATGGGAGCGGCGGACGGCGACACGCGATCGTCACCTGGGGACACCTTCTGGAAATTGAAGTATTGGAGTATTGTTCAACAATACGACACTGTGGCCGCCGTCACTCGGCGGATGCCCCCGTACCCGTCCCTCGTCACCGCGGAGGCCCATGATGAGCGAGTCCCCCCAGGCGCCCCCTCGGCCGCGCGCCAAGCGCGTCGCCCTCAGCAGCGGGTTGCTCGGCGCGATGTTCCTGATGGCCACGAGCGCCATCGGCCCCGGCTTCATCACCCAGACCACCACGTTCACCGCCCAGCTCGGCGCCACCTTCGCGTTCGCGATCCTGGTGTCGATCCTCGTGGACATCGCCGTCCAGCTGAACATCTGGCGGGTCATCGGGGTCTCCGGCACCCGCGCCCAGGACCTCGCGAACAAGGTCCTGCCCGGCGCCGGATACCTGCTCGCCGTCCTCATCGTCTTCGGCGGGCTCGTCTTCAACGTGGGCAACATCGCCGGCACCGCGCTCGGCCTCGACGCGCTCGCCGGCGTCGACGCCCGGATCGCCGGGGCGGTCTCCGCGGCGCTGGCCATCGCGCTGTTCCTGGTCAAGCGCGCCGGCGCCGCCATGGACCGCATCTTGATCGGCCTGGGCCTGCTGATGATCGGCCTGACCCTCTACGCGGCGATCGTCTCCGACCCGCCGGTCGGCGACGCCCTGGTGCAGTCGGTCCTGCCCGAACGCCTCGGCTCCGACGTCTTCCTGGCGACGGTGACCATCATCGGCGGGACCGTCGGCGGCTACATCACCTACGCGGGGGCGCACCGCCTGGTGGAATCCGGCCAGACCGGGCGCGAGAACGTCGACGCCGTCGCCCGCACCTCGGTCACCGGCATCATCGTCACCGGCGTCATGCGCGTGCTGCTGTTCCTCGCGGTCCTCGGCGTGGTCACCGGCGGCGCCGCCATCCTCGACGCCCCCAACCCCCCGGCCGAGGCATTCCGCCAGGCCGCCGGAGAGGTCGGGCTGCGGCTGTTCGGCGTCATCATGTGGGCGGCGGCGATCACCTCCGTGATCGGCGCGTCCTACACCTCGATCTCCTTCGTCACCACCTTCTCCCCGCGGCTCGACCGCGCCAAGGGCTGGCTGGTCGCCGGGTTCATCGCCGTCTCCACCGTCATCTACCTGTTCCTGGGGCAGGCGCCCGCCACGCTGCTCGTGCTCGCCGGCGCCCTCAACGGCCTCATCCTCCCGGTCGGGCTGGGCATCATGCTCTGGGTGGCCGCACGCAGGTCGCACGACCTGCTGAGCGGGTACCGGTACCCGAAGTGGCTGCTGGGCATCGGCGTCGCGGCGTGGCTGCTCACCGTCTACATCGCCGCGAACGCCCTGACCGGCATCGCGGACCTGTGGCAGTGACGGCGGCCCCGACGAGCGGACCGGCACCGGCGAACGACCACGAGGAGGCAGGCGTGCACATCGACATCAATTCCGACATGGGGGAGAGCTTCGGCCGCTGGGAACTGGGCGATGACGACGCGCTGCTGTCCGTCGTCACCAGCGCCAACGTGGCCTGCGGGTTCCACGCCGGCGACCCGTCGGTGCTGCGGCGTACCTGTGAGGGGGCCGTCGCCCGGGGGGTCGCGATCGGTGCCCACGTGGGCTACCGCGACCTCGCCGGGTTCGGACGGCGCTTCGTCGACGTCCCGCCGAGCGACCTCGCTGACGACGTCGTCTACCAGATCGGCGCGCTGGACGCCTTCGCCCGCATCGCCGGCGACCGCGTCCGCTACGTCAAACCCCACGGCGCGCTCTACAACGCGATCGTCCACCACGAGGAGCAGGCCGCCGCGGTCGTCGCGGCGGTGCGCGCCTACGATCCATCGCTGCCCGTGCTGGGGCTGCCCGGGTCGGCGTGGCTGCGGCTGGCCGGTGACGCCGGGCTGCGCACGGTGCGCGAGGCGTTCGCCGACCGCGCCTACACCCCCGAGGGCACTCTCGTCTCGCGGCGCGAACCCGGCGCGGTGCTCGGCGACCCGGACCAGGTCGCCGCCCGGTGCCTGGACATCGTCGAAGGACGGCCCATCGCCGCGGTCGACGGCAGCACGGTCCGCATCGACGCCGACTCGCTGTGCGTGCACGGCGACAGCCCGGGCGCGGTGCGCATGGCCCGCGCCGTCGCGGACCGTCTATCGGGCGCCGGCGTGCGCATCGCCCCCTTCGCCGCCGCGGCGGCGGCCTGATGCGACCGGCCGGCCCGGACCTGACGCGATCGGCCGCCCCGGGATGGAGGCGGCCGACCGTGCGCGGCCGTCCCGGCTCCGCCCTGTGTCGTGCGTGTCTTGGGCGGTCGTTCTGGCAGGCGGTCGGCTACGCGACCGCGCCGTGCCGTGCGCACCTCAGGCGGCCGACCCGGCTGGCCGCGCGGGCCGCTATGCCGACCGTCCGCCCGTGGGAAGCGGCCGGCAGCGGCGGCGTCGGACCGTTGCGCCCGGCGCGGTCGGCCGTCGTCGAGAAGGGATGCCCATGCGTGTGCTGACGTGTGCCGACAGCGGAGTGCTCGTCGAGGTCGCCGACCTCGACGCGGCGCTGGCCTTGCAGGCCACCCTGGCGGGCATGCCGCTGCCCGGGGTCACCGACATCGTCCCCGCCGCCCGCACGGTCCTGCTGCGCGTCGAACCCGGCCGCGGCGACACCACGGCGATCGCGGCGGCGGTGAGCCGCCTGCGCCCCAGCCCCGGCCGCCGCACCGACCAGGGCGAGATCACCCTCGATGTCACCTATGACGGCGCCGACCTCGCCGACATCGCGGCGGCCACCGGGCTGACGGAGCGCGACGTCGTGGCCGCCCACACCGGGGCCGTGTGGACCGTCGCCTTCTGCGGGTTCGCGCCCGGCTTCGGCTACCTGGTGGGCGACGACCCGCGGCTGCGCGTACCGCGCCGCAAGGAGGCCCGCACCCGGGTCCCCGCCGGCGCGGTGGCGCTGGCCGGCGAGTTCACCGGGATCTACCCGCGCAGTTCCCCGGGCGGGTGGCAGCTGCTGGGCCGCACGGACGCCCCGATCTGGGACCTTGACCGCGATCCTCCGGGCATCCTCCGCCCGGGCGTCCGTGTCAGGTTCCGCGAGGTCTGACCCCCGTGCCATGGGATGCGGAGAGCGCGGGCCCTCCGGGCGCCGGGATACCGTCCCGCGACGTGTGCCCGGCCGCCTGCAACGGGCTCGGCACCGCATTCCACGGGAGCGAGGGGATCTCTACAAAAATCTACAACGCAAAGGTGGCGGCTGTAGTTCTCCGGTGGCCGGCGGTGGAGCGCCACAGGCGACCGGACAGGGTCACCCGCCGACCGCGCCCACCGGATCCCCGCACATACCCGGGATGGTCGTGGCCTGGAGCGGAGCCGACGCCGGGCGCGCCGCCGCGGGGCCAGCGCTGTGCGGTGGGGGAGGATCGTCCTCACAGCGGTGGCGATCGCATCTGCCTTCCAGCGGCGGCCGTCCGGCAAAAAGGGGTGGCCGTTCGGCAGAGGGGTGGCCGTCCGCCGTCCGGTGGGAGCACCGGTACACGGAGCGCGCCGCGGGCGGCCGGATCCCGACCGCCGGCGGTCCCGCCGCGCGGAGAGCCCGGAGACCGCGGTGCGCTGGC
Organism: Nocardiopsis mangrovi; assembly: GCF_042653925.1. Taxonomy (NCBI): domain Bacteria; kingdom Bacillati; phylum Actinomycetota; class Actinomycetes; order Streptosporangiales; family Nocardiopsidaceae; genus Nocardiopsis; species Nocardiopsis mangrovi. The sequence goes on from NZ_JBHSFQ010000014.1 coordinate 61,356, forward strand.
CCGGACGGACGCTGCGGACGGCCGCACCCAGGTACACCCAGTACGCACGTAGGACAGGCGCGGCCCGGCCGGCCGCGCCCGGCAGGAGGGAGACGGGCGCCACGATGGCAGCCCTTGAAGTGCTGGAGACCGGACCGTTCACCACGGTGCAGGACGCCGGAAGGTACGGCCACGCCGCGCTCGGCGTAGGGCGTTCGGGCGCCGCCGACATCGGGGCCTACGCCCTGGCCAACCGGCTGGTCGCGAACCCGCTCGGTGCGGCCGCGCTGGAGGTCACCTACGGCGGCCTGCGCGTGCGCGCCCATGGTGCGCTCACCCTTGCCGTCACTGGGGCGACCTGCCCCGTCGACGCGGGCGGGCGCGGCGGTGCCACCGACTGCGTCCTGCGCCTGGCCGACGGGGCCGAGCTGCGGCTGGGCGCCCCCGCCCGCGGCCTGCGCAGTTACGTCGCGGTGCGCGGGGGCATCGAGGTCCCGCCGGTCCTCGGCTCGCGCAGCACCGACACCCTCGCCGGGCTCGGGCCCGACCGGCCGGTTCCTGGGGCGCTGCTGCCGGTCGGGGCGGCCCCTGAGGGATTTCCGGCCGTGGACCAGGCACCCGTCCCGGCTCCGCCCGGGGACGACCTCCGCCTGCGGGTCGTGCTGGGCCCCCGTGACGACTGGTTCACCCCGGAGGCGGTGGAGACCCTGCTCACCCGCCCCTACACGGTGACCGACCGCAGCGACCGCGTCGGAGCCCGCCTATCGGGCCCCGCGCTTCCGCGGACCCGGCACGACGAGCTGCCCAGCGAGGGCATGGTCCCCGGCTCCGTACAGATTCCCGCGGACGGCGACCCCGTCCTGTTCCTCGCCGACCACCCGGTCACCGGCGGCTATCCGGTGATCGCCGTGGTCACCGCCGCCGACGTCGCCCGCGCCGCCCAGGCACGCCCCGGTACCCGCCTGTGGTTCCACCGTTGACGACCAGAGGCCCCACGTTGCCCCACGCCGGAGTGCCTCGGGGCGGACAGGACCCGTTACCGGGGCGGACCCCTCTGGCCGACACGGCCCGGACCGCCGGTTCCTCCGCCGCGGCACGCGCGGGAGACGATCCGGGGCGAGAGAGGCGGTCCGCGGGGCGGGCGGGCCGATGGCGCGTTCCGGCAGGAGTCGGAAGGGCCCGCCGTCGATGTCGTCCGCGCTGTGCTCCTGCCCCGGGGCCTCCAGGCGGGCAGGGTCCGTTGTCGGGGCGGATGCCTGTGGCCGGGGCGGTCCGGGGCCGGGTGCTCCGCTGCGGCATGCGCGGGATGCCGGTCCGGCACGGGAAGCCGGACCGATGCCGCGTTCCGGCGGGAGCCGGAAAGGGCCCGCCGGCGCGTGCGCAGCCGTGTCGTCCTCCGTGTGGCCCTTCCTCCGGGCGCTTTCAGCCCGGCGCGTCCGCGCGTCGGGCAGGCGAACCTTTTGAGCCCCACCGCCGAGACCACCACCACGCCCGCACCGGCGGGCCGCGGGTCCCGTCGGCCCCGCAGCCGGTCGGCACCGGCCCCCGAACGAAAGGCAGGGATCGTATGACACCGACATCGAAATCGACACCGCAGACTCCGGCGCCCGCTCTGGCCGCCGCGCTGGAACCCGGGCGCGCACGGGAGCTGTTCCGGTCCGGGCTGGCCGTGCCGACGTCCGGCTACGCCGCCGGATACACCCAGGCCAACCTGATCGCGCTGCCGCGAGACATCGCGTTCGACTTCCTGCTGTTCGCCCAGCGCAACCCGAAGTCCTGCCCGGTGCTGGACGTCACCGACCCGGGCGAGGTGAGCGCGTCGATCTTCGATGGCGACCTGCGCACCGACCTCCCCGCCTACCGTGTGTACACCGACGGTGTCCTGACCGCGGAGACGACCGACGTGCGCGACGCGTGGCGCGACGACCTCGTCGCGTTCCTCATCGGGTGCAGCTTCACCTTCGAGACCCCGTTGCTGGAGGCCGGGGTCCCGGTCCGCCACATCGAGACCGGCGGCAACGTCCCGATGTACCGGACCGACCGCCCCTGTCGTCCCGCGGGGCGGCTTTCGGGGCCGCTCGTGGTGTCCATGCGCCCCATCCCCGCCGACCGGGTGGCCGACGCCGTACGCATCACCTCGCGCTACCCCGCCGTGCACGGCGCCCCGGTGCACGTGGGCGACCCGGCGGCGCTGGGGATCGCCGACCTCGGCCGCCCCGACTTCGGCTCCCCGGTCGAGGTGCGCCCGGGAGAGGTCCCGGTGTTCTGGGCCTGCGGCGTCACCCCCCAAGCGGCGGTCATGGCCTCCCGCCCCGAGTTCGCGATCGCCCACGCTCCGGGCCACATGGCCATCACCGATATCCGCGACTCCGCCTACCAGGTGCCGTGACCGCTGCCGGCGCTGCGCGGGGCCGCGGACCGCGCCGGAGCCCCGCCCGAACCCCCCGCCGCGCCCGGGATGCGGCCCGGTCGACCCCACCGCACCGTGCCCGCTCCTCCAGCGCCGGGACACGGTCCGGAGGCGACCCCGTTGCACGGATCACGGGCGCGGCGCCGACCGCCTTTCGGACACCCTTGAACGGACACGAACCGGCCGCCAGCCCCGGCCGAAACCAACCGGAATGCGGAATCCGCTCAGCCCGTCAGGCGGTGGCCGCCCGGCCGTGTGACGACGGGCCGTGCCGTCGGAGCCAGGCCAGCCGGGCCCTCCTCCGACACGGTGTGCCGAGGGTCGGGGGAGTGGGACCACGACACCTCGGCGGCGCGGCCGTCCAGGGTCAGCGCCGCCAGGGAGTTGTCGTACCAAGGGCCGCCGTCGAGCCGCCAGTCGAGAACGGGGCGGCGGGCCCCGGCGGCGCGCGCCAGGACCGCACCCACGAGCGCGGTGGCCGCGCTCGTGGCCAGCCGGGTGATCCGGCGCAGCACCGGGGGCATCCGGTTGCACGTCGGCGAGCAGACGAGCTGAACGATCGCGGTGCCCGTGCCGCGGGCCTCCCCCGCGCGCACGCGGGCCCGCGCCAGGTAGGAGAAGTGCACGTCGCCGCCGAGGAACAGCACGCTCGCGGGGGGCTCGCCCCGCTCACCCGCCGCCACCCCCGCCACGGCGTCGCCGAGCGCGTGGAACGACGTCTGGAAGGCGGCCCAGTGCTCCAGGTCGACCTCCCGCCGCAGCTTCTCCCCTGGGCCGCGCAGCCACCGTCCCCACGCGCCCGCGCACACGGCCTCGTTCCACGCCTCCAGGTGGTGCACCGCCTTGGGCAGCAGGAACGGCAGGGAGCTCGCCACCACGAGGTGGTCGACGCCGCCGGTGACCTGCCGATCGAGCCAGGCGGTGCCGTCGGCGCCCAGGATGGTGCGGCGGGTGTCGTCGGCGACGTCGCGCCCGCATCGGGTGTCGACCATGAGGATCCGGCTGCGCCCGATGTCGTAGCGGTAGCTCCAGAGGTAGTGGGCGGGGTCGTCGTCGGCGCGGGCGGCGAACGCGTCGAGGATCGGCGCCGCGTCGCCGTCGGCTATCGCCACGTCGGCGAACACCGGGTCGGCGGCCCGCAGGTCCCCCGAGAGATTCCCGAGGTGCTGGTAGACCCAGTAGGCGCCGATTCCGGAGGTGATCCGGGTCCGCCACCACGCCCGGGCCGCGATGTCGCGCCGCCAGGCCCCGGAGGTGTTCCAGTCGTCGCGGATGTCATGGTCGTCGAACATCATCAGCGTGGGCACCGTGGACAGCAGCCACCGCAGGTCGGGGTCGGACCAGGCATGGCGGTACAGCTCCGCGTACTCGTCGAAGAACACGACCTCGTCGTCGGGCGGCCCATCGGCGCCGTCCGCATCAGCGTCCGGGGCCGCGTCCGTGCCGGTGTCCGCCTCCGCGTCGGTGGCGCCGGGCGTTCCGGTCGCCCCGGTCGCCTTGGGCGCGCCGGGGCGCCGCCGGTGCTCGGCCAGGAACGCCTTCATGCGCGGCTGGATCTCGTCGGCGTAGATCTGGTCGCCGATGAGGAGCAGCAGCGACGGCTCACTGTCGTCGGCCGCGCCCTCGCCGCAGCGCAGATCGGCCAGGCGCAGTGCGTAGGCGCGGAGCATGTCGACCCCGTAACGGGCCACGGCCCGCGCCGAGTGGTCGGTGCTGGTGTGGCAGGAGCCGAACATGATGCGGGCGGGGGCGTCGTGGTCCACGGTCCGCACGAGGCTCGGCGGATACGCGGAGTCCGGCTCCGGCCACGCCACGGCGTCGTCGATACGCACCTCGTAGGGCAGCATGGCGCCCGGCGGCAATCCCGTCAGTTCGCACACGGCGTAGTGGTGTCCGTGCACGGTGAAGGTGTCGGCGCCCGCGGTATGCCAGCTCGTGGCGACCGTCACCCGGCAGGGGGAGTCGGTCTCCACCCAGATCGTCGCCGTCGTGTCCGTGACATGCCGCAGCATCGGACCCAGCCGCAGACCAGCGCCCATGTCGGTCCCTCCACCTCCGCTCATCGGTCCCCGGCCGGGGCGGGACGGCCCGCCCGGTCCGGGGCGTCATCGAGTATGGCGGGAAGGCGGCGCGGAGTCACCCGGCCCGATCGCGGGCGGCGGCCGGGTGCGGGAACGCGCGGCGCGGGGAGGGCGAAGGGCCGACGGGATCCAGCCCGTGTCCACCAGCGGCGAACGCCAGGGGCCGGGAGGGTTGAAGCACCGGCCAACCTGGGTAATCGTTGGCGCATGCGGACAGAACTTCTCGACCTGCCCACGGGCCGGTCCGAGAGCATCACCGATATCACCGGAGCGTCCCGGCACTTCGTCGCGGGAGCGGGCGGGGACGGGCTCCTCCACGTCTTCGTCCCGCACGCGACAGCGGGCGTGGCGATCATCGAACTCGGCGCGGGTTCCGACGACGACCTGCTCGCGGCCCTGCGGGACCTGCTCCCGGCCGACGACCGGTGGCGGCACCGGCACGGGTCACCGGGCCACGGGCGCTCCCACGTGATGCCGGCGCTCATCCCGCCCTACGCGACCGTTCCCGTGCTCGACGGCCGGCTGCAGCTGGGAACATGGCAGTCCATCGCCGTCGTGGACCTCAACGTGGACAATCCTGACCGTCAGGTTCGGCTTTCGTTCTTGACGAGCCCGTCTGACGGAGCAGGATGGTAGGTGAAGGAACCGCGAGGCGGGTGACGCGTTGACGGATCAGGCTCCCAGCGTGTGAACTTAGCCAGCAACAGCGGGATCGACCCGGTAACCGGGACCGCGAACCGCCGAGCCCCGACGCAGTGTCACGGCCGGCAGAACAGAAAAAGTGTGGAGGAGGACTTTCGTGAGCGCGACCGCGGGCCAGGCACAAAGCGAACGTGGCCTGGCCGATCGACTCGGATTCAAACCGGGTCAGGTGGTGCAGGAATACGGTTTCGACGACGACGTGGACGAGCAGCTTCGCGCGTCGATCGCCGAGCGCACCGGTGAAGAGCTGGTCGATGAGAGCTACGACGGCGTCGTGGACGCCGCACTGTTGTGGTGGCGGAGTGACGAGGAGGACGACCTCACCGACGTCCTCGTCGACGTTCTGGGCGCGGTCGAGGGCGGCGGCATCATCCTGGTGCTGACCCCGAAGGCCGGACGCGAGGGCCACGTGTCACCGAGCGATGTCGCGGAGGCGGCGACCACCTCCGGGCTGTCTCAGACCAGTGCCGTGAGCGCCGGCGCCGACTGGTCGGGCACCCGGCTCGTCGTTCCCAAGATGCAGCGCTGACTCGATCCTGTGGTGCCGGGGCACAGCAGCCCCGTGATGGTCCGCCCCGCAGCGGACCTTGAGGAGTGCCGCCCGCCCTTGGGGGGCGGGCGGCACCGTTGGCGTGCCGGTGGTCGGCAGCCGGCGAGAACCCCTAGGCGTGGCGAAGAGGGCGTGGGGGTATGGCGTGGGGACAGATGTGGGGGAAGGGACTGGGGGGATGACGGTGGCGGCGTCCATCGACACCGGGCGCACCGCGCCCGACTTCGAGCTGGCCGATCAGCACGGCCAGGCGGTGCGGCTCTCGGACTTCGCGGGGCGCAAGAACGTGCTGCTGGTGTTCTACCCGCTGGCGTTCTCGGGCGTGTGCGAGGGGGAGCTGTCCGCGCTTCGCGAGAACCTGGGGGAGTTCCAGAACGACGACGTGCAGCTGCTCAGCGTCTCGGTCGACTCCATGTTCGCCCACCGGGTCTGGGCAGACCGGGAGGGACTGGAGTTCCCGCTGCTGTCGGACTTCTGGCCGCACGGGGCGGTCGCCTTGGAGTACGGCGTGTTCGACGACACCCGCGGCGTGGCGGTGCGGGGCACCTTCCTGATCGACAAGGAGGGCGTCGTCCGCTGGAAGATCATCAACCCGATCTCCGAGCCCCGCGACATCGACACCTACCGCAAGGCCCTCGCTGCCTTGACCTGACCCATCACCTTCAGCAACCGCCCTGGGGACCGGCTCTCCGGCTTCGGGCCGTGGCCCTCCGGCTTCGGGCCCGGCACGGTGGACGCGGACGCGCTTCAGACGGTCCCGCCCGCCGAGAACGGCTCGCGCCTTTGCGCCCGTGCGCCCGCGCCCATCGACCGGAAGGGCCCCGGCGCCGCCGGCCCCGCGGCCGGAACGGCGACACCATTCCCGCCGTAGATCGCAGGTCGCAGGTTCCCCGCGTAGGTCGTAGCCCCCGCGCATAGCGCGGCCCGGAACCGGTACTATTTCATCCGCCGTCCGCCCACCGCGGCACCCACGGCACCCGGGGCGTGTAGCTCAGTTGGTCAGAGCCCCCGCCTTACAAGCGGGTGGTCGGAGGTTCGAGTCCTCTCGCGCCCACCCTCCCCGAACACGAAAAACGCCCCCTGACCTGCGCAGGCAGACCAGGGGGCGTTCGCATGCCTGTCCGGCTGGGTACGGCTCGATCCGGATGGGGCCGGTTACCTGTGCTGAATACGTGCTGAAGGATCCGGGCCGCCCGCCGGCGCCGCCCGGCCTCGCTTCAGAGCCTCCTCGATCTTCTTCTTGGCGTGTTCCTCCTCTCCGACGAGGCATTTGGCGTAGATCTTCTTGAGGACGGCCACGCTGTGCCCGGCCCATCGGGCGACCAGGGTCTCGGAGACCTGGGCGTTGAGCCAGGTGGAGACGCAGGTGTGCCGGAGGGCATAGCGGGTGCCCGCCAGCGGGGAGCGGTGCTCCGCCTCCGTCAGGTGCCGGTCGCCCTCGCGGATCTGGACGCCCAGGACACCTTGGGCGGGGGGAGGCGGGTACAGGTCGGGGTCCATGTCGGTACCGATCTCGCCGCCCATGCCGAGGCGGCGCAGGCCGGAGGAGGCGAGCAGGCAGCCGTGCAGCCCCATCTCCCGGGTCGTGCGCAGGCGCGGCGGGACGTTGCCGCGGATGGGAACCGTCGTGACATCGGGGCGCAGGTGGGCGAGCTGGGCGATGCGCCGGGCGGAGCTGGTGGCGATCCGGGCGCCGGCGGGAAGCCCTTCCCAGGGGGTTCCGGTGAGGGCGTCGCGCGGGTCTTCTCGGGCGGGGGTGACGGCCAGGAAGGTCCTGGGCGTGGGTGTGGTGGGGAGGTCTTTGAGGGAGTGGACGGCGATGTCGACCTCGTCCCGCAGCAGCGCTTCCTCGACCTGGGTGGCGAAGATGGAGGTGAGGGACTTGCCGAGGGCCTGGAGGCTGCTCACCCGGTCCTTGTCGCCGCTGGTCATGATGGTGCGCTGCTTGAAGGTGATGTGGGGGTGGGCGGCGCGCAGGGGGGCGAGGAATTCGCGGACCATGGCTTTGGCGAGGTGGCTGCCGCGGGAGCCGATGAGGAGGGTCCTACGTTGTTGATGGGTCAAACGGGCCAGTCGTAAGGTCCGCAACGCCGCGGCCCTCGCCGAAGCCGCCGCCGATGCCGCCGGGCGCCGGCGCACCAGCGTTCCCGGCCAGCGCGCCACCGCCGGCGTCATCGCCGAGCTGGCCGGGGAGGTGATGGCCCTCAACTCCCGGATCAGCGACCTCGACTCCGAGATCGGGGCCCGGTTTCGCGAGCACGAACTCGCCGGGGTGATCTCCAGCATGCCCGGGATCGGGCCGCTGCTGGGAGCGGAGTTCCTGGCGGCCACGGCCGGCGACATGGCCCGCTTCGGCAGCGCCGACCGGCTCGCCTGTCTCGCCGGGGTGGCCCCTGTGCCCCGGGACTCGGGTTCCGTCAGCGGCAACCTGCACCGGCCCCGCCGCTATCACCGCGGACTGAACGGGTGTTCTACACCTCCGCGCTGATCGGCATCCAGTGCTGTCCGGCCTCCCGTACCTTCTACGAACGGAAGCGGGTCGAGGGCAAGAGCCACGTCCAGGCGGTGCTGGCGTTGGCCCGGCGACGGGTCAATGTGTTGTGGGCGCTGATCCGTGACGGAAAGTGCTATCAACCTTCACCTCCGGTCACACTTGCGGCTTGACAACTCCATTAGGAGGTGTTCGGTATGACGGACAGCCCGGACAGCCCGGACAGCCCGGACAGCCCGGACAGCCCGGACAGTGCGCGCGGGCGCCCGGACACGGCGTCCGTCGAACGCGCCGTGGCCAGCTCCTTGATCCCCGTGGCCCAGTGCGTCGACCGGGGCCGGCCGTCCGTCGGGAACATCGCGGCCAGGCGTCGCAGGGACAAGGGTGCGCCGAGTGCGTCGGCCTGGCGCACCGCCTGGACGGCCGCCGCCGTGACGGCCCGCTCGGCGGCCTCGCGCGCCGAGGCGCGGGCGGTCTCCAGCGGCACGAACTCCGGGCAGGCGAACGGCACCAGCGGGGCGGCCGCGGCCGGAGCGGGTTCGGGCACGTCGCCCCCTCGACCTCCTCGGCGACTTGTTCGCCGGGCCGGACAGGCTCCCCGCGGCCGTGCGTGATGGCGTACATGGCGAGCTGGTAGGCCACCTCGGCGACCACCGGCACGCACAGGGCGACGACGACGCCGGTTACCCCGTAGGCGATCCCGTGCGCGAGGTTTGCCGCGGTCGTCATGGCGATGCCGAGGATGAGCCCGGCGCGCACCTGCCACGACTGTCCGGCGCGGCGGGCGACCGCGAGCACGCTGATGGAGATCACGATCAGACCGTCCGGCACGGCGGCCAACACGGCGGCCTCCCAGCCGCGCGCGCCCGCCGCCTCGGCCACTTCGTAGGCGTGCCCGTAGGAGACGGCCAGCAGTCCGGCCGCCATGGTCAGGCTGGAGGCGATCGCCAGGACCGCGTCGACGCTGAAACGCCCGCGGCTCATCGGCCACCGCCCCCGGCGCCCAGGACCCGGGCGTCGTGCGCGGCCCGCACACTCCGGCTCGCCCCCCGCCGGCGCCGCCGAGGAGGCGGTGCCCACGATCTCGGCATGGACGGCGTCGACCTGGCCGCGCGTCTCGACCAGCCACGCCGACAGGGTGGCGGGGTCGGTGGCGGTGAGCTGCTCGGGCGTCATGGCGGCCAGCCGGTCGAGGGTGCCCATGGCCGAGCCGAGCGCCTCGACGGCGGCAAGGGACAGGTGGATCAGGCTCATCGCGCACCGCCCTCGGCCTGGCCCTGCTGCTTGGCCGCGCAGCGCTCGGCGTCCTCGGCAAGGAAACGCTGCCACACGGCCTCGCTCGACACGCCGCGGATGCCGTCGAGCGTGTCCAGCGCCTCGTGCAGGGCCTCCCTGACGTAGTCGGGGACGTCCAGGCTGCGCATGCGCAGGAGGCCCTGGAGAGTCCCGGCGGCGCCCGCCAACTCCATCTGGTCGTCCACGGAGAGCATCAGCGTGTCGGTGACCTGGTAGGCGTGCGTGGACACACCCCCGCAGGTGCGGGGAGGACCTCTGGCCGACGTCCTGGCCGCACAGCGGCGGCGGCACACCCCCGCAGGTGCGGGAAGGACAGGACTCGATCACTGACGAGCAGATCGACGCCGTTCGGGCTCTGCGTGCGTGGCTGATGGCGGACTACGGGCTCTTCGGGGCCGTGAAGGGCCACCGAGATTTCATCGGCACCTCGTGCCCCGGTGATGCCGCCTACGCGATGGTGCGCCACGGAATGACTGTGTCGATCAGTAACCGGAACGCTTGTTGATGTGTTCAGGTAACGCCTGCGGCCAGATCACGCCGTAAATGTCGACGGGATTCAGCAACAGGGGCGCAGCCTGAGAGCCGATATGGGCTTCCTCCTCGGTTCCGCGCACCAGGATGGCGACTCGCTCACCGGGAAGGAGACGTCCCGGTGGCCCGTTGTGGTCATCGGGGCGGCGAGGGGCACGGCGGCCCGCCGCGCTGTGGGAAGCTCCCACGATGACCCCGGAATCCCCCAAACCACCACTTCTTCGGACATGGACGCTCGCGGATGTCGTCGCTGTCCTTCTGCATGCCGCTGCGCTGCTCGTGAGTCTGGCGGCGGTGGTGGGGGTGCTCGGCATGTTCTCCCTCTTCGCCGCTGGGGTCGCGGCGGCGGCCGTGCTCGCCCTGATCGCGTGCCAGGTGCCCCGGCGCGACGGCACACCCCTCGTGCGCGCACCGGGGATCGTGCTGGTGGCCGGGGAGATCGTGCTGTTCGGCGCCGCGTCGGCGGCGGCCTGGGCCGCCTGGCCCCCACCGGCCGTGCTCGTCTTCTGCGTGCTCATCACGGTCGACGTCATCGTCCGCCTGGACCACTGGGACACGCTGACGACCGTGATCCCGGGGCGGGCGGGAAGGATCGCCGCCCGGACGGCGGCGGCCACCACGGCGGCGCTGGTCGCCGCCGGGCTCCTGTCGCCCTGGTACTGGTCCCCGGCCGCCGAGGCCGTACTGTGCGCGCGGCCCACGGTACAGCAGGGAGCCAGCGACGCATGGCCCGACGCGCGTCCGCTGGATCAGCGCGATCCCACGCGGGAGGACTCGCCGCTGCTGGACGCGGCCGAGGACTTCGACGGCAACGCCGCCTTCGGAACGGCTGCCTGGTGGACGCCCTTCTGGGGCGGGATGGCGACCGGGAACTCCACGTCGGTGGCCATGGTGGACGTGGACGGCCTCGGCGTCTACGACGCCGCCGACGGCCACGTGAAGTGGACGCTCGACAGCGCCCGGGCGAAGTGGGAGCTCAACGACGACGGGACCCATGGGATATTCGGCTGGATATCGGAGGGCGGCAGGCGAACAATCAGTGGCGACCTCGTACACACGGTCGGCGATACGCTGCTCGTCCACCTCAGAGACGGATATGGCCCGAACGATCTTCCGCGCATTGCCCTCCTGGCCCTCGACGTGGAGACCGGAGACCGGCTCTGGTGCGCCCCCGGCGTCACGCACCTCCAGTTCGACCCCGCCGCCCCCGACCGCGTCGCGGTCTACGACGACGCCTGGAGGCTCCTGGACACCTCCGACGGCCGCACCGTGGCCGCCCCCGACATCGACCTGACCCCCCTGGCCGCCGAGGCGCCGGAGGAACCCGAGGGGAGACCGCTGTTTTATCGCGGCCCCGAGCCCACCGAAAAGGCCGTGCTCGGAGGCGGCCGGCTCGTCCTGACCAGGGGGCCGGCCATCGCCGTCTACGACGCCGCCGACGGGAGCCCCATCCATGACGCCACGCTGCCCGCCCCGCACGGGGACGCCGATGAGGACGGGCACGCGGTGTACAACGCCATCGCCGATGAAACGGCCACCGTGGTGGAGGTCGACTGCTACGACGCCCAATCCGATCCGCACGGCCACCCGGGCCCCGAGCTGGTCGCCTTCAACCCTGCCGGGGAAGAGCTGTGGCGCAGTGAGGGCTCGATCGGCGACTACGGCCCCTCCGGGACGGTCCCGCCGTTCGGCGGGGTCTTCATCACCAAGACCACAGCGATCCACATCGGCGACGGCTCCGAAGCGTGGGAGCTGCCGAACCGTATAGGCCAGCACAGCGGGAGCCGGCACCAGGTGCGCGACGGCTTCCTCTATGCCGACGTGGACGGGGCGCCGGTCGCGATCGACTTCCGGGACGGCGGCATCATCCCGGCACCCCTCGCCGACCAGCTGGAGGCGGGGGATTCCGATGTCGCCCACGAACGGACCGTTGTACCGGCCGGGATCGTCCTCGCCCAGTCGTCCTCGGTCCCGCGCCCCGCGGAAACGGCCACGGTGATGTTCGGCCCGCCCACCCCCGCGGAATGAACCGTCGGCCAGGCGCACGCCGCCGAGTTCGCACCCGGATGCCAACGCCGGTGTGGACATCGTGCCGGATTGCCACATATAGCTGGGTCTGGGTCTGCGGCATCGGGGCTTCACGGTAAGCAGCACCTCGATGCTCCCACCGCAAGCCCCCCGGTGTTACTGAAACTCATCAACACACTACGGCGATGAGCAGGGGTGTTGCCCAAACTCATCGACAAACGTTGTTGCTGGACGCGAACAAAACCAACGGAACGTTCAGCGAAGCCCCGGGTGCTTCGGGGGCAGGAGTCTGGAGGACGACATGGTGGGACTGAAGCAAGGAGATTCCGGGGAGCGTGTGACGTTCCTCTAGGAGGTGCTGGTGCAGGGCGGCCACTCGGTCGGCGGCTCGGACGGCGACTACGGGCCGGCCGTCTCGAAGGCCGTGCTCGCCGCCCACAAGTCCAAGGGCAGCAAGCAGGCCTTCGGCGACCGGATCACCGGCGCCGCGGCGAAACAGATCATGTCCCAGTTCATCAAGGCCCACCTCTGAACCGGCATCACCTGACTGCCCCGGCCGGTCGGCCATGGCTTCTCTTTTGGAGGACCCGTGCACGCATCCCCGGCCCCCATTCCCGGCAGCCGCAGCGAAACCGCGGCCGACGCCCGGTCCCGCGCGCTGCGAACCCTCGTCCAGGCTCTGGCCGTCACCGCGGTCGTCGGCGCCTCGACCGCCGTCTACCAGCTCGTCACGTCGGGCGACGCGCTCACCGGCGCCACCGTCATCACGGCCGCGCTCACCGGCGCCGGCACCGTTGTAGCCGCGTGGGTCCGACGCCGCCTGGAGGGCACGCCCGGCGGGGAGGGCTGACCTCCGGGTGCCAACCGAGCAGCGCCCCCGAACGCCGTGAGGCGGCGGGGGCGCTTCGTTGTGTCCAGGATCTATTCGGCGCTGAAGCGCAACGGGTCCGAGAAACTCCAGACGTCTTCGACGACGACCTCGGCCACCTCAGTCCCCTCAGGAACGTCGACCACAGCCTCCCCTGACACGGAGTTGCCGGGGTTGATCTGCTCCAGGAACAGGTCGTCGCCGCCGAGGACGGTCTGGCTGCTGTACTCGCTACCGTTGGCGTCGACCAGCTTCACCGCGGAGGAGTCGAAATAGGTCGCCTCAGAGCCGGTGTTCTCGACGGTCAAGCTGATGACCCGGAATTCGCCCTGAGCCGTCTCCTCCAGGAACTCGTCGCCATAGACGCTGGTGGTCTCCATGCCGGCGACGGTGACCGTCCAGTCGTCCACCGTGCCGGGTTCACCGAGGGGGATCAGGGCGTCTCCGCCGTCGGTGTCCTCTTCGGCCGCCGGTTCGGCGCTGTCATCAGCGGCCTGTTCGCCGCTCCCCCCGGGCTCGGGTGGGGCATCGACATTGGAGCCGATGACGGCGACGCACCCGACGCCCATGATGAGCACGAGGAACGCGGCTCCGCCGCATCCGAGGCAGCCCCACAGCCACGCGTTCTTCTTCGGCTGTGCGGGTGGAGGAGGGGGTCCATACATGGGGGATCTCTCTTTCTGCGCTGGTGAGAGCACAGTAGGTCTCCGAGGGCGGAGTTCGTGGGGTTTGGCCACAGGGGGTCACCAGGTGAACCGGTTGGTGCGGGTTTGCGTCACGTTTCGCGTGGTGACCTGGTCGTTCGATGGTTACTGTGAGTGTTTGAGGTTCGTCCCCGATTGGGCCCTGGTGTCCGCCTATTACCGCCGACTCATGTGCCACGGCAGGTGCGGGCCAACGACGGCGAGCTGTTCGAGGCGCCGCTCGAACTCTCGGGTCGGCGTGGTGGCGTCCACATCGAGCTCCAGGGCGCGCACCATCGCCATGTCCTCGTCCGGCAGGAGCCCGGCGAGCGCGTCGGGGCCGGTACGTCCTGCGCTCGTCCTTGACGACCAGGTCCTCGACGCCGAGCTGCGGCATCTCCTCGTACCACTGCAGGGTCTCGTCACGGCCGCGCGTCTGCCGACCGAGCATGAGGTGCGGTTCGGAGATCCAGGCGAGCGCCTCCTCCAGCAGCTCACGGCGGTCCGCGAGTGGACTCCGGGTCATGTCGACGTCCTCGTCACGCAGGAGGTCGAAGACCACAAGATGGCACGGCTCCTCGTCGGCGAGCCGCTTCGACCGGCGGGGGCCGACGATGTCGCGGCGGAGAAGGGCGTCGAAGTCCAGGCGGTCACCGGACCACCGCACGATCTCGCCGTCGAGTTTTCGGCGTAGGAATCGCGAACAAGAACCGTGCTTCAGTGCGTTCGGTAAAATCTCCGGGTACCGATCTGTTTCGTGTAAATGAGATTGCAGCTGTGCATGTAGAAGGCGGCCACCGGCACCCTGCTGAGGGAAGCGCCGGTGACCGCCTGACAGGCCGAGGGTCCTGTGTAACGGGATTCGACTTCCTGTTACATGGGGCCGTCGCCGCTTCGGAGCCACCACAGCAGGAACCGGATTCCCGCGAGCCCAGTCCAACCCGGCGCAAGTGCGAACTTGATCACTTCCCAGCGCCGTTCGTGTGGCGACACCTCGTCACGACGTGACATGGCCACGCTCCTCGCCGGGCAGGCCGAACCTCGTGGCTCGGCTACCGCCTGCCCGCGGGTCGGGTGGTGTGCATGGAGAGAGCGAGACCGACGTAGCGATCAGGGCACGACGGGAGGGTGGAATGGACATCATCGAGTTCCTGGCGGCGCGGCCGCACGGGGATGAGGCGGTGGCGCGGGCCGCTGACAAGGCCGAGGTCGGCGCCGAATGGTCCGGGCGCGACTTCGATGAGTGGCGAGCCGACAAGACCTTCCAGCCGATGGAGCCATGGGCGGTGTCGTTTCCTCCGGACACCCAGCAGCACATTGCCCACCATGATCCGGCCCGGGCACTGCGGGAGGTGGATGCCAAGCGGCGGATCGTCCACACGCACCGCCCCGTCCCGGACCCGCGTGACGTGAGCGGGCGGGTGTGCCACGCGGGGTGCGACCCGCAGGCCGGCTGGCCATGCTCGACGCTGGCGACTTGGCCGGGGTGTACGCCGACCACCCGGATCACGACCGATCCTGGGTGAGCTGAGATCGATGAGAGGCCCGGCGCCTGCGACGGCGTCCGGGTGCACCGTGTCGAAGGGTCGCATACCTGTGCCCGGCGTCTCGACCAACGACGTGACCACGGATTTTCGGTTTCCGCCGAAAAACGTTGCCGCGCCTCCCCTCTGGTCAAACACTGAAGTCCTTCCCCGCGCCTGCGGGAGTGCGTCCGTGGCCGGGGCCTCTTAAGCGACGACAACTGCGGCCACACGTGGTCATCAACAAAGTCTCGGGGTGAAGGCGCTAGTGAAACATCTACTTGCCATGGGCTGTGTCCTGGCCCTGGGACTATCGGTTCCGATCGCCCCGGCCGTTGCGGAGGAGTCACCATTTCTACCCCGACTGAACTGTCCGGGGGCGCAGACTGCGGACCTCGGTATCTCCGTGGCCTCCCTCGAACCGGATGAAGACAAGATCAGCGTCACCGTCTCGGGACAAGTGAGGTACGACCTCCCGGTCCCCGCCGGGGAGGTGGTGGAGGTGGACACCCCTCTCGTCCTCACTATCGCCCCCTCCGAACGACACGGTGAGGACCCCGACTCCTATCGCACCGAACTGGAAGACTCGGCCCGGCGCGCCGGGACCCTCACCATCCCTCTTCAGGGAACCGCCAGCCCCCCGGCCCGGTATCACTTCTCTGGGCGTGCTGATATCGACCACGACGTTTGGGATCCCCAGGTCGGCGTGTATCACCTCCAAACCGCCGAGACTCTGTCGCTCCCTGGTGAGCTGGAGTGCCCGATCTCCCCGCCTCCTCAGCCCCCGGAATTCATGATCGGTACCGCGGAGGACATCCGTATCGCGCGCACGAACACTTCTGAGGCACCCGCCTTGGCCTGGGCGGCTGTGGGTGGCTTCGTCGTGGTCTTCGGATGCCTTCTCTACTGGCGGGAACACAGACAACGCGCGAAGGACGCGCCCACGCCGCGCTAGGGCGGGGAGCCGCAGTGGGGCTGGGTCCCACCTCCGTGGTGGGGCGGAGGCGGCGGAGGATGACCAAGACCCGGCGCCTGTGGGGTCGGCCGGGCCTTCTCGTTGGCCGCCCGATCCGGCCGCCCTCGCGCTCCGGATGACCGCCGGCAGCGGGGATGACCAAGGTCCGGCACCAATGCGATGTGCTCAGGACACCAGGTAGTCCAGACCGGACCCGATGAAGAACAGGGGGACGGCGATAGCGCGAAGCGCGCGCTCGAAAGAGGGGCGTTCGAGGAGACTCCCGATCCACCCGACTACCACCCCGTAATACCTCTTCGGGATCGCATTGACCACAAAACCGATAATCACTATGAGTGAGACTGGGGAGGCCAAGTCCCGAGGTATCGAATCAATCAATGCGAACGACCAGATCGAAATCATCGCCAGAAACCCGTACAAGAGGATGAGATATATACCCCGCCTCCTTTTGTGTTCCTGTAAATGTACACCCCCATGTCTTCAGGCGTTCGGGGCCGATCCGGTCGAGGACGATAGTGGTTCCGGCGAGGAACATCAGCAGCTTTCCGATCCGCGCTGCCCAGAGCACAGACATGCCGTGGATGCTGTAGTTTGTGAGCTGCTTACCGTCCCACCGCTTGTCCCAGGCTTCGATGAGAGTGATTTCCACGCGGGAAGTGTATCGCGCAGGGTGGCTTCGCTCTTTTCCGTTGTGCCCACGTTCTACGCCAGAGCAGGGAATTCGCGCCGTCGCATGGTCACGACCTCGGCACACGAAAATAACGGCCCGACCATGAGGCCGGGCCGATCGCGGACGTGACTTCAGAGCGGCTTGGAGTCCCGCGCCTTGTGCATCCACTCCAACGGGCAATCCTGCGGAACCTGGTGGACGCGGACGTGCCGATGCCCGTGCTGCCGGTGGGCCCGCCGGAGCCGAGTGACGAGGACGGCATCCCTGTGAGCTGGCGGGCAGGGGGCGCACGTGATCTGACCCCCGGTCGTGTACCGGGCGGAGGGCAAATGACCGAGGCTCCGGGGGAAGCCGGTGCGCGGCAGCGAAGCCCGTCTCTTCCGAGGCGGGCTTTTCGTATTCCCAACATCCAATCCACAGATGTGCGGATTTCCCCGCGGGATCAGTGTTCGATCGCTACCTTGATCCCATTCCGCCGGGGAGCTGCGGATCGCCGGCCAGAAGGTCGAGCTGACACGGGCGCAGCAGGCCGAGATCGCGCCGCTGCTCCAGCGTGCTGGTGACGATCACCCGTGGCCGCGCACTCTCGCGACGGCGTGGGGCAGCCGGGAGCGGATCGCGTACCGGCGGGTGGAGCCGGAGCTGGTGGTCGAGATCCAGCCGGACACCTCGACCACGGGCACCAGGTGGCGCCACGCGGTCCGCTACGTCCGGATCAGATCCGAGGTACGGCCCTCCGAGGTGCCCCGCGGACTGGACCTGGAGGCGCGAGGTGTCCTGGCCGCTGAACCTGGCGCCGCATACCGCTCCGTACTGGGGCACACGGGCCGCCGCGTGGTGCTCGACGCTGCTGCCGCACGCGATTCTGCCGGTGGCACCGAGTCGTGCAGAGACCCGAGAATGCGCGTCCATCCCGGCACGGGCGGATGAGCTGCGCGTAGCGTCATCCCTTCCAGCTCACGAGGAGACCACCATGGCCCCTGAATCCCCCACCCCCATCGCGGAGCCCGCCCCGCAGGCCTCCACCCCCCGGTGGGTGCTCCCGACCGTGACCGGTGTCGTCGCGCTCATCATCGGATTCGCCGGCGGTTGGTTCGTCTACCAGCAGTACATGGTCTTCACCGTCGCCGACGCCGACGCCGACGCCCTGGACGACGTCGGAGAGGACGCGGGAGAGGCAACGGGCGAAGAGGACGCGGAGTTGCTCGGCCTCGTCCCTGAGGGCCAAGGTGCCGAGGCGCCCACCGAGGAGCGCCCGACCAACGGGTTCCACGACTACACCGACGTGTCCCTCGGAGATCCGGTGGCGAGCTTCAGCGACGAAGCCGGCGAGGTCTACACCGAGCAGGAAGGCGCCGTCTACGTGCCGGTCACCGTGACAGCGGAGAACATCAGCGGCGCCGAGACCATCCCTGGGATGGAGTGGGCCTTCGCCTACGACTCCGACGGTGAACAGCACAGGTCGATGGCGTTCACGGGCGAAGACGCCGGATACGGGCTGAGCCCGGGACTGTCAGCGGAAGGGGTGGCGTTCCACTTCCAGGTACCGGAGGGCACGACACTGGAGTGGATCACGCTCCAGTACCCCGCCGCCGAGATGGAGGGCGTGCCCCGAGGTCGCCGCTCTGAGGCTGTCCTGAACCCCGACGCGACGAAACGCCCCCGCCGCCGTCGTGAGGCAGCGGGGGCGCGGTTCGATTCGAAGCCGGAGACCAAGCCTCTCCTTCGCCAGTGCCCTCTAGGCGCCGTTGGACCCACGCGGCTACAACGGTGCCGGCGCCGGTGAGCGGCCGTGATGACGGTGGCGCCGGTGAGCGCGTCGCCGGTCGTGGCGAGCTGGTAGACGGCGGTCGAGGCGCCGACGACCGCGGTGACGGCCAGGGCCTGGACGAGGGTTCGCAGCGCGCGGGACCGGGCGTCGGTCGCGGTTTCGCTGCGGCTGCCGGGGGTGGGGGTCGAGGATGCGTGCACGGCGCTGCTGGCTCTCTCGCGTCGACGGGTCAACGTCCTGTGGGCCATGCTCCGTGACGGCACGCCTTACCACGCTTCACCGCCTGTGACCTTGGCGGCTTGACATCTTCATTGGGAAGTTTCCTCCAGGAACGACAAAGCCCCGACCGAATGGCCGGGGGAATGCGAGGCGGGGCGGGATCAGGGACGCGACGGGGTGACATCACCGCCTAGAAATGCTCCACCGCGATCGTGAACGGCAATACTGCGATCAGATACGCCACAACGACACACCACCAACGCGTGGGGCCGAAGCGCTTCGTGTCCGTGAGCCCCCATGACAGCCCCAGCAGCCCCAGAACGAGGGCCGCTGTCCCCATGCCACCCCACCAGGCAAGCGTGGCTCCGGCGCTTCCATTTTCGGAGATGCTGAATGCCACGAGGTTCACAACGGACCAATCGACCACGGCTAGGAGCACCCCCAACACTGTGAGCGTCGCGTGGACGGCATATGAAGGGCCAGGTGGGTCTGTCGGGGTCTGTCAATTTAAGGGTGTAAGTGTTGTTCCTGTTCAGTGGCGTGTCGCGGTAAGGCGGCCATCGAAGGTCAGGTCGAAGGCGTTCAGAGCCCGCTTCCACCGCGCGCTCCACCGGGCGCGGCCGGTGCCCTTGGGATCCAGGCTCATCAACGCCAGATACACGCACTTCAGCGCGGCGTGCTCGCTGGGGAAGTGCCCCCGTGCCCTCACCGCGCGGCGGATCCGGGCGTTGATGGACTCCACCGCGTTGGTGGTGCAGATGATCCGCCTGATCTCCACGTCGAAGGACAGGAACGGCACCATCTCCGCCCACGCGTTCTCCCACAGCCGCACGATCGCCGGATACTTCTCGCCCCAGTCCTCGCAGAACTCGGCGAACCGCTCCAGGGAGGCTTCCTCGGTGGGCGCGGTGTAGACAGGCTTGAGTGCCTTGGCGACCTTGTCCCAGTCGGCGCGGGAGGCGTAGCGGAAGCTGTTGCGCAACAGGTGGACGATGCAGGTCTGGACCACGGTGCGCGGCCACACCGCCTCCACGGCCTCGCCCATGCCCTTCAGCCCGTCGGCGACGAGCATGAGCACGTCGGCCACACCGCGGTTGCGCAGCTCGGTGAAGACGTGCGCCCAGTACTTGGCGCCCTCACCGCCGTCGCCGGCCCACAGCCCCAGGATGTCGCGTTCGCCCTCGGTGGTCACCCCCAGCATGATGTAGACGGGCCGGTTGGCGACTTGGCCGTCGCGGATCTTGACGTTGATGGCGTCCACGAACAGGACGGGGTAGACCGCGTCCAGGGGCCGGTTCTGCCATTCGGCCATGCGTTCCACGACGCCGTCGGTGATGGCCGAGACGGTCTGCTTGGACACCTCGGCCCCGTAGACCTCGGCGAGGTGGGCGCAGATCTCGCCGTGGGTGAGCCCGCGGGCCGACAGCGACAGGACGATGCCGTTGACCCCGCTCAGTCGCCGCTGGCGCTTGCGCACGATCTGCGGGGAGAAGGAGCCGTCGCGGTCGCGGGGCACCTCGATCTGCGCGGGGCTGGCCTCGGTGGTGACGGTCTTGGCCCGGGTGCCGTTGCGGGCGTTGCCTCCGGGCTCGGCGGCGCGTTCGTGTTTGGCGTAGCCGAGGTGGGCGTCCATCTCAGCTGCGAGGACGTTCTCCAGGGTGGTCTTGGTGAGGCGGCTGAGCAGGCCGTTCTCCCCGACCATGTCGATGCCCTCGGCTTTGGCCTTGGCGACGAGCTCGGCGACGAGTTCCTCGTCTGACCTGCCAGTATCCGCCTTCGACTGCGTCTTGTCACTCATGGTGAACTATTACCCCCTTAGAGTTACACCCTTATCTGTACAGTCCCGTCTGTCGGGCCTCTGTCCTCCTCGTGGGAATCTCTCATGCGCTCATCGTGAGGCCGGGCGCTGCCGTCCGCGTGAGTACGCCTACTCAACTTCCACCACCTACGGATGGAACGAGTCGGCTCAAGGGCGTTCCGGGTCCACCCTCGGCCCCTCAGACGTGCGCCTTGATGAACTGGGACATGATCTGCTTGGCGGCGGCGCCGGTGATCCGGTCGCCGAAGTCCTGCTCGCTGCCTCGGCCTTGCGGGCGGCGAGCACGGCCTTGGAGGCGTTGGGGCCGTAGTCGCCGTCGATACCCGAGCCGCCGACCGAGTGGCCGCCCTTCACGAGGAGTTCCTGGAGGTACTTCACGCGCTCGCCGGAGTCACCTTCGCGCAGTCCGACCATGTCGTCATCTCCTTCGGTGGGTGAGGTGGTGGGCGTGCCGTCGCCCACCCAGTCGTAGAGGGGCGTCGCCGGGGCATGAGGTCGAGAAGCCGTCCCGGTCGCCCATGATCGTCAGGTCGCGGTCGGTGCGGTTGCCGGCTTCGGTGTACAGGGCGGCGACCGCGGCGAGCGCCGCCGGGGAAGGAAGGGTTCGGGAGTAGGTGCCGATGACGCACACCCCGATCGCCGACGTGTTGTGGCAGGGCAGTGGGCGCCGGCGGTGGTCCACCCGCGCTCCTGAGAATCTCGCGTTGACTACTGCGCAGCGTGGCCGGATGCCGGATTTCATCGGCCGTGCGGGTGCGCCGCCATGGGCTGGTCGAACAGGTCGTCGAACCCCCGTTCACGGCCGCGGATGAGCTATCGGGTCGCTCACGTCCGTGGCCGGTCAGCGGCTGTGGCACGTCTTCACGTAGCTGAGGAATGATGCTTGTAGCCCGGTGACGTGCGTCTCCCGCAACAACGCGTTCGAAACCTGCTCTGACCGCCCCTGGGTGTGCAGTTGTTCCACCGTCGCAAGGACGTTACGGGCCATACCGCGATAGAACGGAATGTCTCCTAGCAGTTCGGCTTCGTTCAGCGTGATGTGCAGCCGTGGAGCGGCTGCGTCCTCGCCGAGTTCCGGCAGGGCTTCGACGAGGGTGAAGATCTGGCTGTCCGTACTGGCCACACCGGGGCTGCCCGCACCGATGCTCGCGAAGAGTCCTGTCTCGCGCAGCCATGCGTAGAGGGCGAAAAGACCTCCGTAGGAGTAGCCGAAGAGGCCGTGCCCGGACTCGCTGACACGCAGCTTCGACCCCAAGTGAGGGTGGAGTTCGCTGGTCAGGAAGTCGAGGAAGACGTCGGCCTGGGCTTCCTCCAGCTCCGCGAGATAGGCGTCGACCTGCTCCTGGGTCATCGCACCCGCATCGCGGGCGGCCGTGAGGGTGGCCAGCGTGTCGTCACCG
The DNA here is from genome assembly GCF_042653925.1 of Nocardiopsis mangrovi. Lineage (NCBI taxonomy): Bacteria > Bacillati > Actinomycetota > Actinomycetes > Streptosporangiales > Nocardiopsidaceae > Nocardiopsis > Nocardiopsis mangrovi. Next base: position 83,353 of record NZ_JBHSFQ010000014.1, read on the forward strand.
ATAGGTTCCCCCGGCGGCACGAGGTCGCGGTTGCGGATCTGTGCCCAGGCCGCAGCCTCCTTACCGGTGTACCCGATGCTGACCTGGATGTAGGGGGCGATCGTCAAATACGGGTCCGCCTGGGTGACGATGAGGGGTGCGGTGAGGCCGACCGTCCAGTTGCCGTCCAATACGTAGATCAGCGGTAGGGGGTCCGTGGAGTCCGCATAACCGGGAGGCGTGGTCACCCAGACGCCGTAGCGGTGCCCTGACCGGGCGGTCACCTCCAGGTACTCCGTGTCCGGCAAGCAGCCGTGCAATATCTCGCTCATTAGGTTCCTTCCTTCATGATGCGCCCGCCTTTGACGACGAGGGCGGCCAGGTCCGGATCGGCGAACACCTTCGGGTCGTGGAGCGGTCTTGTCGCCGGGCGACCATGTCGGCCTGCGTCGCGACGCGGATCATCCCGACGGTCTCGCCCAGACCGAGGATGTCGGCGTTGACGCCGGTGGCCGACACGAGCGCTCGCATGGGTGATTCCAGCTCGGCGCGCAAGCGCCGACACCGCCCGTGACGCACAGCTTCGGGAGACTCGCGCCACGACGGCACGACGGAACGACTCGCGCACATCGCGCCGAAGCTCATCGGCGTCACCCGGCATCAGCGACAAGGCACAGAGCCCGGGAATGTGGCGGCGAAGATGCCGGCAGCGAGCTCGGCAGCCGAGAGCCGAAACCCGAACTGCGCTCTGACCGGGCTTGAGGGACCCAGGTGGACGTGTGCGTCGATCAGTCCCGGGGTCAGAGCCATGCCACTGAGGTCGACGATCGTCGCGCCCGCCGGCGCCCGCCCGATCGCGGTGATCATGCCGTCCTCAACGCACACGTCGACCGCGGTCGGGTCGGCGCCCGATCCGTCCGCGACGATATACCGCCGACCGACCATGTATCGGTCATCGAACCTCCTCTCGCGGACCGCGGCCCACTGTCCTCAACAGTGGTGAATTGAATATCGGGTAACGTACTCAACAGTGGTGAAACCGTCAAACGGAGGCAACGTGAGATCGCCGGTGGGGGAAGGGAAGAAGCGTCTCCTGGAGGCGCTGTTCGATGAGTTCGGCGAGAACGGCCCCAGCCCGAACCTGTCCATGCGCCAGGTAGCAGAGCGGCTCGGTGTGCACCACACGTTGCTGACGTATCACTTCGGATCGCGGCCGGGTCTGCTGCGTGCTGTGCTGTCAGAGGCGCGCCGCCGTGACAACCTCGTCATCGCCGCGACCGGCGACGAACTCGGGTTCGTGGCCCTGTGCAGAGCCATCTGGAACTTTTACTCGGACCCCGCGCACGAAGATCGCACCCATGCCTTCTTCCACCTGGTCGGGCTCGCGGTCTATGAACGCGACGCATTCCAGGAGCTCGTCGTCGACATCGATGGCCTGGCGCAGCTTCTCGAAGCGGCGGCTCTTCGCGACGGCGCCACGGCGACCGACGCCAGGCGGCAGAGCATCATCGCGACCGCATGTCTGCGAGGACTCTTGCTGCAAAGGTTGCTGACCCCGGCCGCCGAGGTCGACGCCGCGGCCGAGCTCTTCATCACCTCGTCGGCGGCATTCGAGGGGGAAAGTCACGCGTCATGAACCACCGTGACCCGCGGGCCGACCGGCCGGTAGGTCGCGCCGGTGCCGAACTCGGCGCCCGCGGCGGCCGGGCCGGCGGAGTCGAGGGGCAGCATCGCCACGACTCGGTCGCCGACGTCGAGGCCCGTCACGTCCGCGCCGAGTTCAGCGACGGTGCCCGCCAGGTCGATCCCCGGCACGTACGGGAGAGTGATCGGGAGCATCCCGGCCGGGATGCCGGCGCGGATGTGGTCGTCGACCGGGTCGAACGACGTGGCCGCCACCCGCACCAGCACCTGCCCGGCACCGATGGCCGCAGGCGTCGGCCTCTGCCTTCTCCTCGGGGCTTGATCGGCACGTAGGGCGGGGCCATACTGGAAACGGAGAACGGAGATCGCCATGACCCGCACGTGGGCCCGAATCGCGCTCGTGATCTGTGTCGTGCTCTGGTTGGTCGCCGCCCAGCAGGCGGGAGCGCGACCAGTGGATTTCTACTACCAGCCCATCACGGCCTTTCTCCTTTATTTCGGGCCTCTGATCGCCCTGGTCTTCCTGGTCCTGTCGTTCGTCGGACGCAAGGACGCGGCCCGGATCCGGCGCGGTCCGGAGCAGAACCGTGAGGACGGATCGGAGCAGTAGTCGGCGGCCGACGTACGGGGACCGCACCCGAGGGTTGGCGGCCGGCCGCCGCCAGGCGCGGTCGGCGGCGTCATCGGCTACTTCTGGTCGGCGCCCACGGCGTCGCAGCTGTCGACGATGTCAGCGTAATAGGACGCCCAAACGGTGTTGGCGGGGCCCGACCCCGACTGGATCAACACCGCCTGGTTGTGGATCGCGATGCTGACGTTGTCATCGGTGGCTTCCTCGGACACGGCCGCGAGGTCGTCGGACAACCGCATGGCCGCGGACTGCGCCGCAGGGTCGTCGCCGACCGATCCGTCGAACGTCGGATGGTCCCGCTCGAACGCGGCGATGGCGTGAAATGCCTCGTCGCAGGCGGCTCGGGAAGCGGATGCCTCTGAGTCCCCGCTCAACGCGGGCCATATGAGGAAGTAGACGACGGCGACGGCCGACGCGGCGGCCACGACCCAGCCGAAGGCCGTCGTTCTCCCTTGGGAATCGCTGGCCGTGGCCCGTGTCTTCTGCGCCGGCTGCTGCCGCCGGTCGCGGCTGCGGGGTGGCGCCGGGTCGGGAGCGGGGGCGTCCGGGGCCACGGCCACGGCGTGACGCCGGGTGATGAGCGCCTTCACATCCCCCAGGAATCTGGCCGCCAGCGCGGCCTTCGTGGCACTCGCCGAGGCGGGGGCAGGGGTGTCCGGGCCCAGGACAGCCGTGCGGCGCAGGGTGATCGCGGCGGTGATGTCGGCGGGCAGCCAGCCGGTGGCGGCCGGTCGGGGCGGGGCCAGCCGGCGGAGGATCTCGTCGACCCCGGGACGGTCGGCCGGGTCCTTGGCCAGGCAGGCCGTGACCAGGTCGGTCAGGGAGGCGGGGAGACCAGACAGGTCCGGCGGCTCGTGCACGACGCGGTAGGCCACCGCGTGGGCGGGGCCCGTGCCGAAGGGGCTGTGGCCGGTGGCGGCGAAGGTGAGCACGCACCCGAGGGAGAACACGTCGCTGGGCGGGCCCACCGCGTCGGCGCGGGCCTGTTCGGGGGACATGAACGCGGCGGTGCCCAGCACGGTGTGGGTCTGGGTGTAGGAGGTGGCGTCCATGGCGCGGGCGATGCCGAAGTCGATCAGCCGGGGACCGTCCTCGGCCAGGATCACGTTGGCCGGTTTGAGGTCGCGGTGCACTAGTCCCTTGTCGTGCACGGCGGCCAGCCCTTCGGCCAGGCCCGCGCCCAGCACGGCCGCGGATTCGGCCGGCAGCGGCCCGTACTCCGCCACGGCCAGGTGCAGGGAGGGGCCGGGGATGTAGGCGGTGGCCAGCCACGGCTGTTCGGCGTCGGGGTCGGCGTCGACGACCTGGGCGGTGTAGAACCCGCCGACCCTGCGGGCGGCCTCCACCTCGGCGGCGAAGCGGCGGCGGAAGGCGGGATCGTCGGCCAGCTCGGGGCGCACCACCTTGACCGCCACCGGGCGCCCGCCGCGGGATCGGCCCAAGAACACCTGGCCCATCCCGCCCCCGCCCAGGCGCCCCTGAACCTGATAAGGGCCGACCTGGGCCGGATCGCCTTCGCGTGGGGGATGGGACATGGCACCGCTTCCGCCTGGGTATCCGCCGGACCGATGCTGTCAGAAACCCTCCGCTGCCGCAGCCCTCGTGCCCGCATCCGGCCATGCGGCCTCATCGCTGTCACGGTCCCGGACGCGCCGCGCCGAGCGCCGATCCGGATCGCGCAGCGCCGCCACGTCCAGAAGTCCGCGGCGTTCGCGCGAAGACCGTTCCGGCCGTTCCGGCCGATCGGGCCAGGTGCCGCCGAAGCGTGCGAGGATCCGGCGGTCGCGCTCGCCCCCGGGGAGCCGGTGGCGAGCGAAGGCAGGAAGTGGCGGGACACGTCACGGGTCGGTCACTGACATGTCCGGGTCCGCGCCCGGACATGTCAGATCGGGCTGAGGCGCGTCGTGGACGGGCGGCACCCGGTGCCTTCTTCCCGTCACCGTTCTGGACCCCCGAGGAACACACCGTGATCCGGGGCGGTTCGGGGCGGCCGACTCCGGTCAGAGGCCCATCCGCTTGGTCACGCGTGGGCGTTTCATGCGCCCAGGGGGCCGAAGAGGGGGTCGGCCGACAGCGATCGGGCTTCTCGCTACGCCTGCCCGGAACCCGAGGCCGGCGGCTCGGTGTGGCGGCCGCGCGGGATCACTGGCGGGTGCGGCGTTGGTGGAGGTCGACGGCCGTGTCGAGGATGCGGTCGATGTCGGCGGCGATACCGGTGTCCGTGTTGTTCAGGTACCGCACGATCGCCGCGCCCGCCGACGAGACGGCCGCGGGGGGTACGGGGATCGTCTGGAAGAGCCGGGGCACTCCGTAGATCTCGCGGAGGATCTCCTCGACGACGAACTCGTTGACCGGCCGCCGCTCGCCGCGGTGCCGGGCGGCGACCTCATCGCTGAACGCCGCGAGGTCATCGATCGCGCACCGATCGCCCAGGCGCGGCGCGAGGAGCACCGCGACCACCGAGACGAGGAAGCCGTTGAAGGCGATCCTGTCGGCCGGTGAGAGGGCTTCGTCGAGCGCCTTGGCCCTGCGGTCCTTGAGGACGAGGCATCTGACCTGGTCGCAGAACCGTGGTTCGACACGCATTCCGGCGCCTCCTACTCGACGTGGGTGAAACTCGTGAGGACGGTCAGCACGGCGTCCTCGAACGACTCGTGCCGGCCGACCTCGTCGGAACGGAAGAGCCCGTGGGCTCGCACGACGGCGAAGGCGGACCACAGTCCCAGGTGGTGGTCCACATGGCCGGCGTGGAACGTTCCCGCACCGTTGTCGAGGACGACGTGGACGGTCTCCTCGCCGGGGCGCGCTCCGGGCTGCGGCTGGAGCGAGAACCGGTGGCGTTCGAGGGATTGCCGGAGTGCCGTGCTGACTTCCGGGATCTCCATGTCGCGCTCCCTTGTCCTGTGGTTCGGTTCGGATCACTTCGCCCGGTGACGGAGCCTCGCAGCGCGGTCGCGCAGGTTCCCCGGACCGACGGCCTCGTAGTACCTGCGCGCCGCGCTCGCGAGGTCCCCCCGGCGGGGCCGCAGCGCGGTGAAGTCGGTGACGATGCGCGCTCGTTCCGCCTCGTCGAGAGCCGCCCACTCACCGTAGGGCCCGCCGCAGGCGTCGATGAGGACGTCGAGGCACTGGGCGAAGGCCAGCGCCTCACTGCCGTCCCAGTCGGCCAGCCATCGTTGTCGCAGTGCCCCGGTAGCGAGGCCGGCGACGGTGGCGTCGGCCGCGTCGGCCGCGGGCGCCGGGCGCGCCGGTCGCGGCTCCCCGTCGGTCCCGCCCCTGGCCCCGGGCTGCCGGGACGCGTCGATGCCGAGGCGGATGCGCTGCTCCAGTCCGGTCAGCCGTTCGCGTGCCGCGCCGTTGCCCCGGCGCGCCGCGAGGGCGTACCAGTACAACGCCTGGTCCTGGTCCTTGTACCGCTCTTCGTAGAGCTGCCCGAGGTGAAGCGGGCCGACCGGGTCGCCGGCTTCGGACGCTTTCGTGTACCACTGCGTCGCCTCCAGGAGCGCCGCACCGTCGACGGGTCCCGGCTCGATACCCTGCATCCTCGCCTGGACCCGGCCTTCGGCGATCTGCCCGAGCCGGTTCATCGAGGGCGTGTGTCCGGCCGCGGCCGCCGCACGGTACATCGCGGCGATCACCGGCAGTCGCTCGACGCCCTCCTTGGTCTCTCGGCGGTACGCCTCGCGGTAGACGGTGTCCGGGTCGGCGCCGGGTTCGGGTGGGGCGTCGGGAGCGTTGTTGCGGGCGAACACCCAGCCGGCGGCGTGGTCCTCGACGCGGCGGCCCGGCTCGGGTCTGCCGTCCTCGACGAGCCGGTCGGCGACCACGCCGAAGACGTGATCGAACGTAAGGCCGGCCGGTCCGCCGCGGATACCCTCGTGCACGGTGTCCACGAGGGCCTTGGTGAAGTACGTCTGCGCGTCGGCGACGGCCTCGCCCTCGTACCAGGAGGCCTCGAACGCACCGCTGCTCATCAGCAGGTAGGCGCCGGACACCGGGGGCAGGCGGTCGGCGGAGAGGCGGCCGTACTCCTCCGTGGCGAGCCCCGCGTAGCAGCAGTCGAGCACTGCGATCTTGACCGCGGCCCGGCTGGCGCGGAACGCGTCCCGCACCGCCTCGAACGGCAGCCCCGTGGCGGCCGTGTAGTTCGGATCGGTCCTCGTGTCGCCCACGGTGAGGTACAGCCGCTCGCGATGATCGTAGATCCCGTGTCCGACGTAGTAGAAGAACGCGACATCCGTGGCCGCGATGAACGCGTCGATGAGCTCGACACGCGTCGTGCCGAGCGTGGGGCGGTTCCCGAACGGCACGATGGACGCTTCAGGCCACGGGCCGCACACCGGGTCCAGGAGCAGGTCCCGCATCCGGTCGTAGCTGCGTTCGACCGCGAGGACCTGATCGAAGTCCGTGTAGTCCCAGGTACCCATGAGGACCGCACGCGACCGGGAGTAGTCCCGGTTCGCCGGGTCAGTCATCGCCGAGGAGGCGGTCGGTGATCTCGTAGACCTTCTGGGGGTCGTCGAGGTTCTCACCGGTGACGGTCACGGACCGGTCTCCCCGGGTCACCGTCACGGTCACCGACGACCGCCGGGACCTGATGAACACCGGCAGCGTCCGGATCGCGACAACGAGCACCGCCGAAGAAGGCACGAGTACCTGCAACACCTCGGCGACGCCGAGCTCGCCGTCACGCGGGCCGGAGCGCCTTCGGGTGACGGTCGCATCCGGGATGGTACTGAGACGTCGGAACAGCGGACCGACGCCGGCCGGCTCCGAGACCGTCAGGACGACTTCGAACGGTGCCTCGGCGGCGGCGGCGGGTTCGGGCTCCTGTGGAGAGATCGGTTCAGGCATCGGGGCCTCCGCGTCGAGGGGGTCCGCTCGGTCCATATGTCGGCGTTCTACGCAGGCGTCCGTCTCACGAGCGTCCTCGGCCGATCGTCCGCGCACGGCGTCCATCGTCACCCGGTGTCACGCGATGGTGTCGATCAGGCCGGCGGCCAGGCTGATGGGGATGGTCAGGAGGCCGACCGTGGCCATCAGGCAGCCGGTACCGCTCCGATCCCGGCGCTTCCACTCCTCGTGCATCGCCGCGCCGCGGCGGACCTGCTCCGCGGTCACATCCTCGATCCACCGCTCGCACACGTCGCAGAGTCGCCCGACCTGTGAGACCGATCGTCCGCACTTGGGGCACTGGTGGGAGGCGTTCGAGGGCAACGTGGTCTCCCGTCCCGATGGTTCGTCGTCCGTCAGCAGGCCGCGCCCGGACGACGGTCGGCCGATGGGGTGGAGCGCCGTGGCGACACGATGCGCGACGCGATCGCCGGAAGGCCGATGGCAGCGGCGGGTACCGCCGCCGCCCGGCGGTCATCTCGACGGAGGCGCGAACGGGTTGGCGGGGTCGTCGGGGTCGAGGAGGTCGACGCCCTGCCGTTCCAACTCCTGCATGGTCGACCCGATCATCCGCAAGCAGGGGTCGCATAGCGTCATGCCGGCATCGAGCCCGGTCGCATCGCACCTCTTGCACTTGCTCATCGGCTACTCCCTACCGGACCACCTTGGTGCCCTCAAGCGCATTTCTCTTTCGGTTCGAACGTGAAAATACCAAGCGGTATGTGCCGGCGATAGGCTCCTTGAGTAGCTGATATTGGCCGTTTCCGGCCGGTCCGGCGGTGTGGATCCACGGCCTACGCCGCATCCGCCCGCCCGTATCCGGGGTGTCATCGCCGGTTCCCGAGGGCCGCTTGCGGAATATGTGCCGAAGAATTCTCGGCCCGGCCATGGAGGCGCTTCTGTCGCAGTTCAGGCGTGCGTTCAAGAGTCGGTATGCGTTCGTCGGCCGTGGTCAGCCCGGCAGCCGGCCCATTTCGTGCGCGGCCATGCGTCGTGCTTCGCCGACAAATGCGGCGGGCGGCTGGTCTCCGTGCGCAAGCGAGGCGGAAAGTATGCGGCCTCGGTTCACTCTGATCCGGCCTGGAAACCGCGGTCGGTGCAGGGACCGTTCACCTTAGGGGCTGATGCGGGTCCCCCGGATGTGAGGCGATTTTTCCGGGGCGTTCCGGGGTCGGTGGGGGATGGGATCCTCGATTGCTCCGAAGGGATCCGGCTGGAGGCATGTTTCGCGGTTGGTCGGGAGCGCTGAGGATTCACTAGTGTGGTGGACAGAGGTGTTTTCATCGCGGATGGGTGATTCCGCGTTGGTCTGCCACCGATCTGAGGTGCCGATCCGCGTCGGTGATCGGCCCTGCTCGTGGCGCCGGGTCGTGGTGGAGGGTGCAGTTGCACGTGCGAGAGAGCGGGCCGAGCGGTGCGCCGGTCCTCCTGCTGATACATGGTGGCGGCGTGGGCGGGTGGATGTGGGAAGCGCAGGTCGCGCATTTCGGGTCGCGCTATCGCGTGCTCGTTCCCGACCTTCCCGGGCATGACCGGAGCAGCGGCGAACCCTTCACCACGAGCGCGGACATCGTCGCCGAGCTGGCGGGACGTCTTCAGGGGCTTCCCACTGGCACGGACATCACCGTGGCGGGGTTCTCACTCGGCGGACAGATCGCGGTCGAGTTGGCCGCGACCCATCCCGAGCTGATCAGCCGCGCCATCGTGACCAGCGCGCTCACCGTCGGTATTCCGGCCCCTGGCCTGAGCCTGCTGCTGGTCGGGGCCGCCGCCCCCCTGGCGCGGCGGACGTGGTTCGCGAAGGCGCAGGCACGGTCGCTGTTCGTCCCGCCCGGTCTGTTCGATGACTACCTCCGTACCGCCCGGGCACTCTCGAAGGAGAACCTGCTCGCGTTCACGCGGGCGAACGCCGAGTTCCGCACGCCGTCCGCTTGGCCCGGGTTCCCCGGCCGGGTGCTGCTTCTCGCCGGAGCGAACGAACCACGGGCGCTCCTGCGCGGGATGCGCCGCCTCCGTGACGACCATCCGCGCGGCGATCTGGTGATCCATGGAGATGCGGGGCACGGGCTGCCATTGCAGTACCCCGACTGGTTCAACGGCCGCGTCGATGAATGGATCCGGTCGACCCCGGCGCACTAGCGCGGCCCGCCCATGCCGGCGTGGTCGGGCGGCGTCTGGAGGGGCGGGCGCCGAATGTCGCAGCGTGCTGGGATGATGCCCGCCGCGTACACACCGTTGGAGGAGTTCGACCATGGCCACCGTCCCCCCGTCGACCGTCGCGGACTGGACCGTGTTTCTCATGGTCGGACTTCGGCCTGGCCGACGACCACCCCGAACTGATCAGGCTGCTGGAGAGGTCGCTGCTGATCGCCGATGACAATGGCGGCGGCGGCCAGTACCTCTTCCTGCACGCCGACAGCGTTGCCGAGAACGGCGAGTGGACCGCCTATGAGTGGTGGCCCGGAGACGGGGACGACCCCGAACCCCACGACGGTTTCGCCGCCCTGGTGGCGGGCCTGTGGGACGACCGCGTCCGGCGCGGACAGTAGCCCGCTGCCGCTCTCCGGTGCGCCGGCGGGGGCCGATCCCGGTCACCGGCCCGGCGCACCCGCGCGCAGGCCGTCCATGACCAGGTCGAGAAGGCGGTCGGCGCGCTCCGGCCCGTCGTCGGGGCCGATCTGCCACAGCCCTGCCACGGCGAGCATGAAGTCGTCGGGGGTCACACCGGGGCGGATGGTGCCCGCCTGCTCGTTGGCCTTCAGCAGGCGTGCGATGGCGGTGGTCACCTGGTCGTGACCGGGCTTGCCCGGGCTGCCGGGGGCGCTGGTCGCCTTGCGCAGCGCGTCGGCGAGGCCGGACTTGGCCACGGCGAACCGGGCCAGGCCGTCCATCCACTCCCGCAGGGCGCGGTCGGGCGGGCGCGTGCGGAGCAGCCGGTCCGCGGCCCCCGCCACCTGCTGGAGCTCGTTGCGGTAGACCTCCAGGACGAGTGCCTCGCGGCTGGGGAAGTTGCGGTACATCGTTCCCTGGCCGACGCCCGCCTTCTTCGCGATCACGCTGAGCGGGACGTCCGCCGAACGCGTCAGTTCGGCCAGCGCCACGCTCAGGATGCGCTCGCGGTTCTGCTGCGCGTCCAAGCGCAGCGGGACCTCCCTGTCGTCGTGCACCCGTTCTCCCTTTTCCGGCCGTGCCGCGGCGCCGGCCGGCCTTGCTGAGCGGACAGTTGTCCGGTAGATTCCCGCGTGGCGGACAATTGTCCACTTAAGCCATCCCGCCGACGGGACGTCCCCCACGGACGTGCCGGAATCGACCGCCGACCGACATTGTCTCGCACGCCGCAGGCCCGTGACCTCGCCGGTCGGCTCCGACGCGCACCACATACGCGAAGGAAGGCTTCCATGGCCCCATCGACGTCCAGCGTCATCACCCTGACCGTCAACGGAGAGAAGCACACGCTGCCCGTCGACCACCGCACGACCCTGCTCGACGCGCTGCGCGAGCACCTCGACCTCACCGGCACCAAGAAAGGGTGCGACCAGGGCCAGTGCGGCGCCTGCACCGTGCTGATCGACGGCCGCAGGACCGTCTCCTGCCTCAGGCTCGCGGTGACCGCCGAAGGCCGCGACATCACCACCATCGAAGGCGTGGCCGACGGCGACCGGCTGCACCCGGTGCAGCAGTCCTTCATCGACCTCGACGGCTACCAGTGCGGCTACTGCACCCCCGGCCAGATCTGCTCCGCCGTCGCGGCGATCGAGGAGCACGCGGCGGGCTGGCCGAGCGCCGTCACCGCCGATATCAGTCCCGAAGCAGGCCCCCCGGCGCTCACCGCCGACGAGATCCGGGAGCGGATGAGCGGCAACCTGTGCCGCTGCGGGGCCTACGTGTCCATCGTGCAGGCGGTCGCCCGGGCGGCCGAGGCGCGGACCGCCGACTCCGAGGAGGCCGTCGCATGAGAGAGTTCGGCTACCAGCGCGCCTCCGACGTCGCCGAGGCCGTCGCGCTGCTCGGCGCGGATCCCGACGCGCGCTACCTCGGCGGGGGAACCAACCTCGTCGACCTCATGAAGACCGGTGTGGAGCGCCCCGGCCGCCTCGTCGACGTGGGCGACCTCCCCCTGGGCCGGATCGAGGAGGCCCCGGACGGCGGTCTGCGCATCGGCGCCACGGTCGCCAACTCCGACCTCGCCGCCCATCCCGGCGTGCGCCGCCGCTACCCGGTGCTGGCGCAGGCCGTCCTGGCCGGGGCGTCGGGGCAGCTGCGCAACATGGCCACGGTCGGCGGGAACCTGCTCCAGCGCACCCGCTGCGGCTACTTCACCGACACGGCCGGACCGTGCAACAAGCGCGCCCCCGGAAGCGGCTGCCCGGCCGTCGCGGGCCACCACCACAACCACGCGATCCTCGGCGCCTCCGAGCACTGCGTGGCGACCCACCCCTCGGACATGGCGGTGGCGCTCACCGCCCTGGACGCGGTCGTCGCCTACGAAACGGCGGAGGGCCCCGGTGAACTGCCCGTCGCGGAGCTCTACCTCCCCGTGGGCGAGACCCCCCACCTGGAGACCGCCCTGCCGGCCGGCGCGCTGATCACCGGCGTCGGTGTCGCGCCCCCGCCGGCGGCGGTCGCCTCGCGGTACCGGAAGGTACGCGAGCGGGCGTCCTACGCGTTCGCGATCGGCTCGGTCGCCGCGGTGCTCGGCGTCGAGGACGGACACGTGCGCGACGTGCGCCTCGCCCTCGGCGCGGTCGCGTCCCGGCCGTGGCGGGCGCGGGCGGCCGAGCGGGCGCTGACCGGGCGACCGGCGACGCCCGACGCCTTCGCGGCCGCGGCGGACGCCGAACTCTCGGCGGCCAGGCCGCTCACCGGAAACGCCTACAAGGTGGCGCTGATGCGCAACCTGATCGTGGCCGTGCTCACCGAACTCGCAGAGGAGGCCGCCCGATGACCACCGTCCAGGACACCCCTGCCGCCCCCGTCCGGGCCGTCGGAACCGGGCACGCGCGCGTGGAAGGCCGGGAGAAGGTCACCGGCGCCGCCCGCTACGCGGCGGACCTGCCCTTCGCCGGGCTCGCCCACGGCTGGCTCGTGCTGTCCACCGTCGCCCGCGGCCGCATCCGCGCCGTGGAGACCGCCCCTGTTCTGGCGATGCCCGGTGTCCTCGCCGTCCTGCACCACGGCAACGCCCCGCGCCTCGAAACCGACTTCACGTCCATCATGGGCCAGCGTCCGGACCCGGTCCTGGGGCTGTTCCAGCACGACCGCGTGCCCTACGCCGGCTGGCCGGTGGCGCTGGTCGTGGCCGAGCGGCCCGAGCAGGCGAGAGAGGCGGCGGAGGCGCTGGCGGTCGAGTACGACCGGGAGCCGCACGACGTCGCGTTCTCCGCCGGGCGCCCCGGCACCTACGTTCCTGAGGGGCCGACCCCGATCGGGCCGGCGGAGGTGGTCGTGGGCGACGCCGAGGCCGAGCTGGCCGCCTCCGCGGTCGTCGTGGACGCCGACTACACCACGCCGGAGGAGTACCACAGCGCGCTCGAACCGCACGCGGCGGCGGCCCGCTGGGACGGCGACCGCCTCGACGTCGTGGACTCCAACCAGGGCACCCAATGGGTGGCCGGTGATCTGGCACAGCTGTTCTCCCTCGACCGGGCGTCGGTGCGGGTGCGCTCCGAGCACGTCGGCGGCGGCTTCGGGTCGAAATCCACCCGGCCGCACCTGGTGGCCGCCGCGATGGCCGCGACCGTCCTGAACCGCCCGGTCCGGGTCGCCCTCACCCGCCGCCAGACGTTCGCGCTCTGCGGCTACCGCAGCCCCACGGCGCAACGGGTCCGGCTCGGCGCCGATCCCGACGGGCGGCTGCGCGTCCTCGACCACCAGGCGCAGAACCTCACGTCCACCGAGCACGAGTTCATCGAGGCGAGCGCCGCGCCGGGACGCACCCTGTACCGCGCGGCCGCGCACCGCACCGTCCACCGGCTCGTGCGGCTGGACGTGCCCACCCCGGCCTGGATGCGCGCCCCCGGCGAGGCGCCGGGGTCGTTCGCGCTGGAGTCGGCGATCGACGAGCTCGCCGAGAAGTGCGGACTGGACCCGATCGAGCTGCGCGTCCGCAACGAACCCGAGGCGGGCCCGGTGTCCGGGCTGCCGTTCGCCAGCCGCAACCTGCTCGCCTGCTTCGCGGAGGGCGCCCGCCGGTTCGGCTGGGCCGACCGCGATCCGCGCCCCGGCGTGCGCCGCGAGGGGCGCTGGTCGCTCGGGACCGGTACGGCGGCTGCCGTCTTCCCCGTCGTCGCCGCCCCTTCCACGGCGGAGGTGACGGCGGAGGCGGACGGCTCCTTCACGGTCCGGATCAACGCGGTCGACATCGGCACCGGGGCGCGGACGGCGATCGCCCTGGTCGCCGCGGAGGCGCTTGAGGTCGCCCCGGACCGTATCCGCATGCACATCGCCGACAGCGATCTGAGCCCCGCGGCTTTCGCCGGCGGCTCGATGGGCACCCGCTCCTGGGGGTGGGCGGTATCGGCCGCGGCCGGGGAGCTCAAGGAGCGGCTGGCCCTGGGCGGCGGCATCCCGCCGGAGGGCGTCACCGTCCGCTCCGACACCACCAAGGCGCTCGGCGCCCTGGCGCAGAAGGAGAGGGACTCCTTCGGGGCGCACTTCGCCGAGGCCGCCGTTGACACCGCCACCGGAGAGGTCCGCGTGCGGCGGATGCTCGGGATCTTCGCGGCGGGCCGGATCGTCAACCCGCTGACCGCGCGCAGCCAGTTCATCGGCGGGATGACGTGGGGGATCTCCATGGCCCTGCATGAGGAGGCGTTCCGCGACGCGGCGTCGGGCGGCCTGGTCGGCGCCGACCTCGCGGGCTACCACGTGGCGGCCAACGCCGACGTGCCGCTCATCGAGGCGGACTGGGTGGAGGACATCGACCCCGACGACCCGGTCGGTATCAAGGGCATCGGCGAGATCGGCATCGTGGGCGCCGCGGCGGCGATCGCCAACGCGGTCTGGCACGCGACCGGCGTCCGCCACCGCCACCTCCCGATCCGCCCCGACCGGGTCCTCTCAGCGGGGGCGGGGACCGTCCCGGGGTGAGGAGGCACGGCGTGCGGCGGTGCCCGCCGCCCAGTCCCGGACGACGACGATCGGTCCACCGGCCGCGATGGACCGTGAACCGCGTCCCGGCGACGGGCGGGGCCCGCTGCGCGCCGGGACATCCCTGTTACGCCCGATGACGCTCACTTCACGGGACCCCGCACGCCCCGCCGCGCCTTGCCGCGGTCGCACCATGCGGAAATACCCCCTTCCCGAGTACATTCCGGCTTTCGCCCACCCGGCCGTTCTGATCGGCTGCATCATGCTCCTCGCCGGTCCAGCGGTCGTCTTCGGCGACGACCGGGTCGATCGCGGCGGGCGGCCCATGCCCCGGGTGATGTGTGCGGGCCGAACGCTCTGACGGGCGGGGGAGGGCGCTCCTGTGAACCGATGGAGACGGAGACCGCGATCCGCAGCGGGCCGGGGTACACGGGGATATGCCTTCTCGTGGCCGGCGCGACATGCGCCACCATCGTCGAGGTGCGCCTCCGGCGCCGCGGATTCGACTGAGGGACCATCGATGTCCGTCCGCGCGGATTTCCGCGCGGACGGTCCGGCGCCACGCGCGTCGCCTTCCCACCGTATTCACCGCCATGGGCCCGGGCCGGTGGACTCCCGCCAGATGACGCGGTTGAGCGAGGTCAGCCGCGGCGCGGGCGCGGTTTCGCGCACCGCCGCGATCAGCCGCTCCATGGCGCCCGCGCCCAGCCGCTCCAGGTCCACCGCGACGGTGGTCAGCGACGGGGAGAGGTAGGCGCCGACGGGGGCGTCGTCCCAGCCGGTCACGCTGAGGTCGCCCGGCACGTCCCAGCCGCGTTCGAGCGCTCCGCGCACCGCGCCCGCGGCGACCACGTCGTTGGCGGCGATCACCGCGGTGACACCGCACCCCTCGGGCAGGGAGCGCACCGCCTCGCGCCCCGACTCGGCCGACCAGTCGCCGTCGGCCACGCCGTGCGACTCCAGGCCCAGCCGGTCGACCGTCTCCACGTAGGTCGCCCTGCGGCCCCGGGCCGAGGCGAACTGCGGGGCGCCGGCCACGTGCAGGAAGCGCCGGTGGCCCGCCTTGGCGAGCCCTTCGACCAGCTCGCCCAGGATCGACCCGTCGGCGATCTCGCCGATGCCGCGCATCTCGTCGTCGTAGTCGGCCGAGACCACGACGGAGGCGCCGTCCGGCCGCCGGCGGTCGCTGTCGGCGGTCACCGGGGCCAGTGACAGGATCCCCTCGACCTGCCCGGAGGCGGCGAGTTCGAGCATCCGGCCGGTGCGCGCCTCGGCCCCGCCGTCGAGGCTGAGCACCTCGACGGTGAAGCCCGCCGCGTGCGCGGCGGCGATGGCGCCGGCGAGCATGCGGGCCGGGCCGGAGAAGCTCGCCGCCGGCAGCAGGATCGCCAGGCGCCCGGAGCGTCGGGTGCGCATCGACCGCGCCACGAGGTTGGGGCGGTAGCCAAGCTCGCGGATCGCGGCGTCGACGCGCTCGCGGGTCGACGCCCTGAGCCCGCCGCCGTCGGAGCGCAGGTGGCGCGAGACGGTCTGGTGGGAGACGCCGGCCAGGCGGGCGACCTCCATGATGGTCGGCCGCCGCGGCGGCCCGGGCGCGGTCATCGGTGCTTCCTCCGGGGGCGGGGGCGGTCTTGACGGTCCGGGTGAACGATCACTACCTTAGGGCCGACCGTGAAAAGTGAACGTTCACTTTTGGCTCCGCCCCCAAGGAGCGCCTGTGCCCAGTCCCCCCTCACCGGTCCGTGCGGCGGTCGTCGGCAGCGGCGCGATCGCCCGCGGCAGGCACCTGCCCGCCCTCGCCGCCTTCGCGGAACGGGTGTCGGTCGTCGCCCTGTGCGACATCGACCGCGCCCTCGTGGAGGCCACCGCGGCCCACAGGGACATCCCCGGCCGCTACACCGACACCGGCGCCATGCTCGCCGCGGAGGCCCCCGACCTGGTCGTGGTGTGCACCCCGCCGGCCGCCCACAAGGACACCGCCATCGCCGCGCTCAAGGCCGGCGCCTGGGTGTGGTGCGAGAAGCCCCCCGCCCTCTCCCTCGCCGAATACGACGAGGTCGTCCGCCACGAGCGGGACCCCTCCGGCCCCTACGCCTCCTACGTCTTCCAGCACCGCTTCGGCTCGGGCGCCCGGCGCCTGCGCCGCCACCTGGCCGAGGGCACCCTCGGCCGCCCGCTCGTCGCCGTGTGCCACACCCTCTGGTACCGCGACGCCGCCTACTTCGAGGTGCCCTGGCGCGGCCGGTGGGACTCCGAGGGCGGCGGACCGACCATGGGCCACGGCATCCACCAGATGGACCTCGTCCTGTCCCTGCTCGGGGACTGGACCGAGGCCACCGCCGCGATGGCCACGACCGCGCGCGCCACCCGCACCGAGGACGTGTCCGCGGCGATCGTCCGCCTGGCCTCGGGTGCGACCCTCTCGGTGGTCAACAGCCTGCTCTCCCCCCGCGAGACCAGCTACCTGCGCTTCGACCTCGAACACGCCACGGTCGAGCTGGAGCACCTCTACGGCTACGACAACGCCCACTGGCGCTGGACGCCCGCGCCGCACGTGACCGATCCCGACACCGTCGCGGGATGGGCGCCCCGGCGTGATGAGCCCAGCTCGCACCGCGCCCAGCTCGCCGCCCTGCTCGACGCCATGGCACGCGGCGAGCGGCCGCCGGCCGGCGGCCCCGACGGGCGCCGGGCGCTCGAACTCGCCACCGGCATGTACCGGTCGGCCCTCACCGGCACGACCGTGCGCCGCGGCGACCTCACCCCCGACGACCCCTTCTATACCGCCCTGCACGGCGGCGACCCGGCCGCGGCGACGGCCGCCCTGCGCCGAACGGAGGCCGACACCGATGCCTGAGACCCTCCACCTGACCGAGGACGACGACGCGCTGGCCGTGGAGGCGGGCGGAGTCGAGATCGCCCGCTACGTCATCCGCCCCGATGCGCCCGCGGCCGAAGCCCCCAAGCCCTACCTCCACCCGCTGCGCACCCTCAGCGGGGCCCCGCTCACCGCGATACGGCCCTGGGACCACCGCTGGCACAAAGGGCTCCAGATGACCTGGTCCCACGTGTCCGGGCAGAACTTCTGGGGCGGCCCGACCTTCGTACGCGGAAAGGGCTACCGCTGGCTGGACAACCTCGGGACCATCCGCCACGAGCGGTTCGCCTCCACGTCCGGCGGCGGCGCCGAGGCGGCGTTCACCGAGCACCTGGCCTGGACCGCCGCCACCGGTGAACGGTGGATCGAGGAGGTCCGCGGCCACCGGTTCCACGCCGCTGACAGCGCCCGCGGACTGTGGGCGCTCGACTTCGCCACCTCCCTGACCAACGTCCGCGGCGCGGACCTCCGGCTGGGCAGCCCGACCACCCACGGCCGCCCCGCCGCGGGCTACACCGGGTTCTTCTGGCGCGGCCCCCGCTCCTGGACCGGCGGGGCGGTCCACAGCGCCACCGGCCGCACCGGCGCCGACACCGTCATGGGCACCGAGGCGGACTGGATCGCCTTCACCGGCCGACACGACGAGCGCGACGGCGGCGCCACCGTCCTGGCCTACGCCGGGACGACCAGCGGCAGCGCGCCGATCCGCTGGTTCGTGCGGTCCGAGCCCTTCCCTGTGTTCAGCCCCTCGCCGAGCTTCGACGAGGAGCTGGTCCTGGCACCGGGCCACACCCTCGACCTGCGCCATCGCCTGGTGTTCGCGGACCGGGAGTACACCGCCGACGAGGCCGCCGCGCTCGCGAAGGAGTTCACACCGTGACCACACCCCGCTTCCCCGGCGGCACGGGGGTCAGCGACCTGCGCGTCTACGACTCGCGGGGCCCCGACGGCCTGCACGGCGGCAGCCCGCACCTGCACACCGCCTCCTCCGAGGGCTACATCGTCCTCGGCGGCACCGGCGAGGTGCACACCGTCACCCCAGAGGGTGTGGCCGCCGACGACCTCGCGGCCGGCGACGTCCTCTGGTTCTCCCCGGGCACGGTGCACCGCCTCGTCAACGGCGGCGGCCTGCGGATCGCCGTGGTCATGCAGAACGCCGGCCTGCCCGAGGCCGGGGACGCCGTCTTCACGTTCCCGCGCGCGGTGATGGCCGACGACGACGCCTATGCGCGCGCCGCCCACCTGCCGGCGGAGGCGCCCGAGGAACTGCGCGCCGAGCGGGCCCGCGTCCGCCGCGACCTGGCCGTGCGCGGGTACGCCGAGCTGGCCGACGCCGTGCGCGCCCGAGGGCCCGGGCCCCTGCACGAGTTCCACCGGCGCGCCGCGGAACTGGTGCGGCCGCGGGTCGCCCGCTGGCGGGAGATCTGGCGCGAGGGGGTGGAGCAGGAGGTGGAGCTGACCCGGAACCAGCTGGCCGCCCTGGCCGGGGGCGAACCCGGTGTCATGGCCCGGGCGGCGGTGGTGCGCACCGAGCCCCACCCGGGGCCCCGCCGCTTCGGCATGTGCGGGCGGCTGCGCACCCGGCGGCCGGCCGCCCCCGGCCAGGGCGCCGCAGATTGATCACGACGTGATGCGCCCTGGCACTCCAGCACCGTTCTCGGCTGGATTTCTCCCGAGCCGATCCGGGCACAGAGCGGCCCGGATTCCATTGTGGCCCATGCGGTCCAGAACTTGTATCGTGCGGGTATGCCTCGACCTCGTGAGTTCGATGAAGATCGTGTGCTTCTCGCTATCCGTGACGAGTTCTGGGACAAGGGCTACGCGGCGACATCGATGGACGACCTGCTGCGCGTGAGCGGGCTGGGCAAAGGCAGCCTCTACGGGGCGTTCGGGGATAAGCGCAGGCTGTTCCTGCGGGTGCTGCGCGACTACGACGACGCGAACCTGCTGGTGCTGCGCGAGCGTCTGGCATCCGCGGCGCGGGGGATCGACGTGGTGCGCGAGTTCGTACTCGGCCCGACCGGCGATCCGACCGGGGCGATCGCGCGTCGGGGTTGCCTGCTGGCCAACAGCAACGCCGAGCTGGCCGCAAGCACTCCGGACGTCGCGGCCGAGGCTCGCCGCAGCTACGACGCGATCGCCACCGTCCTCACCGCGGCGCTGGAGCGCGCCCGGAGCGAAGGCGACCTCGACCCCGACATCGACCCTGCTGAGACCGCCCGCGCGGCCCTCGTCGCGCAACTCGGCCTCATCGCTCTCGGGCGCACCGGCATCGACATCGGAGCGCTCACCGTGATGGCCCGGTCCGCCCTGGCACGGTTGCTGCCCACTCCGGCGCGGTAGCGCAACGCACCGGCCGGCCTGTACCGCCACGGCCTGCGACCGGATCCGAACCCCGGGGCGCGCCCTGAAGCCGTGCGCCGCGGCTCCTGCGGAGGGCCGCGCTCCGCCGGCCGGGCTCCCGCGCGCTGCCGGTCGTCAGGCGACTCGAATCGCGACCCGGCGGCCGATACCGCCGCGGCGGTCGGCACTGCCGTGGTGTGGCCCCGCAGGCGTCCGACCAGGGGTCGCGGGCGCGGGACCCCTGCCCGCAGCCTGCGCGGCCCGTCTACGGGGCCGCGCCGGGAATCCCCGATGCCGAAGCAATCTTGACTGAGCGGTCCATATCGGCCAAGATTATGGACGTAACAGTCCATAACTTGAAGGAGGGCGGCATGGCCGTCTTGGAAGACAAGGTCGCCGTGGTCACCGGGGCCGGCACCGGCATCGGGTTCGCGACCGCGCGCGCATTCCGCGACGGGGGTGCCACGGTGTTCATCACCGGCCGCCGCAAAGACGCGCTCGACGCCGCGGTCGCCGAGCTCGGACCCGGCGTGACCGGCGTGGTCTGCGATGCTTCGGTGCCCTCAGAGCTCGATGCGTTCTACAGCACAGTGCGCGACCAGGCCGGACGCATCGACGTGCTGGTCGCCAACGCCGGCGTCGGCACCGCGGCGACGTTCGGCGAGGTGACGGAAGATCTGATCGACTCGGTGTTCGCCACCAACGTCAAGGGAACGATCTTCACGCTCCAGCAGGCGCTGCCGCTGCTCAGTACGAACGCTTCGGTGATCCTGACGGGTTCGACCGCTGCGACCCGGCCCAACCTGGGACTTGAGGTCTACGCGGCGTCGAAGGCCGCGGTCCGCGCCCTGGCCCGCGGCTGGGCTCTCAGCGCGCGCACACACGGCTTCCGGGTCAACGTCGTATCCCCGGGCGGTACGCGCACCTCTGGTCTGCTTGAGCTGGTCTCACCCGAGATGCTCCAGCAGGCCGAAGGCGCTGTTCCCCTCGGCCGGCTCGCCGAGCCCGACGAGATCGCCGCCGTGACGACGTTCCTCGCCTCGGACGCGTCGAGCTACGTCAACGGTGCCGAGTTCTTCGCCGACGGTGGATTCGCGCAGGCATGAGCGCCTCGTAGCCGCGAGCGCGCTCACCCGGCGGAGGTCACCGCGGCCCGCCGGGGTGGCCGCGCAGGTGGCCGATGACGGCGCTGAGGTCCTGGTCGGCCAGGCCGGCGGTGCTCGCGGAGTGCAGCCGGTCGCGGGCGGCGGCCACCACCCCGCCCTCCAGGGCGCCCTCGGCCACCGCCAGCGCGAGGTCCTTCTCGGCGAGGCCGAGCGCGAAACCCGTGGGGGGCGCCGTCTCGGCCGTGATCTTGTCGCGCATGCGGGTGACCAGGGCGCCCGCGGGGCTGTCGGAGAGCGCGTCGAGGATCGTGTCGGTGCTCAGCCCGTGGGACTCGGCGAGGCGGATGGCCTCGCCGATGGCGACGGTCGCCGTGATGAAGGAGAGGTTCGCCGCGAGCTTGAGCGCGGCGCCCTCGCCGAGCCCGCCGACGTGGCGCAGGTCGCCGAGGCGGCCGAGCGGTTCGGCGCACGCGGCCACATCGGCACCGGTACCGCCCGCGAAGATCTTGAGCTCGCCCGCGGACGCCTGGGGGAGGCTCCCGAGCACGGGGGCGTCGATGAGCCGGACGGAGATCGGGAGGCGGTCGCGCATCCGGTGGATCTCCGACGGGCCGATCGTCGACATCTCGGCGACGACGGTGTCGGGAGCGAGTCCGTCGGCGGCGCCGTCGGGACCGAAGAACACGGCGTCGACCGCCTTCGGGGCCGCGAGCATCGAGATGACGAGATCGCGGTCGGCCGCGGCGCCGCGCGGGGTATCGGCCGCCCGGGCGCCCGCCGCAACGAGAGGGCGGGCGGATTCCGGGGTCCGATTCCACACGGTGACGTCGTATCCGGCGTCGGTGAGCCGGTGGGCCATGAGCGAACCCATGCGGCCCAGACCGAGAAACCCTATGCGCATGGCCTCGGATGCTAACACCATGGAGTCGCCTGGTCACGGCATTGCGTCAGGGCGCTCGGCGGGTCGCGGTCGGCGGGGACCGGCCGGGGCCGAGGGAGGCCGCCGGGCGACCCGGCGGCCTCCCTCGCCCGCCGCCGCCCTGATCGCCGTCCGGCACGGGCAGGGCGCTCATGCCTTCGGCCGGCCGGTCGCCGGGGCCGGCCCGGTGGAGCGGTGGAGGGTGATGAGGGTGCCGACCGCCAGCACCGTCCACACGAGGCAGTAGCCGCCGAACACGGCGCCTCCGGCGTCGGTGGCGGCGGCGCGCACGAGCATGCCCACCGCGCCGGCCGCGGCCATCAGCGCGACCGCGCCGACGGCCGGCAGCACCGCCCACCGGGGCAGGCGCCGCGCCCGCGGCGTCCGGCAGAAGGCGAAGAGGAGCACGACGGTCAGGCCCACCGCGGCGTTGGCCCATTGGGCGCCCGCGACGTCGCCGGGGCCGTAGGCGTCGTAGGAACCCGCGGCCACCTCCGGTCCGCCGGTCACGCCGAGGCGCCCCTCCAGCGCGTAGTGGACCTTGGAGCCGACGTAGAGGAGGGTCCACGCGGCGGCGCCGCCGGCCCACAGCCGGAGCCGGGCGGGCGGCGGGCCGGAGGCCGCCGCGGGGCGGGTGCGCGCGGGCGTGTGTGCGGTGGGCGGGGAGGGCCGGGAGGGCGCGGAGAAGGTCATGGCACGAGCGTGGCCCGACGCGACCGGCCCGGTCATCCCGCGCGGGAGGGGGCGCCTCCCCCGTGCGGGGGAGGGGCGCACGCCCCCGCGGCCCCCGGGCCGGCGCCCGGGCGGGAAGCGGGTCAGAAGACGGGGATCAGGGTCTCGCCGAAGTTCTCCTCGATGAACGCCTTGGACTCCGGTGAGCGCATCAGCTCGACGTACTGCGCCACCCGGGGGTCGTCCTCGTCGCCCGAGTCGACGGCGACGATGTTGACATAGGGGCTGTCCGCTGCGTCCTCGACGAGGATCCCGTCCGCTCGGGGGGTGAGCCCGGCCTCGGCGGCGAACCCGCCGTTGATGATGGACGCGTCGGCGTCCTCCAGGCTGCGGGGGAGCAGCGCCGCGTCGATCTCCTCGAACGCGAAGTCCCTGGGGTTGTCCTGGATATCGGCGACCGTGTGGTTCTCGCCTTCGGCGTCGGGGTCCAGGGTGACGAGGCCGCCCTCTTGGAGGAGCAGCAGCGAGCGGGAGCCGTTGGTGACGTCGTTGGGGATGGCGATGGTGGCGCCGTCGGGCAGGTCGGCGGGGTCGTCGACGGTGTCGGAGTACAGTGCCAGCGGGGCGAGGTAGGTCTCGGCGACCGGCACGATGCCGGTTCCCGACGCCTCGTTGAACTCCTCCAGGAACGGGGCGTGCTGGAAGGCGTTGGCGTCCAGGTCGCCGTCGGCCAGCGCCGTGTTGGGGACGTTGTAGTCGGAGAACTCCACGACCTCGACCTCCAGGCCGGTATCGCTCTTCTCGGCGAGGTCCGCGACGTTGCGGGCGATGTCGCCGCCGTCCCCGGCGGTGACCCCGACGCGCAGCGGGCCCGTGTACGCGCCGCCGTCGCCATCGCCGTCGGAGGCCCGTTCGGAGGGCGCCCCGCACGCGCCCGCGGCCAGGGTCGCGATCAGGACCGCGGGGAGGACGAAGTGCCTGTGCACAGCCGATCAACACCTTTCCAGGCGCGCGTGAGGGGACGGCGCCGAGCATAGGGAACTATATAAGTAGGAAAAATAGATTTTAGCCGCCGAAGCGCGTCGACACGCCGACGGGTCCGGAGCGCGGTGCCGTGGCGCGCCGGACGCATTAGCGTGGCGACGTCACGCGTGGTGGCGACGGCGCGCCATCCGTGCGGTCCCGGCGGCGGCCGCCCCCCGGTGGGCCGCGGCGGCCGCCCTCATCGACGAAAGGACACGAGGCTTCGTGCGTGCGATCGAGTACTCCCGGTTCGGCGGCCCCGAGGTGCTGGAGCAGGTCGAGACCGACCCCCCGCGGCCCGGCGACGGCGAGGTGCGGATCCGCGTGCTCGCGGCCGGGGTGAACCCCGTCGACGTCAAGCAGCGGTCGGGCATGTTCGCCGACGCCCCCGCGCCCGCGGATCCCGTGGTCCCCGGCCACGAGGCCGTGGGCACCATCGAGGAGATCGGGCCCGGGGTCAGCGGCGTCGAGATCGGCCAAGAGGTGTTCGGCTGGACCGGGGGCGGCGGTTACGCGGAGTCCGCCACCCTGACCACCTTCTTCCCGGTGATCGAGGGCCTGACCGTCTACCAGGCCGCGGCGCTGCCCGTCGCGGGGGAGGCCGCCGTGCGCGGGATCGCCGCGCTCGGGGTGGACTCCGGCCGAACGCTCCTGGTGAACGGGGCCTCGGGCGCGGTCGGCACCATCGCGGTGCAGCTCGCCGCCGCCCAGGAGATCGTGGTCATCGGCACCGCGAGCCCGACCAAGCAGGCGCACGTGGCCTCGCTGGGCGCCACCCCCGTGGTCTACGGCGACGGCTGGGCCGACCGCGTCCGCGAGATCGCCCCGAACGGGGTCGACGCGGTCTTCGACGTCGCCGGGCACGGGGTGCTGGCGGACGCCGTCGCGCTGGCGGGCGGGGCGGACCGGGTGGTCACCATCGCCGACGGCGCCGCCTTCGACGCGGGGGTGGAGTTCCTGGTCGGCACCGCCGAGGACCAGACGGAGGAGGTGCTGGCGATGCTCGCCGAGGCGGTCACCCGCGAACAGGTGGTGCTGCCCGCGCCGCGGCTGTTCCCGCTCGACCAGGCCGCGGAGGCCCACCGGGCCAGCGAACGCGGCCAGGGCCTCGGCAAAATCCTGCTCGTCCCCTGACCCGCGGGCCGACGTCGCCGCGGCCACCGGCCTGGCCGCGTCCACGGTCTCCAGCGTCGTCGGCGAGCTGATCGAGCGCGGCCCGCTCCGTGAGACCGGTGCCGCCTCCGGCGCGCGCCGGAGGCGGCCGCCCGGGGGTGCTGGAGGTCGACCGCGGTCCGTCGCCGCGGCCGGCCTCGCGCTCAACGTCGACCAGGCGCGCCGCCCGGCGGAGGTCCGGTCGGGCCCGCCCGAGGCCGTGCCCCACAGGCCCCCTCAGCGGCGTCCGCTCGGCCCGCGGCCATGCTGAGGCGGGGGAGTGCCCCGATCCCGGCCTCCGGGCGGCCGGGTCCGGATGGACCTGGTGGCCAGGTATGCGCCGATTCGCGCGAAGTCCGCTGATGTGTCGCCCGCCACACGGCCCGGCGCGGTCGCCGCGGGCGCCGGGCGGACGCGGTGGCGACCCGCCGTCGACCCCGATTCCGGCCGTCCCGTGTATCGGCGCTGGTGACGCGGTGCCCGCGCTCATCCCCCGCCGGCGCTCGCGCGTTCGCGCCCGGACGCGGCCCGCGGCCAGGGCCGTTCGTCGCGCTCCTCGATGCTCGCGTTGAACCGGGTCAGCATCTCGGTCAGCCGGCCGATGTCCTTCGAGGTCCAGCCGTCGAGCGCCGCCGCCAGACCGTCGCGGATGCGGGACCGGTCCTCGGCCAGGCGCCGGGCGCCCTCGTCGGTCATGCTGAACTTGCGCGCCATCCCGCCGTCGGGATCGGGGATGCGCCGCACCAGCCCCGACCGCATCATCGCGCCGGTCTGCCGGTGCACGGTCGACGCGTCCAGCCGGAACGCGTGGGCGAGTTCGCCATTCGACATCGGGCCTTCGGTCTCCAGTCGGCTGAGCAGGACATACGCCGACCGCTCCAGGGCCCGCGGCCCGCACGCCGAGCCCGGCGGGCCCATGGCCGAATGGCGGCCGGCGAGCATGAGCTCCCGTTCCAGGACCTCCAGCAGGGCTTCCATCCGGCCTCCACATGCTGTGCCGCGCCGCACCTCCGGGCGTTCTGGTGACGGAGGTTACTACTGATATGCGAATTGTACGATGCACCCTTTATGTACGATGCACTCGCGCGTCAGGGGGAGACCGCCACTGCCCCCGGCGGCCGACGCGATGTGGAGGCATCCTTGAGCGCAACCGAGGTCGTATCCGGCACCGGAGGAGGGGCGGCGCCCCTGCCCAGATCCGGATCCGTGATCACGGCACTGGCGACGGCGGGCATCGTCGTCGCCGTCATGCAGACGGTGATGATCCCGATCGTCCCCGCCCTGCCCGCCCTCATCGGCGCGTCGGTGGCCGACGCGTCGTGGGCGCTGACCGCGCCGCTGCTCGCCGGCGCCGTGGCGACCCCGGTGGCGGGCCGGCTCGGCGACATGTTCGGCAAGCGCCGGGTGCTGCTGGCCAGCCTCGGGATCCTGGTCGCGGGATCGCTGGTGGGGGCCTTCAGCTCCTCCCTGGTGCCGCTGGTCGTCGGCCGCGCCCTCCAGGGCTGCGCCATGGGGGTGATCCCGCTCGGCATCAGCCTCATGCGCGACGAACTCCCGCCCGAACGGCTCGGCTCGGCGATCGGGCTGATGAGCTCCTCCCTCGGGGTGGGCGGCGCCCTGGGCCTGCCTGCTGCGGCGGCGGTCGCCCAGTACGCCGACTGGCACGCGCTGTTCTGGGCGTCCGCGCTCATGGGGGCCGTCGCGCTGGTCTGGGTGGCGCGCGCGGTCCCGGAGTCGGCGCAGCGCAGCGGCGGCCGGTTCGACGCCGTGGGCGCCGTCGGGCTGTCGATCGGGCTCACCTGCCTGCTGCTGGCGGTGTCCAAGGGCGGGGCGTGGGGCTGGACCAGCACCACCACCGTGGGCCTGCTGGCCACGGCCGCCGTCGTCTTCACGGGCTGGGCGCTGTGGGAGCTGCGCGCCCCCGACCCGCTGGTGGACCTGCGGACCACGGTCCGCCGCCAGGTCCTGCTGACCAACATCACCTCGGTGGCGGTCGGCTTCTCGATGTTCGCCCAGGCGCTGGTCCTGCCCCAGCTGCTCCAGCTCCCCGAATCGACCGGGTACGGACTCGGGCGGTCGATGCTGGTCGCCGGGGCGTGTGTGGCCCCGGGCGGGCTGATGATGCTGTTCATCTCGCCGGTGGCGGCCCGGGTCGCCAAGGCGTGGGGGTCGAAGGCGTCGCTGATGATCGGCACCGTGATCATCACCGCCGGCTACGCCCTGGGACTGGTCTTCCTGGACGAGGTCTGGCAGATCGTGGTCGTCGGGTGCGTCATCGGCTGCGGCGTGGCCATGGCCTACTCGGCCCTGCCCGCGCTGATCATGTCGGCGGTGCCGACGTCGGAGACCGCGGCGGCCAACGGCTTCAACGCGCTGATGAGGTCGATCGGCACGTCGACCGCCAGCGCCGTCACGGGTGTGGTGCTGGCCTACACGACCACGCAGGTGGGCTCGCTGGAGGTGCCGACCCTGGACGGCTTCCGCGCGGCGCTGGCGATCGGCGCCGTGGCCGCGCTGGCCGGCCTCGCCCTCGCCGCCTTCATCCCCGGCCGTCCCCGAACCGTCGTTGGCGCCGCCCGGCCATAAGTGGACATTTCCGAAGTGGTCGGGGGTGACGGGCGTGCGTTAGGCTCCCCGCTGCCGGGGTCGGGGGACCACGGCACCAGGTGAACACGGCATGCGGGGGCAACGGGATGACGTCGCGGGGGATCAGCAGACGCGGTTTCGGCAAAGGGGCGGTGGCCGCGGGGATCGGCGCCGTGCTCGGGGGAACAGCGGCCGGTGCGCCCTCGGCGGCCGCGGCCCCCGAGTGGCGGGCGACCGGCACCGCCGTGAGCGCGCTGGCGGGCTTCGACGAGACGATGCGGGCGTTCATGCGGGAGCGCGACGTCTCCGCCGGGCAGCTCGCGGTGACCTACCAGGGCCGCCTGGTGCTGGCCCGCGGCTACGCCTGGACCGACGACGCCGCGCTGGACGTGCAGCCGACCTCCCTGTTCCGGCTGGCGAGCCTGTCCAAGCCGATCACCGGCGCGGCAGTGGCCCGCCTGGTCCAGGAGGGCGGGCTCGACCTCTCCGCCCCCATCGGGTCCCTGGTCGACCTGGAGCCGCCGTCCGGCGGCAGCGCCGACCCCCGGCTGGGCGACGTCACCATCCGCCGGCTGCTCCACCACCTCGGGGGATGGGACCGCGCCAGCACGCCCGACCCGATGTTCCGGAACTTCGCGATCTCCGACGCGCTCGGCGTCCCGCTGCCCATCGGCATGGAGCACGTCATCCGCCACACCACGGGCCTGCCGCTGGACCACGACCCCGGTACCGCCTACGCCTACAGCAACTACGGATACCTCCTGCTGGGGCGCGCCATCGAAGCCGTCACCGGCACCGACTACCCGTCCTACGTGCAGGACGAGGTGCTCGGCCCCGTCGGTATCTCCCGGATGCGGCTGGGCCGCAGCGCCGCCGCCGACGCGGCGCCCACCGAGGTCCCCTACCGCTCCCAGAACACCGGTACCACCGTGCTCGACGGGTCGGGCGCGACCGTCCCCGGGCCCTACGGGACGTTCAACCTGGAGAACATGGACTCCCACGGCGGCTGGATCGGCAGCGCCGTCGACCTCGTCCGGTTCGCGACCATCTTCGACACCCCCGCCGCCACCCCCGTCCTCAACGGCACCTCCATCTCACGGGTGTTCGCCGAGCCCGAGACCGGGATCGGCTCCGGCGGGTCCTACTACGGGTTCGGCTGGAGCGTCCGCCCGGTCGCCAGCGGCGGGACCGGGCGCAACACCTGGCACACCGGCGGCCTGACCGGGACCTCCACGCTCCTGGTGCGCACGTACAACGGGATGAGCTGGGCGGCGCTGTTCAACCAGCGCGACGACCCCTCGGGCCTGTCCTACGGCACCATCGACCCGCTGCTGTGGGAGGCGTCGCGGGACGTGGCGTCGTGGCCGAGCGGCGACCGCTTCCCCGACTACTTCGGCTGACCCCGGCTCCGCCGCCGCCGGGCGCGCACGGGCGCCACGCGGGCCGGTGCGCGCCCGTCAGCCGACGGCGGAGCCGAAGGCCAGGCCGAGCAGGTAGGTGGCGGCCGCGGCGCCGGCGCCGATGGCGAACTGGCGCAGCGCCCGCCGCAGCGGGCGCGCGCCGGAGAGCAGGCCCACGATCGCACCGGTCAGCATCAGCGCGGCGCCGGTGAGCACGCCCGAGGCCGCGACCGCCCCGATCCCCGCCAGTCCGGCCAGGAACGGCAGTACCGGGACCGCCGCGCCCACCGCGAACGCCAGGAAGCTCGACAGCGCGGCCGCGGTACCGCTGCCCACGACGTCGGCGCCCGCGGCTCCCGACCCGTCCGCCCCGCCCGTTCCCGTGCCCGTCCGCCGCTCCCCGTCGGCCCGCCCGCCGGAGAGAGCGGCGGCGGCCCGGCTCCGGGCCTCGTCGGCGCTCATCCCGCGGGCCCGGTAGACCAGGGCCAGTTCGTTGGCGTCGACGTCGAGAGCGGGCAGCGACGCCCGCGCCGCGTCATCGGGCGCCGCCGCCGCGAGGAGTTCGCGCTGCGAGTTCACCGAGATGTACTCCCCGGCGGCCATCGACAGCGCGCCCGCGAGCAGTCCGGACAGCCCTGTCAGCAGCACGGCCGGCCCGCTCGCCCCGCCGCCGATGACCCCCAGGACCAGTGCGATGTTGCTGACCAGGCCGTCGTTGACGCCGAATACCGCCGCGCGCAGCGTTCCCGACATCCGGGCGCGGCCGCGCGCCGCCAGCCCGCGCACGACCTCGCTGTGGATCCGCTCGTCGGCGGCCATGGACGCGGGGGCGTCGGAGTCGCGCTCGTAGAGCGGCCGGCTCTCGGCGCGCTGGAGCAGTGCCAGGACGACGATCCAGCCCAGGGTGCGGGCGAGGACGAGCATCGTCCGGGCCCGCCATCCGGTGCGGCCGGGGCGGCCGGCGTCGTCACCGAGCAGCGCCTCCCAGTGCGCGACGTGCCGTTCCTCGGCTTCGGCGAGCCCGAGCAGGATCTCGCGCTCCTGCCCGCTGCGGAGCCCGGCCAGCTCCCGGTAGATCCGGGCCGCGTCGCGTTCGCCGGCCAGCCGCCGCCGCCACCGCCGCACCTGCGCGGCGGAGGGACGCGGCGGGGCGGGCCGCGATCCGCCGCCCGCACAGTGATCGGCGTCGTCCACGGCGCTCCCCCTTAGCGGACTTCCGGCGTCCGGTGCGCCCATGTTCCCCTCGCCGCCGCGTGGCCGGGCGGCTCCCACGCCGATGGGCGCACCCGTCTTGACAGCGCCGCGCGCGGATCCGTATGTTAGCGCTCACATAAAAATAGTGACGGTGATCACATTCATGTCGCGCCGCCCGCCCCCGAGGGGATGCCCATGACCGCCCGCCGCTCCGGACACCGCCGCCGCGCCACCGCCCTCGCCTCGGCGGCCGCGCTCCTCTGCCTGCTCGCCCCCGCGGCCGCCGGACCCGCCGCCGCACAGGAACGGACGACGACGACCGCCGGCGGCGCCCACGCCGCGCCCTACGAGGGCTACATGTTCGCCTACTTCACCGGAGAGGGAACGGCCGACGGCGAGCAGATCCACTTCGCCGCCAGCCGCGGCGACGACCCCCTGCGCTGGGACGAGCTCAATGGCGCCGAGCCCGTGCTCACCTCGCGCCTGGGCGACTCGGGCGTGCGCGACCCGTTCATCATCCGCGCGCCCGGAGGCGACCGCTTCTACCTCCTCGCCACCGACCTCAAGATCCACGGCGGCGACGGCTGGGACGAGGCCCAGCGCCACGGCAGCCGCTCGATCATGGTCTGGGAGTCCACCGACCTGGTGAACTGGTCGGACCAGCGCATGGTCCGGGTCGCCCCCGACCGGGCCGGCAACACCTGGGCGCCCGAGGCATACTACGACCCCTCCATCGGGCGGTACGTGGTCTTCTGGGCCTCCAAGCTCTACGCCGAGGACGACCCCGGGCACACCGGGTCCACCCACAACCGGATGATGTACGCCACCACGCCCGACTTCCGCACCTTCAGCGAGGCGCGCGTGTGGATCGACCCCGGCCACTCGGTGATCGACTCCACCGTCATCGAGCACGACGGCCTCTACTACCGGTTCACCAAGGACGAGCGCGACACCTCGTCCACCTCCCCGTGCGGCAAGTTCATCGTCGCCGAGCGCTCGGCGGACCTCCGCTCGACCGGATACGAGTTCATCGCCGAGTGCATCGGCCGCGCGGGGCCCGGCCCCGGCATCTCCCAGGGCGAAGGGCCCACCGTGTTCAAGTCCAACAGCGAGGAGAAGTGGTACCTGTTCATCGACGAGTTCGGCGGGCGCGGCTATGTGCCGTTCGAGACCACCGACCTCGCCTCGGGGCGGTGGACCATGTCGCCGGCCTCCGACCTGCCGGCCGGCCCGCGCCACGGGACCGTCCTGCCGGTCACGGCGGCCGAGCTCGCCCGCCTCACCGACGCCTACGCCCCCTGACCGGCCCCCGGATCTCCGGGGCCGCCGGGCAGGAAGCGCACCGAGGGGCGGCCCCCCGGCCCGTCCGGTGTCACCACGGCGCGCACGTTGTAGACGCCGGCGATCAGCTCCTCGGTGAGCACCCGCGACGGCGTGCCCGCCGCTACCACCCGGCCCTGGTGCAGGACCACCACGTGGTCGCAGAACATCGCGGCCAGGTTCAGGTCGTGCAGGGCGATCACACTGGTCACCGGGGTGCGCACGATCAGTGCCAGCAGGTCCAGCTGGTGCTGGATGTCGAGGTGGTTGGTGGGCTCGTCCAGCAGCAGCTCGCGCGGCTCCTGGGCCAGCGCGCGGGCGATCTGCACCCGCTGCCGCTCCCCGCCCGACAGGGTGTGCCAGGCCCGGTCGGCCCGGTCGGCCAGTCGGGTGTGGGCCAGCGCGGCGCGCACCGCCGCGTCGTCGGCCGCCGACGGCGCCGACCACGCCCGGCGGTGCGGGATGCGGCCCAGCCGGACCACGTCGCGCACGCTCATGTCCACCTCGGTCGAGGAGTGCTGGTCCACCACCGCGATCCGCCGCGCCGCCGCCCTGCGCCCCACCTTCTCCATGGGGGCGCCGTCCAGGCTGACGACCCCCGACGACGCGGGGCGCACCCCCGCCAGCAGCCGCAGCAGCGTGGACTTGCCCGATCCGTTGGGGCCCAGCAGGCCCACCGTCGAACCGGGCGGCGGCTCCAGGC
This sequence comes from Nocardiopsis mangrovi, assembly GCF_042653925.1. NCBI lineage: Bacteria > Bacillati > Actinomycetota > Actinomycetes > Streptosporangiales > Nocardiopsidaceae > Nocardiopsis > Nocardiopsis mangrovi. Next base: position 114,885 of record NZ_JBHSFQ010000014.1, read on the forward strand.
TGATGCCGTCGACGATCAGCCGCCCGTCCGCCCGCCACGACACCGCGTCGGCGCGCAGGCTCACATCCGCCTCCCCATCCCGCGGATCACCGCCACCTCCGGCTCCGGTAGAGGATGAACACGAACGCCGGCACCCCGATGAGCGAGGTCACCACGCCCACCGGCAGCTCCTGCGGGTCCAGCAGGGTGCGGGCGGCGGTGTCGACCCACACCAGGAAGACGGCCCCGGCCAGCGCCGTGGTCGGCAGCAGCCGGCGGTGGCCGGGGCCGACGATCGCGCGGGCGGCGTGCGGCAGCACCAGCCCCACGAACCCGATCGCGCCCGCCGCGCTCACCAGCGTCGCGGTCAGCAGCGCGGTCGCGGTGAGCAGGAGCAGCCGGGTCCGGGCGACCGGAACCCCCAGCGACGCCGCTGCGTCGTGGCCGAACGCGAACGCGTCGAGCGCCGAGGCGTTGGCCGCGCAGACCAGGAGCACGGCCGCCAGCACCCCGGCGCACAGCCCCACATCGGACCAGGCGGCGCCGCTCAGCGACCCCAGCAGCCAGAACAGCACGCCCCGGGTCTGCTCGGCGTCGGCAGAGGAGATCACGATGACCGAGGTGAGCGCGGAGAACAGCTGCATGGCCGCCACCCCCGACAGCACGACGCGGTCGGTCGTGGCGCCGGCGGCGAAGCCGAGCACCAGGACCAGGGCGAAGGAGGCCGCGGCGCCGGCGAACGCGCCCGCCGACAGCGACACCGCCCCGGCGCCGACCCCCAGCACGGCGACCAGCACCGCCCCGGTGGAGGCGCCGGAGGAGATGCCCAGCACGAACGGGTCGGCGAGCGGGTTGCGCAGCAGCGACTGCATGATCGCGCCGCACACCCCCAGGCCGGCGCCGCACACCGCGGCCAGCATCGTGCGGGGCAGCCGCAGCTCCCACACGATGCCCTCGCGGATCGGCGTCAGCCCCGACTCGCCCCAGCCGGCGCGCGCGGCCACGACCGCCCAGACGTCGCCGACGGCGATGCCCGCGGGGCCGATCGTGATGGCGGCGGCGACCGACGCGGCCAGCAGCGCGAGGCCGCCGCACCACAGGACGGCCATGCGGCGCACACCGGGGGCCGTGCGGACTGCGGGTCCGGCCATGTGCCCGCTCAGCCGGCCAGTCCGAAGCCGCGCAGGGCGTCGGCCACCTGCTCGACGCCCTCCACCGTTCGGATCGAGGGGTTCAGGGCCGCACCGCTCAGCAGTACGTAGCGCTCGTTCTCGACGGCGTCCATGTGCCGGGTGACGGGGTGGGACTCCAGGAACCCGATCTTGGCGGCGGCGGACTCGGCGGTCTGGCTGTCGCGGGTGAGGTCGCCGATGACCAGCACGTCGGGGTCGCGTTCGGCCACGGTCTCCCAGTTGATCTGCGGCCACTCGTCGCGTGTGTCGTCGAAGACGTTGCGGGCGCCCACGGCCTCGGTGATGATCCCGGGGGCACCGCAGCAGCCCGCCATGTACGGGGACTCGGCGTTGGCGAACCAGTAGAGCAGGGTGGTACCGGAGGCGTCGACATCGGCGGTCGCCGCCTCGATCCGGCCCTGGAGGTCGGCCACCAGCTCCTCGCCGCGCTCTTCGACGCCGAACACGCGCGCGAGGTCGCGGACCTCGGTGTGGACGGCGTCCATGGTCAGCGGCTCCTCGCGCGCGCCGTCCTCGCCGCTGTCGGTCTTGCCGCACTCGGTGGGGGAGAGGTAGACGGGGACGCCGAGCCGCTCGAAGTCCTCGCGGGGGGCGACGCCGCCCTCTCCCAGCGTGCCCTGGAAGGAGGCGGCGACGAAGTCGGGCTCCTCGGCCAGGACGCGTTCGAAGGACGGTGCGTTGTCGGCCAGGCGGGGCACATCGGCGTTGGCCGCCTCCAGGCCCTCGGCCACGGGGTCGGTCCACGTGGCGGTGCCCGCCATGCGGTCGGCCAGGCCGAGGGAGAGCAGGATCTCGGTCGCACCCTGGTTGAGGGAGACGGCGCGCTGCGGGGGGCTGTCGACGGTGACGTCGCGGCCGCAGTCGTCGACGGTGCGCGGATAGCCCGCCGCGTCCCGGGTGCCGGCGTCGGTCCCTGCGCCGGTCCCGGGGCCGCAGGCCGTGAGGGGGACGAGGAGCAGGGCGGCGGTGAGGGCGAAGGCGGGCGCGGAACGGCGGGGGGCCGTCATAGGGGTCCTTCGGCGTCGGGGGCTCGGTCGCGGAGCCCGGCGAACGTATGTCCCCTCCGCGCGCCATGGGGCGCCCGGAGGAGCCAGCAGGTCTTCGGACTCGGGATCCCCCGGGTGAGGCGCCTTCCCGGACGTCCGTCCAGTGGCCGCTGCCCCGCCCGTCCCCCTCACCGCTGCGCGTCAGCTCCGGATTCCCACCGGATTCCCTGACCCGAAAAGCACGGGTTCGACTGGCGGGCGCAACCTATCACACCGGATCCGGCGTCCTCGGGGGCGCCCCGGGCCTTGCCCGGGCGGGCGGCGAAGGGGCCGGCCGGCGACGGTGGCCGCGGGGCGGGTGGACGGACCGGTGTCACCCGGCCGCCCCCCGCAGGACGATCCGGGCGATGCGGGTGTCGATGGGCGAGGCGCCCGCCAGCGGGGTACCGCGGGTCCACAGCGTCGTGCCCGCGATCTCACCGGTGGGGGCGAACGGGGTGGCCGATGCACGGACACCGCCGCGGAACACGGCGGCGAACTCGCGGCGGCGCGGCGCGTCCGGCGACGGCCCTGCGAGGTCGAACTCGGCGAGTCCGGCGAACTCCGTGGCGGCCGCGCGGGCGCCGGACTCCTCGGCGAGTTCACGGCGTGCCGCGTCGGCGGCGGCCTCACCCGGTTCGATGCGGCCTCCGGGCAGCTCCCACTGGCGGCGGGCCCGGTCGAAGACGAGCAGGACGCGGCCGGCGTCCACCGCCACCATCAGGGCCAGCGGCACGGGCACGGTCCCCGCGGTGGGGGCCGCCTGCTCCTCCCGGACCCGGTGAAACGCCACCAGGATGTTGCCCCGCGCGTCCGCGACGATCATCGGCGTCTCCAGCGTCGGTCGTTCCGGCCCTGCCGCACATGATACTTGACACGAGTTAGCAAGTACTTGACGATTGGCGTCAAGATAACGAACGGATCGATGGGAAGGCGCGACGTGCACACCGGAACCCCGACCCCGTCCCCGGCGCACGGCGCGCTCGCGGACCAGCTCGCGGCCGTCGCCGCCGCCCGGCTCCTCGACCCGCTGGAGATCCTGCTCGACGGCGACGCCTCCGTGGAGCGGGTGCGGGCGCGGGTCGCCGCGGCGGCCGGGGAATGGGCGGCGGCCCTGCTCGGCGCCGACGACCGCGCCGCCGTGCACGCGGTGGCCCGGATCATCGCGGCGCTCTACCCCGGCGACACCGCTTTCGACCCGCCCGCGGAGTGGTGGGCCACCCCGTTGGGCCGGACCGTCGCCCGCCGAGCCGGGCACCCCGGCGCCGTCCGGGTCTCCTACGCGGTCGCCGGGGCGATGCTCGGCATCACCCGCCAGGGGGTCCACGACCTCGTCCGGCGCGGCAAACTCGCGGCCCACCCCGATGGCGGGGTCCACACCGGCTCCGTCCGCGCACGGCTCAACGGGTACCCCGCACGCGCGGACACCTGACGGTCGGCCCCACACCGCCGCACGGCCGGTCGACGGGTTCCCCGTGCGCGGACGACCGACCCCGCGGCGCGGCGGCCCCTGGCCGCCGACGACGGCCGGGCACCGTCGCGACCGCCTCCCGCCCGCCCTCCACCACCCCGAGCCGGCACCGCGCCGGCCCGCGCGGCCGCTTCCCGGCGCCGCCGTGCGGCGGCACCGACGACAAGGACCGATACCCCCATGGCAGACACCACCCACCCCCGGCCGTCGTGGCGCGACCGGGTGATCGACTCCTCGGGCGTGCCCATCGCCGCCCGCGACTTCGGCGGGGAGGGCACCCCCGTCGTGCTCGTGCACGGCCTCGGCGGCACCCTGGAGGACTGGGCCGCCGTCGCCCCGCGGCTCACCGCCCGCCACCGGGTCATCGCGACCGACCTGCGCAACAGCGGGCACTCCGGGGACGGGCCCTGGGAATGGGGCGCCGTCCTGGGCGACATCGAGGCGGTCGTCGCGGAATTCGGCGCTGAGGAGCCCGCCGTGGTGGGCGCGTCGCTCGGCGGCATGGTCGCCGTCCTGTGGGGTGAGCGCCACCCCCAGTGCCCCGGCGTCGCCAACCTCGACGGCCACCCCGTCCTCGGCGCGGGCCGGCGCCATCCGGGGATGGCGCCGGAGCGCGCGGCCGAACAGCGGGAACGGCTGGGTGCGCTGTTCTCGGCGATGGAGGAGCAGCGGGCGAGCCCGCTCGGGCCGGCCGACGCCGGCGCGCTGGCCGAGGCCGCGCGCTCCTCCGCGCGCCGGCTCGGCGCGTCCGAGGACGCGTTCGCCGCGAGCGTGTACCGGAGCCTGACGGCGGCCGACGGCGCCGGCCGCCGCTTCGCGCGCCCCCTGCGGGAACCGCTGGCGCGGATCCGCCGCGCCATGGAGGGCCTCGACCTCTTCGCCGCCTATGAGAGGACCGGGGCCCGCACACTCGCCGTGCTCGCCACCGAGGACACCCCCGGCCAGGAGGAGTTCGCCGACCTCATGGCCGCGCACCGGCGCGGGGTCGGCGACGCCCTGGCGGACCTCGCCCGGGAACGGCCCCGCCTGCGCGCCGCCCGCCTGGCCGCGGGCCACGCGGTGCTCGCCGAGCGCCCCGCCGATGTCGCCCGGCTCGTCCTGGATTTCCTCGCCGGGGACGACGGCTGATCCGGCGCCGCCCCGCGCACCGGCTGCGGGGCGCGAACACCGGCGACCGCGAGCACGGACATCCCGTGCGCGGGTTCCGGACCTGCGAAGCCGCACGTCAGGGCGGGTCGCCATGGCGCGAGAACGGTGCCGGACGCGTGTGGCGCGCGCGTGCGGGGCGTGCGTCATCGCAGGTCAGAGCGAACATGAACAGCATATTCGCGTTTGCGTTCCGGTCGGCGGGTGCGTGAGGATGGGCCGCCCGCGGGCCGGGGGAGAACCCTCGCGTGCGGCCCGCCACCGCATCCCGCCACTGCGCGCCCGACCCGGGACGCCCCTTCGGCGTGCCGGAACCCCGGGCCGGCCCGAGGCCGCCGGGAACCGCCGCCGCGGACACCACGACTTCGAGGAGCGAACATGACGACCCTGGTCACCGGAGCGACGGGAAACATCGGCCGGCTCGTGGCCGAGCGGCTCACCGCCGCCGGGGAGGAGGTCCGCGCACTCACGCGTGCGCCCGCGAGGGCCGCGTTCGGGGCGGGCGTCCGGGTCGTCGCGGGCGACCTCGCCGCTCCCGCGACGCTGGAGCCCGCCCTCGCGGGTGTGGACCGGATGTTCCTCTTCCCGGTGGCGGCGACCGCGGACGAGGTCGCCGGCCGGGCCGCGGCCGCCGGGGTGCGGCGGGTCGTGGTGCTGTCCTCCGGCGCGGTCACCGGCGGCCTGGACGCCGGCTTCCACCTCCCGGTCGAGCGGGCGGTGGAGGCGGCCGTGCCGGAGTGGACCCATGTCCGCCCCGGTGAGTTCGCGCTGAACAAGGTCGCCCTCTGGGGACCGTCCATCCGAGCGGAGAACGTGGTGCGCGACCCCTTCCCCGACGCCGCGTGGTTCCCCGTCCACGAGGCCGATGTCGCCGACGTGGCCTGCGCGGCGCTGCTGGAGGGCGGCCACGCCGGCGCCGCCTACACCCTCAACGGCCCGGAGCTGCTCAGCCACCGGGAGCAGGTCGCGGCCATCGGTGCGGCCATCGGCAGGGAGGTCGCCCACGAGGAGGTCACCCCGGAGCAGGCGCGCGAGATGTACCGCGCGATGGGCGGCTTCGCCGGGGAGGCGGCCGATTTCCTCCTCGGGTTCGAGGACTACGGAGGCGCTGAGACCACCCCTGAGGAGGTCGCGGCGTTCGACCCGGCGGCGCTGGGCCCGCAGCCGACCGCGGAGCAGGTCACCGGCCGCCCGGCGCGGACCTTCGCCCAATGGGCCCGCGACCACGCCGCCGACTTCCGCTGAGCCGGGGCGGACCGCCCGCCGCGGCGACCGCGGGCGCCCGGATCACACGGCCCGGCCGCGGTCGCGCGCGGCGGGGCCGGCGCACGGGGGAGGAAGGAACGGGCCGGGTCGCGCCGGGTCAGCCCTCCAGCGGGATGCGGGCGCGGACGTCGCCGAGGCCGCGGGCGACGAGGATCTCGCCGCCGGCCAACGGGGTCCAGCCGGACTCCTCCGGGTCCCATACGCGCTGGACACGGGGGTCGCAGTCGACGCGGACGCGGGTCTCCTCCTGGGCGGCGACCGTCACCGCCTCCCAGCCGATCAGCCGCACCGGTTCGTCGCCGGCCGGCCGCAGGTACACCTGGACGACCTCGCGGCCCGGGTGCGTCGCGGTGTTGGCGAGCCACACCACGACCGTGCGCACCACGCCGCCGTCGGTGTCGGCCTCCACCGCCCCGTACTCCCACGTGGCGTAGCCCAGGCCGTGTCCGAACCAGAACAACGGCTCCTCGCCCGAGGCGTCCCAGCCCCGGTAGCCCACTGCGGGCCCCTCCGTGTAGCGGACGACGCCGTCGACGGGGACGGGCGACCACGCCGGGCCCCGGCCGTCGTGGGCGGGGAACGTCGTGACGAGCCGTCCCGCCGGCTCCACCTCGCCCAGCAGGGCGTCGGCCACCGCCGCGCCGGCCTCCTGGCCCGGCAGACCCGCCCACAGGACGGCGTCCACGCGGTCCAGCCACGGCATCAGGACCGGGGTGGCGGCGTTGACCACCACCACGGTTCGCTCGGCGGCGCCGGCGACCGCCTCGACCAGGGCGTCCTGCTCGCCGGGCAGCGCGAGGGTCGCCTTGTCGCCGCCCTCGTTCTCCTGCTCCTGGGTGAGGCCGACGACCACCACCGCCACCGCGCTCTCCCGGGCGGCCTCGGCCGCCTCGGCGATCGCGTCCTGAGGCGGCCGGGGCGCGCGTCGGGCCACGAGGCCCAGCAGCCGGACCCAGTCCCCGGCCGTTGCGGTCGCGGTGATCGGGGCACCGGGCTCGGCCACGGACTCGGCCGTCCACACGGGCGGGCTGAGCATGTCGGCGCCCGGCCCGTCGGTGGAGGCGAGGGTGGTGGTCTCCGAGATCCCGGGCGCCCGGACGGTCCACGACCCCGACCCGCGCACCCCGATCTGCACCCGGGCGGCCTGGTCGAGGACCAGTTCCGCGGAGAGTTCGACGGTCGCGGCGCCGGCGAGCCACCCGTCCCCGTGTCCGGCGAGGACGTCGGCGCCGTCGATGTGGCGGGACTCCACCACGCCGCCGTCGGCATCGCGGGCGACGACCCGGATCCCCGGGCTCCCGTCGACGGGGTCGCGCAGCAGCCCTTCGGTGGCGACCGGGCGTTCGCGCACCTCCACGCCGTCGACCACGCGCACGTGCTCGGTGCCCAGCGCGGCGGTCAGGCCCTCGGCGATGCCCACCACGTGGGGCGGCCGGACCATGGCCGAGCCGCCGCCCTGCGCGACGGTCTCGGTGGCGTGCCGGCCGATGAGCGCGACCGCTCCGGAGGGGACCGTCAGCGGCAGGGTCCCGCGGCGGTTGACCAGCACCGTCATCCCCCCGGCCGCCAGCCGGCGCAGCGCGTCGCGGCGCGCGGGGGAGTCCGGCGCCGGTGCGGGGACGGGCCGCCGCGGCTCCGGGCCGAGCGTGCCGACCCGGTCGGCCAGGCGCAGCAGCCGGCGCAGGTGCTCGTCGACGACCGGCTCGGGGACCGAGCCCGACCGCACCTCCTCCACCAGCCGCCCGCCCCACGGCCCGCCGGGACCGGGCATCACCAGGTCCAGGCCGCCGTTGGCGCTGGCGGCGGTCGACGTCGTGGCGAACCAGTCGGACATGACCAGGCCGTCGTAGCGCCATTCGCCCTTGAGCACACCTTCGATGAGCCGGCGGTGCTCGGTCGCCGGGGTGCCGTTGACCCGGTTGTAGGAGGCCATCACCGCCCACGGCCCGGCCTCGGCCACGAGCATCTCGAACGGCAGCAGGTACACCTCGCGCAGGGTGCGTTCGTCGACGACGGAGTCCATGGTGGTGCGGTCGGTCTCCGACTCGTTGGCCAGGAAGTGCTTGGGGGTCGCCGCGACCCCGCCCTGCTGCACCCCGCGGACATAGCCCACGGCCAGGTCCCCGGTGAGCAGCGGGTCCTCGCTGAACGCCTCGAACAGCCGCCCGCCCAGCGGGGTGCGGTGCAGGTTGACGGTCGGCCCCAGGAGTACGTGCACGCCCTGTGCCGACGCCTCCTCGGCCAGCAGCGCGCCGACGTCGTGGGCGGTGTCGCGGCTCCAGTGCTGGGCGATCAGGGTGGCGTTGGGCAGCAGGGCCGACGCGGGGCCGCCGATGAACTCAGGCCCGCGCACGCCGGTGGGCCCGTCGGAGAGGCGCGTCTCCGCCAGGCCGATGAGCGGTTCCGGCGCCAGGCCGAACATCGCGGCGCCCGTCAGCAGCCGGACCTTGGCGTCGAGGTCCAACCGGGTGACGGCGGCCTCGATGCGCTCCTCGCGTTCGGGGTCGGCGGCGCCCGCCGGGTCGAATCCGCTCATGCTCCCGCGCCTTCCTGGTAGGGCCGCCGCGTCCGGCCTCGGCGGGGGCTCCGGCTGCCGGAGGGCGGGCCGGCGCGGACCCGCGCGTTCACGGGGGCGGCCTACCCGTGAACCGGCTCCTTCATGTGTCGCCGCCGGATCGCCGGACGCCCGCCCTCCCGGCCGGCCGCGGCGGCGCGGGTCAGCGGATGGCGTCGGAGAAACCGTGCCGGCCCAGCGGTTCGACGAGTTCGCGCTCCTCGTAGGAGAGGTGGGACAGCAGCGTGTCGGTGAGCAGGTCGACCGCGTCCTGCACGTCGCCGATACGCGCGGGGTCGGCGACCATGGCGACCAGGGCGCGGTCGACCCTCTCCAGGACCCCGGCGATGGCCTCGTGCTCCTCGGCCAGCCGGTCGATGACGGGCGCCAGCCGGGGGTCGGCCTTGCGCAGCCACGGGAAGACCGAACGGTCCTCCAGCGTGTGGTGGGTGGTGACGACGCGGCAGTAGCTCTCGCAGTACGTGCCCAGCGTCCAGCTGTTCTGCCGCATCGTCATCGTGGCGATCATGTCGCGGGCCGCGGCGACGTCCACGCCGCCCTCGGCGACCTGGCGGATCAGGTCGCGCAGCTGTGCCAATTCCCCGCGCAGGTGGTCGTGGACGTCGATGAGGTGCCGCCCGCTCGGGTTGGCGGTGGCGGGCAGAGGGCCGCCGCCGGCGATCGGTCCGCTCGGCCGGGTGGACTCGTCCCACACCGCCTCGCCGCTGAGCCGCGTCTCGGGCGGCGGGGTGGGCCGCACGCCCGCCGGGGATCCGGCGGCGGGCCCGAGGCCGGCCGCCGGCCGCGCCGGGGCGGGCGGGGGCGGCGGCCGGGTGGGCACCGGGTCGGTGGCCGCGCCGTGCTCGGCGCCGACCTGCTCGCGCACCCCGGGCGCGACCTCGTCGGCGAACCGCCGCAGCCCGGTGTCGTCACCGGCGTCGGCCATGAGGACGAACTCGCCGATTCCCTCAGTCAGGGCGAGCTCGGCGAGCTGCTCGACCCAGACCCGCGGCGGGCCTTGGAGGAATTCCGCCCCTGTTCCGGAGAACGAGCCGGTGATGTTGTAGATGCGGCGGATGGCGGCCGGGTCGCGCCCCGCCTCGCGCGCGGCGTCGTCGATGACCGCGTTCATCTCCGCCAGCCGCTCGGGCGGGGCGTAGGGCGAGCTGGGCAGCCAGCCGTCGGCGGCCCGGCCGGTGAGCCGGAGCATGCGCTTCTTGTAGGCGCCCAGCCAGATGCCCATGTCGTGCGCCGGGAAGGGCCCCGGCTTGGCGCCGTCGAGGCGGTGGTGCTCGCCCGCGACGCGTGCCGCGCGGCCCGGGGTCCACAGGGCGCGGATCACGGCGATGGCCTCCTCCAGGGCGTCCACCGCTTCAGCGGGGGCGCGGCGGGGGCCGCCGTTGGCCGCGATCGCGTCCCAGAAGGAACCCGCGCCGAGCCCCAGCTCCACCCGGCCCCCGCTGAGGATGTCGAGGCTGGCGGCGCTGCGGGCGAGGACCGCCGGCGGGCGCAGCGGCAGGTTGGCGACGTTGGGGAAGAGCCGGATGCGGGAGGTCCGGGCGGCGAGCACCGACAGCAGCGTCCAGGTGTCCAGGAACGCCGGCTGGTAGGGGTGGTCCTGCACGCTGACGGAGTCCAGGCCGAGCCGTTCGGCGAGCCGGGCCAGGGCCACCACGGCGTCGGCGTGTTCGGCGACCGGCGGCAGGAACGTGCCGAACCGCAGGTCGTGGCCGTAGTCGGGCATGACGGCTCCTTCATCGCTCATCGTGTGCTGTTGAGATCGTCTGATTTTTAGAAGATCTGTAGAACCTACTGTATTCCCGTCAGCAGGTCTGCTCGTATCCTGGGGGCATGCCGTCCGCGTCACAGCACGACCACGCCTCCGCGACCGACTCCGGCGCCGCCGGGGGCGACGCCCTCGGCGCCGACCTCGGCTGGGCCCTGGGCGTCGCCTACCGCGCCTACGTGAAGATGGCGGCCGACGCCGCGGCCGCCGTCCCCGGGAGTCACCGCGGGCGCCAAGTGCTGGCCGCCGCCGCGCACGACGTCCCCGGCACCCAGCGCGCGCTGGCCCGGCGGCTGGGGGTCGACCGCACCGCGATGACCTACCTCATCGACGACCTCGCCACCGCCGGGCTGGTCGAGCGCCGGCCCGATCCCGCCGACCGGCGCAACCGGCAGGTGGTCGCCACCGACGCCGGGCGCCGCGCGCTGGCGGGGGTCGACCGGCGGCTGCGCACCGCCGAGGAGCACCTGCTTGCCGGGCTGGACGCCGCCGACCGCGCCGCCCTCCGCGCGCTGCTGAGGCGGCTCGCGGTCTACATCGGCTCCGCAGATCCCGTGGCCGATGCCTGCCAGGCCGTCAGCGACATCGAGGAGGCCGAGTCGGCGGCCATGCCCGGACCCCCCTCCGCGCGCGGCTGAGCCGGCCCCGCCGCCCCCCGGCGGGCGGCTCTCGGCCGCGCGCCGGCCGCTGTCGTCGCCGCCGGGTAGCGTGGCGGTATGTGCAGGAACATCCGCAGGCTGTCCAACTACGCGCCTCCGGCGACCACCACCGAGATCCACGACGCCGCCGTGCAGTACGTGCGCAAGATCAGCGGGTCGACCCACCCCTCCGCGGCCAACCGCGAGGCGTTCGACCGTGCCGTCGCCGCCGTGTCCGCGGCGACCGCCGAACTGGTCGATTCAGTGGTGACCTCCGCTCCGCCGCGCTCGCGCGAGGAGGACGCCGCCCGGGCGCGGGCGCGGTCGCGCGAACGGTTCGGGACCTCCGCCGCGGAGTGAGCTCCGCCGCCCGGCGGCCCGCGGGCCGGGACCGGCGCGATGATGAGGTCATCACGGTGTGTCTTTGCAGGTCGCAGGGGTGCGCGTGCGTACTGTGGTTTCCTGTCCGGTCGTGGATGTGATGGATCGTCCGCCGTCGACTGCCGTGAGCTGAAACGCCGGTGATGTCGGAGTCTCTCCGGCCGATCGGGTACCCGCCGAACCCCGCCGAGCGCTTCTGCGATCCGCGGCCGATGGAGGAGGGACACGGGTGTATGCAGCTGATCGACCACGCGCCTGAGGAGCCGGTGCGGCCCGATACGGCACCGATCCGCGGCCCTCGGCAGTGCGACCGCCAGGTCGAGCTGGAACAGGAGAACCGGCGCCTGCGCCGTCAGATCACCACGCTGAACGCGGCGCTGGAAAGCCGCGCCGACATCGATCGGGCGGTCGGCATGATCATGGCCGGGGCGCGCTGCGACGCGGCCGAGGCGTGGACGCGGCTCGTCGCGGTCTCCAACGACACCAACCTCAAGGTGCGCGACATCTGCCGTGCGCTGACCGGTGCGGGCACCGGCGGCGCGCCCCTGCCCACACGCGACCTGGCCGACGCACTGCGCCGCCTCGGCCGCGCGTCCGGCGGCACCGGAGGTACCCCGGGCCCGGCCTGAGCGGCCGGCCCGGGGCAGGAACCCCATGCCACCCGGGGATCGGGGCGCGGCACCGTCCGAAAGTGCCGTGGGCGCCGAGGGGGTTCCGTCGTCGGCGGGCCGGCGGCCGCGGAAAACCGGTGGCGCCGCCCTCGCGGGGGCGCTACGGTGCGCCGTCATGACCGAGACCCCCGTGAAGAACACCTACTCCCGGCTCGACTTCAACGCGCCGATGTCCCCGGAGCGCGCCCGGAGCCTCGTGGAGCGCGTCGCCGCCGTGGCCCCCGCCACCGTGACCGACTACGGGTGCGGATGGGGCGAACTCCTGCTGCGCGTCCTGGAGGCGGCCCCCGCCACAACGGGCACCGGCGTCGACACCGACGCCGGTCTGCTGGAGCGGGGGCGCGAGGAGGCGCGCAAGCGCGGCCTCGCCGACCGCGCCGCGTTCGTGGCGGCGCCGGCCGACACCGTCACCGGCCCCGCCGACCTCGCCGTCTGCGTGGGAGCGAGCCACGCATGGGGAGGGACGGGGCAGGCGCTGCGGTTCCTGCGCGACCGGGTCCCCGCGGGTGGGACCGTGCTCCTCGGCGAGGCGTTCTGGGGGCGCCGCCCGTCGGCCGGGGAGCTCGCCGCCATGTGGCCCGACGCCTCCGCCGACGACCACCCCGACCTGGGCGGGCTCGTCGACCTCGCCATCGGCGCGGGGCTGCGCCCGGTGGCCGTCGATCCGGTCACCGACGCGGAATGGGACGCGTTCGAGTCGGCCTACCTCGCCGACTTCGAGTACCGGGCGCTCGCCCTCGGCGACGGCCCCGAAGCCGACCGGCTGCGCGAGCGCGCCGACGCGCACCGCAACGCCTGGCTGCGCGGCTATCGCGGGATCCTCTCCTTCGCCTACCTCACGCTCGTGGCGGTGGACCCCGCCTGACCGCGGCGCGAGCGGTGCCCCGGCCGGGGGCGCGCGTCGGCGGGCGTACGCCGAAGGGCGCCCGGTCGTGTGTGCGCAGGGGATTCGCGGGTAGCCGCCCCCGGGCGACCGGCGGCGGAGCCGCCGGCGATCGAGCGCATACGGGAGGCCGCTGTGGAGATCGTCCGCCCCGAGCACGTCGCCCGCCTCTTCCGCGACGCCGACGGCGCCAACGACGCCGTGCTGATCCTCATCGACGGCCGCGCCGACGTCGTCGCCGAGGCGGCGCTCGACGACCCCCGCTACGCCAGCGCGGTGCGCCTCGTCGGCCTCAGGGACCTCGGCTCCGACCACGGCGGCACACCGTCCGACGACGCCATCGCCGCCATGGCCGAGCGCCTCAACGAGGCGGCCGAACACCTCGAACCCTAGCGGGGCGCCGCAGGATCCGGGGCCGCCCTGCGCGTCTCATCGCAGGTCACAGGTCGAGCTCCTGTGCGGCCTCTTCGGCGCTCAGCGTTCGTATGCGGTCGGCGCGGATATCGGCCGGGAGCCGCTCCGCCTCGCGCAGTTCCTCGGCGCCACGCAGGCGTTCATAGTCCTCCACCATTGCGGCCGGCACGATCGCCGCAGCGCGCTCCCGGCCCCTCCCCCCTGGTGATGTAGATGATCTCCCGGCCGGTTGCCACGCGATCGACGAGCTGCGAGAGCCGGTCGCGGGCGCGGGCCATCGACAGCTCCTCAGGTTCGGTGAAGGTCTCTACGTCCATCCGTCGATTGTGCGCCACGATGCCCGACCCGACCCCCGAGAACGCGGAAATTGACTTCAAGTTAAGTCGAGGTTCTAGGGTGCTCGATGAGCGGCCGTTCCCCGTCCCCGCACCACCGCGGGGCGGCGGTCGCGACCCCTGCTCCCCAGACTCCGGTGGTGTGCGATGTCCATGGAAGTCACCGCGTGGAATTCGCTGTACAACGCGATGCACGCCCAACAGGACCGGCGGCCGTTCTCCCGGGCGACGCTGCGCCGCATCGGCGGCTTCGCCCGGCCCCACACGCGGCGGCTGACGGCGTTCATCCTGGTCAGCGTCGTCGGCGCCGCCCTCGCCGTGGCGACGCCCCTGCTCGCCGGCGAGGTCATGAACGCGATCATCGAGGCCGAGCCCTTGTCGCGGGTGGTCGGGCTCGCCGTGGTGATCGCCGTCATCGCCCTGGCGGAGGCCGGGCTCGGCCTGCTGACCCGCTGGCTGTCGGCGACCCTCGGCGAAGGGCTGATCCTGCAACTGCGCACGGCCGTCTTCGACCACGTCCAGCGCATGCCCGTGGCGTTCTTCACCCGCACCCGCACCGGGGCGCTCGTCAGCCGGCTCAACAACGACGTGATCGGCGCGCAGCACGCCTTCAGCAACACCCTCTCCGGCGTCGTCGGCAACCTGGTGACGCTCGTGCTCACGCTGGTGGTGATGGTCGGCATCTCCTGGCAGATCACCCTGATCGCGCTGGCAATGCTGCCGCTGTTCGTCTGGCCCGCACGCCGCATGGGCACCCGGCTGGCACGGCTGGAGCGCGAGGCCGCCAACCACAACGCCGTGATGGGCACCCAGATGACCGAGCGGTTCTCGGCGCCCGGCGCCACGCTCATCAAGCTCTTCGGCCACCCCGCGCACGAGTCGGCCGAATTCGCGGCGCGCGCCCGGCGGGTCCGCGACATCGGCGTGCGCACCGCCATGGTGCAGACGGTCTTCATCACGGCCCTCACCCTCGCCTCCGCGCTGGCCCTGGCCCTGGTCTACGGGCTCGGCGGCTTCTACGCGCTGCGCGGCGGCATGGACGCCGGCGCCGTGGTGGCGCTGGCCATGCTCCTCACCCGCCTCTACGCCCCGCTGACCGCCCTGGCCAGCGCCCGGGTGGAGGTGATGAGCGCGCTGGTCAGCTTCGAGCGCGTCTTCGAGATCCTCGACCTGCGCCCCCTGGTGGAGGAGAAGGCCGACGCCCGGCCGGTGCCCGACGGGCCGGTATCGGTGGAGTTCGACGCGGTCCGCTTCGGCTACCCCTCGGCCGACAAGGTGTCGCTGGCCTCGCTGGAAGAGGTCGCCACCCTCGATGCCCGCGGCGGCGTGGAGGTCCTGCACGACGTCTCCTTCCGGGCCGAGCCCGGCCAGATGGTCGCGCTGGTCGGGTCCTCGGGAGCGGGGAAGTCGACGATCGCCCAGCTCCTGCCCCGGCTCTACGACGCCGACAGCGGCGCTGTGCGGTTGGCCGGGGTCGACGTCCGCGACCTCACCGCGCGCTCCATCCGCGACACGCTGGGGATGGTGACCCAGGACGGCCACCTGTTCCACGAGTCCATCCGCGCCAACCTCCTCCTCGCCCGCCCCGGTGCGGCCGAGGAGGAGCTGTGGGAGGTGCTGCGCCGCGCCCGCCTCGACGACCTCATCGCCGGACTGCCCGAAGGGCTCGACACCATCGTCGGCGAGCGCGGCTACCGGCTCTCCGGCGGGGAGCGGCAGCGGCTGACCATCGCCCGCCTGCTGCTGGCGCGCCCCCGGGTGGTGATCCTGGACGAGGCGACCGCGCACCTGGACTCCACCTCCGAAGCGGCGGTGCAGGAAGCCCTGGGGGAGGCCCTGGAGGGGCGGACGGCGGTGGTCATCGCGCACCGCTTGTCGACCATCCGCGCCGCCGACCTGATCCTGGTCGTCGAGGACGGCCGGATCGTGGAACGCGGCACCCACACCGGCCTGCTGGCGGCCGCCGGCCGCTATGCCGAGCTGTACCGCACCCAGTTCAGCGAGGCGGCGGACCACCGGCCCGACCCGCAGCCGACGCACTGAGGGACGGCCCCGTCCCGGTGCGGGCCGGCCGGCGGCCCGTAGCACCCGATCCGCCGGATATCCCCGGCGAGGGGTCATCATTCCGGTTTCTCCGGCATTATTCGTGTATTGCATGATTTTCCTGGATGAACATCCGCGGAGAATCGATGGCGGGCCGTTCGGTTTTCCGGGCGGCCCGCACACGCATGTTCCGCGAGGGCCGGTCGAATTCCGTCGAAGCGGATCCGATGTGGCTCGCGGGTGATCGAACTCGGGTGGAATCCGCGAATCGCCGACCGGTCCGCGGACCGATCGACGGCCGCGCCGCCACGGTTTCCGCCGGTGCGCCGCTCCTCATGGCGTCCGGGCCGGCGTGCGCGCGGGTGCGGTTCCGAACCGATCGCACCACGTGTGCGGTGTTCCGGATCCGTTTGGCGAAAAGGGATTCACATCCGTTCTGCTTTCCGCCTGATTCATTCATCAACTTTCGACGGGGTTTCCGGGATATCGTCCGCGCATCGATCGGTGATTCGTTTCCGAACCCGTTTTTCCATGGATTGGTGGTGTGCATCGTGACGGAGTCCGGTGTCGAGGGCGGTCCCCAGCAGTCGAGCCTCGCCACAACCGCAGCGCGCAACCTGGCCACGACGACCAAGACCGTCCCGCAGATGCAGGGCATCACTTCGCGGTGGCTGCTCCGGCTGCTGCCGTGGGTCGAGGCGTCCGGCGGTACCTACCGGGTCAACCGGCGGCTCAGCTACACCGTCGGCGACGGGCGCGTCAGCTTCGTCACCACCGGAGCCCAGGTGCAGGTGGTCCCGCGCGAACTCGGCGAGCTCCCCCTGCTGCGCGGATTCGACGACGAATCCGTCCTGGAGGCGCTCGCCGGGCGGTTCGAGCAGCAGGAGTACGCGCCCGGAGACGTGATCGCCACCGAGGACGCGCCGGCCGACCGCGTCATCCTCATCGTCCACGGCAAGGCCCACCGGCTCGGAACCGGCGAGTTCGGCGACCAGACCGTGGTCGGCACCGTGGTCGACGGCGACCACATCGGCGACGGCGCCCTCATCGACGCGCAGGACACGTGGGAGGACACCCTCAAGGCCGTGACCGCGTGCACGGTGCTGTCCCTGCCGCGCACGGCGTTCAACGAGATCGTCGACGGCTCCGAGGCCCTGCGCGAGCACATCCGCGCCGTGCGCGCCGACGCCGGCCGGTCGAGCAACCCCTATGGTGAGGCCGATATCGCGTTGTCGGCGGGGCATGAGGGTGAGGAGGTGCTGCCGGGGACGTTCGTGGATTATGAGGTGGCGCCGCGTGAGTATGAGCTGAGTGCGGCGCAGACGGTGCTGCGGGTGCATTCGCGGGTGGCGGATCTGTACAACCAGCCGATGGACCAGGTCGAGCAGCAGTTGCGGCTGACGATCGAGGCGCTGCGGGAGCGTCAGGAGAGCGAGTTGGTGAACAACCGTGATTTCGGGTTGTTGCACAACGCGGACCTGAAGCAGCGGATCTCGACCCGGACCGGCCCGCCCACCCCCGACGACCTCGACGAACTCCTGGCCACCGTGTGGAAGGAGCCCTCCTTCTTCCTCGCCCACCCGCGGACCATCGCCGCGTTCGGCCGCGAGTGCAGCCGCCGCGGCATCTACCCGGTGAGCACCGACCTCAACGGGCACGCCGTCCCGTCCTGGCGCGGGGTGCCGATGCTGCCGTGCAACAAGATCCCCGTCACCCGCGCCCGCAGCTCCTCCATCCTGCTCATGCGCACCGGCCAGGAGCGCCAGGGCGTGGTGGGACTGCACCAGACCGGCCTGCCCGACGAGTACCAGCCCGGCCTGTCGGTCCGCTTCATGGGCATCAACGACCAGGCGATCATCTCCTACCTCGTCAGCGCGTACTACTCGGCCGCCGTGCTGGTGCCCGACGCCCTGGGGATCCTGGAGAACGTCGAGATCGGGCGCGAGGACTAGCCCCGCCCCCACCGGCCACCCGGCCGGCGGCCGCCGGGCGCCCCGCTCGCCCCGGCCGCCCCGGCCGGGTTCCGCCGGCCCTCCCGCTCGCCTCCCTCCCTTCCACGACAGGTGGTGTACACGTGACGGACCCGGGTGCCGAAGGCGCCGCGGCAACGACGCTGAGCCTGAGCACGGCCGCCGCGCGCAACCTTTCGAGCACGACCAAGACCCCGCCGCAGATGCGGGGGATCAGCCCGCGGTGGCTGATCCGGGCGCTGCCCTGGGTGCGGATGCAGGCCGGCACCTACCGGGTCAACCGGCGCCTGACCTATGCCCCCGGCGGTGGCCGGGTGGCGTTCATGCGCGCCGGGCAGGGCATCCGCGTCGTCCCGCCGACACTCGCCGAACTCCCGCCCCTGCGCGGGCTCGCACCGTCCCCCGTGCTGGAGGACCTGTCGGGGCGGTTCGAGCAGCACGAGTACGTGCCCGGAGACGTCATCGCCGCCGAGGGAGCGCCCGTCGACCGGGTCGTCCTCGTCGTCCACGGCAAGGCCCGCCGGCTCGGGACCGGCGAGTTCGGCGACCCCGTCGTCCTGGGGACGCTCACCGGCGGCGACCACGTCGGCTCCGAGGCGCTGGCGGGAGGCGACTCCCGCTGGGCGGCCACGGTGCGGGCGGCCACCGCCTGCACGGTCCTCGTTCTCCCGCGCGCCGCGTTCGACCGGGCCGTCGCGGACACGCCGCTGCTGCGCGAGCACATCGACCGGGCCGCCGCGCGCCCCGCGCCGCCCGCCAACAAGCACGGTGAGGCCGATATCGCGTTGTCGGCGGGGCATGAGGGTGAGGAGGTGCTGCCGGGGACGTTCGTGGATTATGAGGTGGCGCCGCGTGAGTATGAGCTGAGTGCGGCGCAGACGGTGCTGCGGGTGCATTCGCGGGTGGCGGATCTGTACGACCAGCCGATGGACCAGGTCGAGCAGCAGTTGCGGCTGACGATCGAGGCGCTGCGGGAGCGCCAGGAGAGCGAGTTGGTGAACAACCGTGATTTCGGGTTGTTGCACAACGCGGACCCGAACCAGCGGATCTCGACCCGGACCGGCCCGCCCACCCCCGACGACCTCGACGAACTGATCTCCCGCCGGCGCAAGACCCGCTACGTCCTCGCCCACCCCCGCGCGGTGGCGGCGTTCGGCCGCGCGTGCACCGCGCGCGGGATCGAGCCCGGCCTCGCCACCGTCGAGGGCGCGGCGGTCACCGCCTGGCGCGGGATCCCCGTCCTCCCCTGCGACAAGATCCCGATCAGCAGGGCCGGGACCACCTCGATCATCGCCATGCGCACCGGTGAGGACGACGCGGGCGTGGTCGGCCTGCACCAGACCGGCATCCCCGATGAGTACCGCCCGGGGCTGTCCGTGCGCTTCCTGGGCATCAATGAGAAAGCGGTCATTTCCTACCTCGTCAGTACCTACTACTCCGCGGCGGTGCTGGTGCCGGACGCGCTGGGGGTCCTGGAGAACGTCGAGATCGGCCGCTGAGACCGGACCAACGAGAGGGGATCGACCGCATGGAGACGATCGAGGAGGCGACCGGAGGCCGGTCGGCGGCCGAGGTACTCGCCGGAACCCGGCGCGCGGTCGGTCCCGCGCTGCGCGCGGCCGTCGACACGCTCCCGGAGCCGTCGCGGCGCATCGCCGCCTACCATTTCGGCTGGCGCGACGAGAACGGTGTGCCCACCGACGCCGGCAGCGGCAAGGCGATCCGGCCGGCCCTGGTCCTGCTGGCGGCCGAGGCCGCGGGAGGACGCGTCGAACGCGCCATGCCGGCCGCCGTCGCCGTGGAGCTCGTGCACAACTTCTCCCTGCTGCACGACGACGTCATGGACGGCGACGCCACCCGGCGCCACCGGCGCACCGCGTGGAGCGTGTTCGGCGTGGGCGGCGCCATCCTGACCGGCGACGCCCTGCTGGCGCTGGCCTTCGACGTCATCGCCGCCAGCGGCCACCCGGCCGCCCAGGACGGCGCCCGGCGGCTCAGCGCCGCCGTGCAGCGGCTGGTCGAGGGGCAGAGCGCCGACATGTCCTTCGAGGCCCGGCCCCAGGTGGGCATGGCCGAGTGGCGCGACATGGCCGAGGCCAAGACCGGGGCGCTGCTGGAGTGCGCGTGCGCGCTCGGCGCCTCCTTCGGCGGCGGCGACTCGGTGCAGGTCGCGCACCTGGGGGCGTTCGGCAAGAGCATGGGGCTGGCCTTCCAGATCGTGGACGACCTGCTGGGCATCTGGGGCGACCCCGAGACGACCGGCAAGCCGGTCCATTCCGACCTGCGCAACCGCAAGAAGTCCCTGCCGGTCGTGGCGGCGCTCGCCGCGGGCACGCCCGCCGCCGAGGAGCTGGCCCGCCTCTACCACGGCGGCCCCGAACCCACCGAGGACGAGGTCGCGCGCGCCGCCGACCTGGTCGAGGCGGCCGGCGGCCGGGACTGGGCCGAAACCCAGGCCGACACGCTGCTCGCGACGGCGCTGGAGGAGCTGCGGGCGGCCGGCCCGCCGCGCCGGACCGAGGCCGAACTGGCGGAGCTGGCCCGGCTGGCGACCCGCCGCGACCACTGACAACGCGACCACCGCGCCGCCGCCTGAGACGGCCGCGGACCGGAACGACCCCCGGAGACCCCCACCCATGATCGACACCGAGCCGATCGATATCCCGCCGCCCGCCCCCGCGCCCGGACCTCCGGCGACCCGCCCCGGCGCCGCCCGCCCGGACGCGGCGGCCGGGCGCGGGACCGCCCGCGGAACCGTCCGCCGCGCCCCCGCCGCCAGATCGGTGAGACCGGCATGACCGCGACCTCCGAAGGGGCGGCCCCCGCCACCCGGCTGCTCGACGGCATCGCCGGCCCCGCCGACCTGCGGGCCATGTCGCCGCCGGAACTCGGCCTGCTCGCCGACGAGATCCGCGGCTTCCTCGTCGACACGGTCTCCCGCACCGGCGGGCACCTCGGCCCCAACCTCGGTGTCGTCGAGCTGACCATCGCCCTGCACCGCGCCGTCGACTCGCCCGCCGACACCCTGGTCTTCGACACCGGACACCAGACCTATGTGCACAAGCTCCTCACCGGTCGCCGCGAGGGGTTCGCCACCCTGCGGCGGAGCGGCGGGCTGTCCGGGTACCCCAGCCGTTCGGAGTCGCCGCACGACCTCATGGAGAACTCCCACGCCTCCACCGCCCTGTCCTACGCCGACGGCCTGGCCAAGGCCGCCGCACTGCGGGACCACGGCGGCCGCGTCGTGGCGGTCGTCGGCGACGGCGCCCTCACCGGCGGGATGAGCTGGGAGGCGGTCAACAACATCGGAGCGGCGCCGGAGCGCCCGGTGGTCGTCGTGCTCAACGACAATGGGCGCTCCTACGCGCCCACCGTCGGCGGCATCGCCCGGCACCTCGCCGACCTGCGGGCGCGCCGCCCGAGCGGGCCGGGCGCCGCCAGGGCGAACGTGTTCACCGACTTCGGGCTGGCCTACATCGGGCCCGTCGACGGCCACGACATCGCGGCGACGGAGGAGGCCCTGCACGCGGCGCTGGAGCTGGCGCGCCCGGTGGTCGTCCACTGCGTCACCCGGAAGGGCAACGGCCACCCGCCCGCCGAACTCGACCTCGACGACCACATGCACACCGTCCGGGCCGGCTCCGCCGCCGGCCGCCCGGCGGCCCCCGCCGGACCCGCCGGGTCCGCGGAACCGACCTGGACCTCGGTGTTCGCCGAGGAGATCGCCGCGATCGGCGCCGAGCGCGACGACATCGTGTGCCTGGGCGCGGCCATGACCGGTCCCGCGGGGCTCGGCCCGTTCGCCCGGCGCTTCCCCGGACGGGTGTTCGACGTCGGCATCGCCGAGCAGCACGCGGTCGGCTCCGCGGCCGGCCTGGCACTGGGCGGCCTGCACCCCGTGGTGGCGATCTACGCGACCTTCCTCAACCGGGCGCTCGACCAGGTGCTCATGGACGTCGCGCTGCACCGGCTGCCCGTCACCTTCGTCCTGGACCGCGCGGGGATCACCGGGCCCGACGGCCCCAGCCACCACGGCGTGTGGGACGCCTCGATCCTGCCCGTGGTGCCCGGTCTGCGGCTGGCCGCCCCTCGCGACCGCGCCCGCCTGCGCGAACTGCTGCGCGAGGCGGTGGCGGTCGTCGACGGCCCGACCGCGCTGCGCTACCCGAAGGCGGGGGCCGCCCTCGACATCCCCGCCCTGCGCCGGACGGGCCGGTGCGACCTGCTGCGCGAGGAGACCGGGGCCCGGGTGCTGCTGGTGGCCGTCGGCCCGATGGCCGGCGCGTGCCTGGGCGCCGCCGACGAACTCGCCGCCGCCGGCGTCCCGGCCACGGTCGCGGACCCGCGGTGGATCGCGCCGCTGGACCCCGCGCTGCTCGCCCTGGCCCGCGCGCACCGGCTGGTCCTGGCGGTGGAGGACACCACGTCGACCGGCGCCCTGGGCGCGCGCCTCTCCCAGGCCCTGGCCGACGAGGGCGCGCACACGAGGGTGGCCGCCCTGGGCCTGCCGCCGCGGTTCCTCCCGCAGGGCGCGCGCGACCGGTTGCTGAGCGGCTACGGGCTCGACGCCGAGGGCATCGCCGCGGCCGTCCTGCACCGCTTGGCCCGTCTCCACCGTGGATGAGCAGTGATAATACGATTCGTGGATCCTCGGCGCGGCAGCGTGGCGTCCTTGCCTCGGGCCCGGCGTTCGCCCATCGTGGGGTGGGTTGGGAACCCTGACCCCGTCCCATTTGAGGAGAACCGATGCCGCCGTCGTCGAGTGTCCTGCGCTATCGCCGCACCACCCCGATGGCCGCGGCCGGCGCCGCCGCCCTCCTGGTGCTCGGGTCCACCCCCGTCCACGCCGAGGAGGCCGCCCCGATCTACCGCGACTCCCTGCGCGCGGTCGACGAGCGGGTCGACGACCTCATGTCGCGCATGAGCCTGAATGACAAGATCGGCCAGATGGTGCAGATCGAGCGGGGCGCCGCCGACGCCGGCGCGGTGGGCGACCACAGACTCGGCGCCGTCCTCAGCGCGGGCGGATCGACCCCCGATACCAACTCGCCCGAGGCGTGGGCGGACATGTACGACGGGTACCAGCGGGCGGCGGTGGAGACGCCGCTGGGCATCCCCATCCTCTACGGGGTCGACGCGGTGCACGGGCACAACAACGTCCGCGGCGCCACGATCTTCCCCCACAACATCGGCCTTGGCGCGGCGGGCGACCCCGAGCTGGTCCGGCGGGTCGCGGAGGCCACGGGCGTGGAGATCGCCGCGACCGGGATCGACTGGACCTTCGCCCCGTGCGTGTGCGTGGCCCGCGACGACCGCTGGGGGCGGACCTATGAGTCCTTCGGTGAGACACCGGACCTGCCCTCGCAGCTGACCAGCGCCGTCACCGGGTTCCAGGGGGAGACCCTCGGCGATTCGCCCACCTCGGTCCTTGCCACGGCGAAGCACTACCTCGGCGACGGCGCCACCGAGGAGGGCCGCGACCGCGGCGACGCCGTGGTCGACGAGGAGGAGCTGCGCGCGGTCCACCTGCCGCCCTTCCGCGCGGCGGTCGAGCGCGGCGTCGGCTCGGTCATGATCTCCTACAGCAGCTGGAACGGCACGAAGGCGCACGCCGACCGGTACCTGATCACCGATGTGCTGAAGGAGGAACTGGGCTTCACCGGCATCGTGGTCTCCGACTACGACGGAGTGGGGCGCATCTCCGGCAACCGCGATTTCACCCCGGAGGAGGTCCGCACCGGGGTCAACGCCGGCATCGACATGATCATGCTGTCCAAGAACCACGCGCGGTTCATCTCCGATCTGCGCGTGGAGGTGGAGGCGGGCCGGGTCCCCCGGGAGCGCGTGGACGACGCGGTGCGGCGCATCCTGACCAAGAAGTTCGAACTGGGCCTGTTCGAGGCGCCCTATGCCGACCGCGACCTGCTGGCGCAGGTCGGCGGCGACGCCCACCGCGAGCTCGCGCGCGAGGCGGTGCGCGCGTCGCAGGTGCTGCTGGAGAACGACGGCGTCCTCCCGCTCGCCCCCGAGGGCGGCAAGGTCATGGTCGCGGGCAAGAACGCCGACGACATCGGCAACCAGAGCGGCGGGTGGACGATCTCCTGGCAGGGGAGCAGCGGCGAGACCACCGACGGGACCACCATTCTCGACGGCATCCGCGAGGTGGCGCAGGGGACGGAGATCGTCCACGACCGCGAGGGCCGGGGGATCGACGACTCCTTCCGGGCAGCCATCGCCGTGGTGGGGGAGACGCCCTACGCGGAGTACGAGGGCGACCGCCCCGACGGCCTCGTCCTGGACGACGAGGACCGCGCCACGCTGACCCGCCTCGCCGATTCGGGCGTGCCCGTGGTCGTGGTGATGGTGTCGGGCCGGCCCCTGGAGATCGCCGACGAGGTCGGCGACTGGAACGGGCTGGTCGCGGCGTGGCTGCCGGGATCCGAGGGCGCGGGGGTCGCCGACGTCCTCTTCGGCCGCAGCGCGCCCACCGGCCGGCTGCCGGTCACCTGGATGCGGACCTCCGACCAGCAGCCCATCAACGAGGGCGACGGCCAGGAGGGGCTGTACCCCTATGGGGCCGGGCTGTCCTACGACGGCGCGGAGCGGCCGGCCACGGAGGAGGCGGGAGAGGTCCCGTCCCCGCTGCCGGCGCAGCGGTGACCGAGGGCGGCACGCCGACCGGCTCGGGGGCGGGCTCGCATCCCCCCGTGCCCGGGGGGTTCCCGGGCGGTAGGCGGTACCCGTCCACGGCCGGGGGTGCGTATCCCCGCCGGCGGTGCGGGACGGCCCTGAACCCCGGATAGGGGCGGAGCGGCGTGCCACCGGCCGCGTGCCGCGTGCCGCCGGCCGGCACCGGCCCGGCGGTGGCCCACGGCCGGGCCGCGCCTTCGCGCGTCGCCGCGGCCGCACCCGGTGCGCGTACGGCCGGTTCACCGCGACCACCGCCCTATCACCGGGAAGGCGCGTCCGGCGCCCGTTCGCACCGATGCCGTCGGCCCGCGTCGTTCCCGTGCCTGCGGTCCTTCGCGAGCCGCGACGCGGCAGGGCGGTGCCTTCCCACGGTCCTGAGGCCGAGCCGCGGATGCGTCTACGCCCGCCTTCCCGGTCGTCGCGCGTGCGGGCCGCCCCCGGCCGCCCGCCGTAGCGCACGCCGCGACGCACGCGGGGGGACGGCGGCGGTTCTCGCGTGCCTGTGACGCGCTGCACATCAACCCTTTCCTTGCGTGTTTTGGTCACGTTTTCGTCTCCTGCTTGCCAAATATGCTCATTTCAGTCATGGTGAAGTCGTTTACCTGCCCGAAATGAGCAAAGGGGTGGTCAGGTGCGCCACCAGCAGCTGCTGGACGCCGTGACCGACGGCGTGCAGCGGGTCGAAGACCTCGCCCAGGCGCTCGGCATCAGCCCCTCCACCGTCCGCCGCGGCCTGACCGAACTCGAACAGGCCGGCAAGGTGGTGCGCACCCACGGCGGCGCCGTCCCGGCGATCACCGGGACCGAGCTGTCCTGGACGCAGAAGAGCCTGCGCAACGCCCAGCCGAAGCGGCAGATCGCGGCGTTCGCCGCCGGACTCGTCCGCGACGACGACGTCGTGCTCCTCGACGCCGGGAGCACCACCACCTTCATCGCCGAGCGGCTCGCCGGCCGCTCCGGACCCACCGTGGTCACCACCGGTCTGGGCCCCATGACGGCGCTGCACGACGCCGAGGGGATCGAGCTGATCGTCGTCGGCGGCCGGGTGCGCCGGCGCCGCGGCTCCATGGTGGGCGACTACGCACGCGGCGTCCTGGACCGGATCACGGCCGACATCGCCTTCATCGGCGCCGACGGCTACGTCCCCGGGCGCGGCGTCAACTGCCCCGGCCCCGAACTCGCCGCGGTCAAGGAGCTGCAGATGCGCAGCGCCCGGCGCACCGTCGTGGTCGCCGACTCCTCCAAGGTCGGCCGCACGGAGTTCGCGCACTGGGCCGTCGTCCCCGGCCCGCACGAGCTGGTCACCGACGACGGCCTCCCCGAGGACGCCCGCGGCGCCCTCGACGCCGACCCGGGGTGCATCCCCCATGTCGTCCCCGCCACCGGGTCCCCCGGTGCCGCCGGGGCGGCGGACCGACCCCAGGAAAGGGGCACACCATGGAATTGATGCTGTTGGCGCTGGTCCTCGGCGTCGCGGCGGTCGTCGCGATCATCCTCTGGACGCGGCTGGACGCGTTCGTCGGCCTGCTCGCCGGCGCGCTGGTGACCGGCGCGATCGCCGGGGTGCCCGTCGCCGAGCTCATCGGCCACATCACCACCGGCTTCGGTAACACGCTGGCCGGGATCGGCATCGTCATCGCCCTGGGCGTGATGATCGGCAAGGTCCTGGAGGAGAGCGGCGCCGCCGACGCGCTGGCCAAGCTGTTCGTCCGCCTGGCGGGGAAGGGGCGCGAGGACGTCGCCATGAGCATGACCGGTGCCGTGGTGTCGGTGCCGGTGTTCTGCGACTCCGGGTTCGTCATCCTGCACCCGCTGGCCCGTTCGCTCGCCCGGCGCTACGGCAGGTCGCTCGTCACGCTCAGCCTGGCACTCGCCGGGGGCTTGGCGGTCACCCACCACATGATCCCGCCCACCCCCGGACCGCTGGCCGCCGCCCAGGAGTTCGGCGCCGACCTCGGCGCGGTGATCCTCGCCGGCGCGCTGTTCAGCATCCCGCTGATCCCGGTCGTGGTGGCCTACGCGCGCTTCATCGGCCCCCGCCTGGACCCCCACCTGGAGTCCGCTCCCACCGGTGACGCCCTGCCCGCCGAGGGCGAGCCCGCCGGCGGGGCCGACCGCGGCGAGGCCGGCTCCGCTCCCACCGGCTCCACCGGGACCGGCACCGCGCTGCGCCGGACCAAGGACGGCCGCGACATCTCCGAGGAGCCCGCGACCCCGCCCATCGGCGCCCTTCGGGCGAGCATCCCCCTGCTCATCCCGCTCGTCCTGATCATCGGCAACACCGCCACAGGTGCAGCCCTCGCGGGCACCCGCGCGGCCGAGGTCTTCGCGTTCGTCGGCAACCCGGCGATCGCCCTGCTGATCGGCCTCGCGGTCGCGGTCTACCTGCTGCCGCCGCGCAACACCCCCCGCACGACCGTGCTGGGCTGGCTGTCGGCGGCCGCCGCCTCCGCCGGGTCGATCGTGTTCATCACCGGCGCCGGCGGCGCGTTCGGCGAGGTGCTGCGCCAGTCCGGCGTGGGTGACGCGCTCGCCGACGCGGTGGCCGGCTGGCCGGTGCCGATGTTCCTCATGCCGTTCGTGATCGCCAGCTTCGTCCGCGTCGCCCAGGGGTCGGGGACGGTCGCGATCATCACCTCGGCCACGCTGAGCGCCCCCGTCATGGCGGCCGCCGGCGTCGACCCCGTCCTGGCCGTGCTCTCGGCGTGCTCCGGATCGATCGTCTTCTCCTACGTCAGCGACTCCTACTTCTGGGTCGTCACGCGGTTCACCGGCCTGTCCGGCGGCGCGGCGATGAAGATGTGGAGCGGCATGACCACCCTGCTCTGGCTGTCCAGCCTGCCGCTGCTGGGTGTGGCCGCACTGATCCTGGGATAGGAGGCCACCGTGGCCCAGGTACTCGTCGTCGCCGACGACCTCACCGGCGCCAACGCCACCGGCGCCCGGTTCGCGCGCTCGGGGATGCGGGTCGCCACAGTGGCGCCCGAGCACGTCCACCCGGCGTCCCGGGACTACGACGTCGTCGTCGCCAACCTGGACAGCCGCCACCTGCCGGCCGGCCAGGCCGCCGACCTCGTCGCCGACGTCATCGAGGCGGCCTGGCCCGTGGGCCTGGTGGTCAAGCGCACCGACACCACGCTGCGCGGCAACATCGGGGCGGAGCTGGAGGCCGCGTGGCGGTCGGTGCGCGAGCGCACCGACCCCGCCGTCCGGGTGCGGGCGCTGTTCGCGCCGGCGTTCCCCGCCTCGGGGCGCGTCACGGTCGACGGTGTGCAGCTCCTCGACGGCGTCCCGCTGGAGCGCACCGAGGCGGCGGTCGACCCGCTGCGCCCGATGGTCACCAGCGTCGTCGCCGACATCGTCGCCCGCCAGAGCGACCTGGCGGTCCGGCACGTGCCGATCCGGCGGGTCACCCAGGACATGCTCGCCGACGCCCTGGCCGCCGGCGACGAGCCGGTCGTGCTCTGCGACGCGCTCACCGAGCAGCACCTGTCCGACATCGCGGCGGCCGCCGCCGAGGTCCACCGCCGCGACGGCACCGTCTGGGTCGCCGTCGACCCGGGCCCGGCCGGGGCGCTGCTCGCCGACGCGCTGCGCCTGCGCGGCCGCGCGGAGGCGGCCGGACCCCTGCTGGCCGTCGTGGGCAGCGCCACCGAACTCACCCGGCGCCAGCTCGACGCGGTGGCCCGCACCGGACCGGTCCGCTTCGTCGACGTCGACGCCGCCCGCTTCGCCGCCGGTGATCCCGGCCACCTCGCGGGGCTGGCGGACGACCTCGCCCGGCACCTGGACACGGCGGTCTTCCCCGAGGTCGTCGTCGTGCGCACCGCCACCTCCGCCCGCGACGTCGTGCAGCTGCCCGACGCCGACCGCAGGCGGCTGCCCGGTCTGCTGGCCGACCTGGTCGCCGGCGTCGTGCACGGCGCTCAGAGCGCAGGCGTGGCGCCGCCCAGCGGCCTCTACACCAGCGGCGGCGACGTCACCTCCGCGGTGCTCGACGCCCTGGGAGCCCGGGCGTTCGAGGTGGGCGGCGAAGTGGTCCCGCTCGCCGTGCACGGCCGGCTCGTCGGCGGCCCGCTCGACGGCATTCCCGTCGTGACCAAGGGCGGGCTGATCGGCGACGACACCACCCTCCTGGACTGCCTCGGCAAGCTCCGGCGCGCGGTGCACGCGCGCACCCGGACGCTGTCGGCCGAGGTCTCCGAGCACGTCCCCGCCACGAGTACGCGGGCCCGCCCCTGACGCGCGGCCCGCTCCAGGCGGCGGCCGGTCCCCGGCACACGGCCGGGCCCGCCGCCGCCCCGACCCTATGGAGGAACACCGCCATGACTGAACGCCCGACCCTGGCCGTCACCGTGGGTGACCCGGTCGGCATCGGCCCCGAGATCACCGTGCGCACCCTCGCCGAGGTGGGCGCCGGGGCGCCCGCGCGCGGGGTGGTCGTCGCCGACCCCGCCGTGCTGCGCCGCGCCGCCGGGGTGTGCGGCCTGGACGTGCGCGTCCGCGCCGTGGACGGCTGGGACCTGCCGGCCGAGCAGGACGGCGTGATCGACTGCTTCGACATCCGGGAACTGGGCGAGGCCGAACTGCCGTGGGGGAGGGTCGACGCCCGAGCGGGGGCGGCAGCGGTCCGCGCCATCGAGGTCGCCACGCGCGCGGCGATGGACCGGCACGTGGCCGGGATCGTCACCGGCCCCATCAACAAGGAGGCCATCTGGGCGGCGGGCAGCGAGCACCTGGGCCACACCGAGATGCTGGGCGCGCTGACCGGGGTCACCCGGCAGAACACCATGTTCGTGGTGCGCGGCAAGAAGATCTTCTTCGCGACCCGGCACGTGTCGCTGCGCCGCGCCCTGGACCAGGTGAGCGCCGACCAGCAGGTGGCCTGCATCGAGGAGGCGCTGACCGCCCTGCGCGTGTTCGGCCACGACAGCCCCCGCCTGGCGGTCGCCGCCATCAACCCCCACGGCGGTGAGAACGGCGCCTTCGGCGACGAGGAGATCGAGCACCTGGCGCCCGCGGTCGAGCGGGCGCGCGCGACCGGCGCCGACGTCACCGGGCCGGTGCCCGCCGACTCGGTGTTCCACCAGCTCCTCCAGGACCGCTACGACGGCGTGCTGTCGCAGTACCACGACCAGGGGCACATCGCGGCGAAGACCTTCGACTTCGACGGTACGATCTCGGTGACCGTGGGGCTGCCGATCCTGCGCACCTCGGTCGACCACGGCACGGCGTTCGACATCGCGGGCCAGGGCGTCGCCGATCCGGGCACGATGACGTCGGCGTTCCTGCACGGAGCGGAGTTCGCCCGCTTCGCCGACCGCATCCGCGCCGAGTACGGCGGCTGACCTCGCGGGTCGCGCCCCCTACACCCCTTACGGGGGTGTCCGCACCACCGTGTGCGGGAGGGTCCGCGCTATGGCTCCGCCGCGGAACCCGTCCTACCTTGTGCTGGCGGGCCGCGGCGGTAGTCGCGGACGGTGTCCGAAATATTACCTTTTAGGGTGATTACTGCGTGTAGTGTGGACGACGGCCGGCCGATCCGGTCCCGCATGGTCCCGCCGGGATGGCCCCGGCGGGCGGTGTGATCGGGAGGGCGGGGCATGGCCGCGACCAGCGTGAATTCCAGTGGGGACGCCACCGGAACCGAAAGAGGGGGCCGGGCGGCCACGGGCGCCCGCGCCGGGCGCCCGGCCGGGGCGCGACGGGGCAGCGACTTCTCGCGGCTCGCGCAGCGGATCAGCGAGGCGGGCCTGATGCGGCGCCGCCCCGGCTACTACACCGTGCGGCTGAGCCTGCTCGGCCTGCTCTTCGCGGGCGGCTGGACCGCGTTCGCCCTCATCGGCGACTCCTGGTGGCAGATGGGCGTTGCGGTCTTCCTCGCGGTCCTCTTCGGCCAGGTCGCCCTCATCGCCCACGACCTCGCCCACCGCCAGATCTTCCGCACCCGCCGCCCCAGCGAGACCATCGGACGGCTCGTCGGCAACCTCGGGATCGGCATGGGCTACGGCTGGTGGCAGGACAAGCACACCCGCCACCACGCCAACCCCAACCACGAGGAACTCGACCCCGACGTCGCCCCCGACCTGCTGGTGTGGTCGGAGGACCAGGCGCACAACGCCAAGGGCATCGCCACCGTGCTGGGCCGCTGGCAGGCGTTCCTCTTCTACCCGCTGCTCACCCTCGAAGGCATGAACCTGCACGTGCAGAGCGTCCTGGCACTGTTCAAGCCGTGGATGAAGCACCGCGTGCTCGAAGGGGTACTGCTCTTCACCCACTTCGCGGCCTACCTCGCCGTGCTGTTCCTGGTGCTGTCCCCCGGCAAGGCGGTGGCGTTCCTCGTCGTGCACCAGGCCCTCTTCGGGGTCTACCTGGGCAACATCTTCGCCCCCAACCACAAGGGGATGCCGACCGTCACGGCCGAGGACGACCTCGACTTCCTCCGCAAGCAGGTGCTGACCTCCCGCAACGTGAAGGGCGGGGCCTTCATGGACGTCGCTCTGGGCGGCCTGAACTACCAGATCGAGCACCACCTCTTCCCCAACATGCCCTCGGTCCACCTGCGCCGGGCCCAGCCGATCGTGCGCGACTACTGCGCCGAGATCGGAGTGCCCTACCACGAGACCGGGTTCGTCCGCTCCCACGTCGAGGCGCTGACCCACATGCACCGCGTCGGCGCGCCGCTGCGGGCGGGACACCGGGCGGCGGCCTGACCCCGGGGACGGGGCCCGTGCCGCCGCCGGGCGGGCGCCCCGCCCGGCGGGGCACCCGCGGTCAGAGCGGATCGGCCCCGGGGACCGCGGCGGCGTCCGTGCCCGGGGCGCGGTGCAGCCGGATCCCGACCCAGCTCGCCGCCAGCAGGACCGTCCCCGCCAGCAGCAGCACCGCGGACACCGCGATGGCGCCGTTGGTGAGGTCCCACACCATCTCCGGCACCGCGATCGTGACCCCGACGACGCCGAAGACCAGCAGCACCCCCGCCCGCTCCCACCGGTAGCAGACCAGGCAGGCGGCGGCCAGCAGCAGGGTCAGCCCATAGGCCCACTGCGGCTGCCCGCCCCACGACAAGGGGAACTGCGCGCCGGCCAAGGCCACCCCGGCCGCCAGGCCCAGCCCCAGCCGCCGATGGTCGAGCACGCCGGCCGCGGCCAGAACGGCCCACACCACACCCAGGGCGATCAGGCCCAGCCCCAGCACCACCCCGGTGTCGGAGTCGGTGGGGGACAGGACATCGGACACGAAGCCGCCCACCGCGATCCAGCTCAGCACCCACGCCGCCACCAGGCCCACGGCCGAGGGAAGCAGCGCGTAACCGGCCGCCGCCACGGCCAGCCCGGCCACCCCGGGCAGCATCGGGGAGTCGGGCTCGATCCCCACGCCCACGGCCAGCGCCGTGGCGGCGGCGGCCAGTGAGAACAGCATCCCGGCGATCCGCCGCCGCACCGTGGCGACCCGGCGGACCCGCGTGCCCCGGAGAGGGCCGCGCGGGGCCGGGCCGGCGTCGTCCGGCCCGCTCACCGGCTGAGCGGGGGCTCCCGAGCCGGGGCGGGGGTGCGGTTGCGGGCCGGCCGGGGCGCCGGGCGCGGCCGGGGAACGCGGCGGCCCGCCACCGGTGTCGTCCGGCTTCCGCTCCCGCGGAACGGGAGGGCCGATCCGCCCTAGCAGGGCCCGCGGGCCGCCCGCCATCAGCACGCCGACGGCGGCCGCCACCAGCGCGATCAGCGACAGCAGCAGCACCTGGGCCGGCCGGTCCAGGTCCGTCCAGGCCGTGGCGACCAGGGCGAACACCCCGGCCAGGACCAGCCCGCCGCCGAGGTAGCCCACGATCTCGGCCCAGCGGACGCCGATCGGGCGGGGCTCGGCGGCGATCAGCGCCTCGCGCACCGCCGCCGCCTGTTCGGCCGACAGCACCCCCTGCTCCACCAGCCCGCGCAGCGCGCCGTCACGCGCTCCACTCCGCTCCTCCATCGGTCATCGCCTCTTCCTGCCGATCGGGGATCCGCTACCCCTATTGGACCGCGGAGAATCCGGCCCCGCCTGAGTACGCGTACTCACCCGCGGCCCCGGTCCCGGCCCCGAGGCCGGGGCCGCGGCCGCCCTCCCGCGCGGGAGGGCGGCCGGCCGCACGGGGACCGCTCAGCGGGGGCCCTTGTCCAGCCCGGCGCGGCGCAGGGCGTCGGCCATCGCGCCTCCGGCGGGCGCGGCGCCGCGCCCGTTGCGGTCGTCACCCCGCCCGCGCCGGTCCCGGCCGCCGCGTCCCCCGCGGTCGCCCCGGTCGCCCCGGTCGCCCCGTTCGTTGCGCCGGGCGCCCTGCTGCGCGCCGTCGTCCTGGCCGCCGCGCCCGGGCTCGGGCTCGTCGTCCAGGCGCATGCTCAGCGAGATGCGCTTGCGGGCGGTGTCGACGTCCATCACCTTCACCCGCACGATGTCCCCGGGCTTGACCACGTCCCGGGGGTCCTTCACGAAGTTCTTGGACATCGCCGAGACGTGCACCAGGCCGTCTTGGTGCACGCCCACGTCCACGAAGGCGCCGAAGGCCGCGACGTTGGTGATCACGCCCTCCAGCAGCATCCCCGTCTCCAGGTCGTTGAGCGTCTCCACGCCCTCCTTGAACGAGGCGGTGGTGAAGGCCGGGCGCGGGTCGCGGCCCGGCTTCTCCAGCTCGGCGAGGATGTCGGTGATGGTGGGCAGGCCCACGGTGTCGTCGACGAAGTCGGTCGGCCGCAGCCCCCGCAGCACGGCGCCGTTGCCGATCGCCGATCCGACGTCGGTCCCGACGGTGCCGAGGATGCGCCGCACCACCGGGTAGGACTCCGGGTGCACGCTGGACGCGTCGAGCGGGTCGTCGCCGTTGGGGATGCGCAGGAACCCGGCGCACTGCTCGAACGCCTTGGGCCCCAGCCGCGGCACCTCCTTGAGCGCGCGGCGGGAGCGGAACGGGCCGTTGGAGTCCCGGTGCCCGACGATGTTCTCGGCCAGCCCGGAGCTGATCCCCGAGACCCGGGTCAGCAGCGGGACCGAGGCGGTGTTGAGGTCGACCCCCACCGCGTTCACACAGTCCTCGACCACGGTGTCCAGCGACCGCGACAGCTTGGTCTCGGAGATGTCGTGCTGGTACTGGCCGACCCCGATCGACTTCGGGTCGATCTTCACCAGCTCGGCCAAGGGGTCCTGGAGCCGGCGCGCGATGGACACCGCCCCCCGCAGGGACACGTCCAGATCCGGGAACTCCTGCGAGGCGTAGGCCGACGCCGAGTACACCGACGCACCCGCCTCGGACACCATGACCTTGGTCAGCTTCAGGTCGGGGTGCCGGCGCACCAGCTCGCCGGCGAGCTTGTCGGTCTCGCGGGAGGCGGTGCCGTTGCCGATCGCGATGAGCTCGACGGCGTGCTCGCGCGCCAGCCGGCCCAGCGTGGCCAGCGCCTGGTCCCAGCGCCGCGCGGGCGCGTGCGGGTACACGGTCTCGGTGGCCACCACCTTGCCGGTTCCGTCGACCACGGCCACCTTCACGCCGGTGCGCAGCCCCGGGTCCAGGCCGAGCGTCGGGCGGGCGCCGGCGGGCGCGGCGAGGAGCAGGTCGCGCAGGTTCGCGGCGAACACCCCCACGCCGTCGTCCTCCGCCTGCTGCCACAGCCGCATGCGCAGATCGATGTCGAGGCGGACCGAGACCCGCGTGCGCCAGGCCCACCGCACGGTGTCGAGCAGCCAGCGGTCGGCCGGGCGGCCCCGGTCGGCGATGCCGAAGTGCCGGGCGATGTCGCGCTCATAGGCGGTGGGGCCGGCGGGTTCGGTGCCGGGTTCGGCGGGCTCCTCGGGCTCCAGCGTGAGCGACAGCGCCTCCTCCTTCTCACCGCGGAACAGCGCGAGGACGCGGTGGGAGGGGAGCCGGGTGAAGGGCTCGGTGAAGTCGAAGTAATCGGCGAACTTCGCGCCCGCCTCCTCGCGCCCCTCGCGGACGTGCGACACCAGCCGGCCCTGGCCCCACATGCGCTCCCGCAACCCGCCGACCAGGTCGGCGTCCTCGGTGAAGCGCTCGACCAGGATCGAGCGGGCGCCCTCCAGGGCCGCGGCGGCGTCGGCCACGCCCTTCTCGGGGTCGGCGTAGGCCGCGGCGCTCGCCTGCGGGTCCTGCGCCGGGTCCGACAGCAGCAGGTCGGCCAGCGGTTCGAGGCCGGCCTCCCGCGCGATCTGCGCCTTGGTCCGGCGCTTGGGCTTGAAGGGCAGGTAGATGTCCTCCAGCCGGGCCTTGGAATCGGCCGCGTTGATCCGCGCTTCGAGGGCGTCGTCGAGCTTGCCCTGCGAGCGGATCGACTCCAGGACCGCCGTACGGCGCTCCTCCAGTTCGCGCAGGTAGCGCAGGCGCTCCTCCAGCGTCCGCAGCTGGGCGTCGTCGAGGGTACCGGTCACCTCCTTGCGGTAGCGGGCGATGAACGGCACCGTCGCCCCCTCGTCGAGCAGCCCGACGGCCGCGGCCACCTGCTGCTCGCGCACCCCGAGTTCCTCGGCGATCCGCTGGTCGATAGAGATCGTCACTGTCGCTGCTCCACCTTCTGCGTCCGGGTCATCGAAGCATTGTCCTGATGCCGGGCGCGCTTGTCACACCGCGGACCCCCGCCATCGGCGCTCCTGATCCGCCGGATCCCGCTTCTTGGTCCGGCCGTGGTCCGATGCCGCCCGGCCATTGATCCTGTTCCTGGTGTGCTGTTAGAGAGGAATGAGAGAACACCTCCCGGTCCCCCGGGAGAAGCACTCGACGATGGGCGGGATGATCATGATCCTCGATCACACGTCGCTGCGGGACCTCGCGGGCATGACGGACGACATGGGCGTCCTATCGGTCTACGCGACCGCCGACCCGCGGGACACGTCGGCCTCCCCGGCCTGGCGCCTCCAGGTCGCCCAAGCCATCGACGCGCTGCGCGACCAGGCCGCCGAGGACGGCGACAGGGAGCGCAAGAACGCCGTTCTGCACCGCCTGGACCGGCTCGGCCCCGAAATCGACAGCATGCTCGACGTCGCCACGTCAGGGCTGGGCCGCGCCCTGTTCGCCCCCGTCAACGGCGACGACGTGCGCACGCTCGCCGTCCAGATGCCGCTGGAGGACTGCGCGCACCTGGAGAGCCGGCCCTACCTGCGGCCGCTGGCCGCGGCACTGACCACCGACGGACCCGCGGGCGTCATCGCCGTCTCGCGCGACGGCGTCCGCGTGATCGACCTGCGCTTCGGGGTGTCCCACGAGCTCACCCGTTTCGGGTTCGAGATGGAGAACGAGGACTGGCGCCCTTCCCGCCGGTCGATGGCCGCGGGCGGGTCGGGCCCGGCGTCCGCCGCCCGCGCCTACAGCGGGGAGGACCGCTTCGGGCGCAGTATCGACGAGCACCTGCTCCGGTTCTTCGGCTCCGTCCGGCCGCGCATCCGCGCCATCGCCGACAGGGAGGGCTGGGAGACCATCGCGATCACCGGTGAGGCGCGGCTGCTCAGCGTCGTCCGCAAGGGCTTGGAGTCGGCCGGCGGCCACCGCGACATCGTCATGCTCGACCACGTGGTGGAACACAAGTCCGTGCCGGAGATCGCCGCCATCGTCCAGCCCGAGCTGCACGCCCGGCGGCTGGAGCGGTGCGAGGCCGTCGCCGACGAGGTGCGCTCCACCGCCCTCGCCGGTGGGAACGGCACCGTCGGCCTCAGCGACACCCTCGGGGCTTTCCGCGAGGGCCGGGTGTCCCATCTCTTCCTCGACGGTGAGCGGCATCTCAGCGGGCACCGCGGACCCGACGGCGCCTACTACCCTCAGGGGGAGACGCCGCCGGGCACCGAGGCGGCGCAGATGGTCCCCGAACACGATCTCGGCGAACGGATGATCGAACTCGGCCTCAACAGCGGGGCCGACGTCACCGTGCTGCCGCCCGGTCCGGCGGACACGCTCATCGAGGACGGCGGCGTGGCGGCGATGCTGCGCTGGTGACAGCGGAGGAGGTCCGGTGGAGGGGATGGGGCCGCGCGAGTTCCAGCTCGTGCTGCTCCGCCGGATGGCGGACTTCCAGCCCGGGATGGTCGAGGACGCCGTTCGCGCGCTCGGCTCCTCGCGGACCGAGATGCGCGAGGCCAACCGCCGCTGGCAGGCCATGGCCCACGCCGCGCGCGCCCCGCGCGGGGCGCGGCGCCACACGGCCGTCCTCGGCCCGGCCGCGTCGGTGGGCGACCGTGCGGTCGGCGACCTCGTCTGCCGGTCGCACCGCTGGCCCGTGGACCTGTGGCCGGGCCTGAGCTTCGAGGTGGTCACCGTCCCCGGGGGAGCCGTCGTGCAGGAATGGCTCGTCCGCGACGGCGCCGTCGGCGGCACCGGCGCGGGCGGAGGCGGCGACGCGGCCGCTCCGCGCCCGCGCACAGCGGCCGAACTGGTGCCGTGGTCGTACGTCGTCGACGACGTAGCGCGGGCCTTCGCGCCGGCCCGCCCGCTGGAGGGGACCGCGCCCTCGCGCTGGCGGCTGGCCTTCGACGCCCCCGAGGGCGCTCCCGACGGGCCGCCCCGCCGCCACATCGCCGACTTCACCTGGGGCCTGCTCCAGCAGGTCACCCCGTCCGACACCCCTTGACCGACCCGCTCGTCCCGCCCGCACGGGCCCGACTCCGCCGGGGCGGGTCCGCGGGCCGTCCCGGCCGGACGCGACGCCGATCGGGGGGCGCCCTTCCGCACGCCTGAGGCCCGTTTCCGGGCCGTGCTCGACCGCTTCCGTGCGTGCGTCCGAGGCCGGTTCGGGCGGTTCTGGTCCGCTTCGGTTCCTGCGGCCTGACCGGGAGTGCGATCACGGTTCCCGTGCGCCGTGCGCCGTGCGCCGTGCGCCGGTTCGGGCGTGGCCCGGCCGAGCGCCGGCGACGCGCGGCCGGACGCTCTCATGGGCCCGGGGCCGGCCCCGACCGACAGCGCGGCCATCGGTGTTCGTCGGCCGCACGCCGGCCGAGCGTCGCCGGGGCACAGGCGTACAGGGGACACCGCGCGGCGGTGCCCCTTCGGCGGGGCCGTGGGCGGTCAGCGCCGGTAGGAGCGCCGGTAGGCGCGGCGCATCAGCACGGCGACCACCCAGAAGATGGCCGGGATCCCCACCGCCAGAAGGATGACGATGAGGATGCCCGTCAGTCCGAGTCCCATGCCGTGCGACTACCCGCGCGGCCCGCGGAGTCACATCGCACCGGGCGGGATCTCGGCCAGCGCCGCCACCTGGTCGGCGAGCGGGGGCGCGCCGAGCCGGTTGTCGATCTCGGCGTGCCGGACCGGCGGCGGCTCATCGGCCCGGACGCGGTCGACGAACGCGTCGAACCCGGCGAGCTTTCCGGCGTCGCGCCCGCGCCCGCGGGCACCGATCCGGGCCCTGAGCGTGTCGGCGTCGCTGCGCACCCACACCAGCTCGACCGGCTCCCCGCCCAGTTCCGCCACCCAGGAACGCCAGCGGGCGGGGTCGCGGATCTGCCCGGTGAACGGGGCGACCAGCATGACCGGGCACCCGGGGGCGCGGATCTGGCGGGCCGCGGCCGTCATCCCGCCGTATTCGTGCACCTTGACGTGGTCGTCGTACCACGGGCCCTCGCGCTCGCCGTAGTCGCGCCCGTGCGCGGCGAGGACTTCCGCGACGAAGCCGCTGTAGAGGGTGTCCTTGTCCAGTAGAGCGGGCACCGGGCGCAGCCGTCCCAGCAGCAGCGCGGCGACCGTCGACTTCCCTGATCCGGGCGCCCCGGCGACCACCCGTACCCGGCCGTCCGGCGGACGGGGGATCTCGTTCATCCGACGGCTCCTCGCATGAGAATCCCGGGCTGCGGCCAGGGGGCGGCGTGCCCCCGACCTCCCGACGTGACGACCCCACCATGCCGCACCCGTCGCGACCGCGGCCAATGACCCCGCTGCGGGGCCGGCGAAGCCCGGGCGCGGCCACGGGCGCCACTCGTCCGCCTCCGGCGCCCGGATCCCCCCGCAGGCGACGGATCCCGCCCGCGGCAGCGGGTGCCTCGATCTCAGGGAGGGACATCGAGCGGTCGGACACGACTCACGGGGCGGCGCCGCCGGGACGGACGCTCGGAACGGTCGGCTCGCTGGTGTGGAGCGGTGCCGGAAAGGAGCCGGCGATCCCCGCAACGGCGTGATGGCCGGAGCCGCCCCGGGAGATCAGGAGTCCGGGTTCCGCCCCTTGGCGGGCTCTCACCGGGGAGGGGGAAGATCATCGGCCCGCCTCCGCACGCCGACGTGCGGGGGCAGGGGGCAGCGCGGTGGGCCTGGAACCGGTGCCGTGCGCGGGGCGGCGCGGCGGTGTTCGGGGAGGGGAAATCCGGTTGCCCGGCCGGAGGCCGCGACTTAGGGTCGCGGTATGGTGACCGACACCGGGGGCCGCCCCGGTATTCCCCGCACCTGCGCCCGCTCCGGCGGCGGGCCCCTCGGCGCGACCCGTCGGGCCGTCGGCCGGCCGCGGCACATCCCCGAGTGAGAGCCGCTGAGCCGACGGAGCCGCCGGATTCGACGGACCGGCCGGATCCCGGTGCGCGGCCCTCTAGGCGGTTCTCCGTGCGGTCCGCCATGGGCCCCGTCGCGCGGTCCGCCATGCGGCCCCCCGCGCGGCTCGGTGCGGCGTTCCACCGTTACTGGGGGTCCGACGTCACCGTTGGTCTCACCGATGGCATGCTGGGCACGGCGATTCCGCTCATCGCCGCCCTGCTGACCACCGATCCGCTGGCCGTCTCCGGCCTGACGGCCGCGCGGTTCCTGCCGTGGCTGCTGTTCGGCGCCGTGTCCGGGGCGGTCGTGGACCGGATCGACCGCGCCCGCGCGATGATCACCGCGAACCTGGTGCGCTCCGCTGTGCTGGCGCTGCTCGCGGTGCTGATCGCCGGCGGCCAGGCGAGCATCTGGACGCTCTATGTCGTCATGTTCACCGTGATGACGTGCGAGACCGTTGTCGACACCGCCTCCCGCGCCATGCTGCCCGCGCTGGTCGGCCGCTCGCACCTGGACCGCGCGAACGGCCGCCTGGAGGGCGGCCGGGTCGCGGCCGAGGACTTCGCCGGGGCACCGATGGCCGGGCTGCTGTTCGCGGTCGCCGCGGTCCTGCCCGTCGCATCGGCGGCGGGGACCTACGCGCTCGCCGCCCTGCTGCTGGTCGCCATCCCCGTGACGGCCCGGCGGCCCCGGAGGCCCGGCGGCCCGGCCGGCGGAGATCCCGCCGGCGGCGGCCCGGTCGGCGGCGGTTCGGGCGGGAGCATCGGGCGGGACGTCGTGGAGGGGTTCCGCTACGTCTTCGGGGTGCCGATCATGCGCCGCATGGTGCTCCTCCACACGGGCACCATGATGGGCCTCCAGATGGGCGCCGCGGTGCTCGTGCTGTTCGTCGTGGAGCGGCTCGGGGTGCCGCCCGCTCTGTACGGCGCGTTCATGGTGTCGTCGGCGGTGGGAGCCCTGCTGGGCTCCGCGGTGGCCGCCCGGGCCGCCGCGAGGTTCGGGCGTGCCCGGGTGCTGCGGACGTCCCTCGTCGTGATGGCCGCCCTGGCCTTCGGGCTCGCCCTCGCCCCCGGCCCCCTCACCGGCGCATTGGTGTGGGGCCTGCTCGGAACGGCCCTCGCCGTCATGAACGTCCTGTTCGCCGGTGTGCTCCAGGTGATCGTGCCCGATGAGCTCCGGGGCCGGGCATCGGGGGTCCGGCGGATGGTCGGATGGGGGCTGAGCCCTCTGGGGGCGCTCGCCGGCGGCATGCTCGGGCGGATCGACCTGGCCCTGCCCTTCGCCGTGAGCGGGCTGGTGTTCGCTCTCACGGTGGCCGTGTGCTGGCGGACGATCGGCGCGGCCGTCCGCCTCGTCGGGGACCGTCCGGGTATGGGGCACGCAGAGCCGCCCGCCTGATGCGCATCGCGGGGATCACGTTCCCGGCCCCCGGAGGGGGCGTGCGCCGAGGGCTCCCTATCAGGTCGGGGGGCCGCCGCGCGGGGGCCGGCCCGCGGCCTCCGGGGCGGCGTCCTCCTCGTCGTCGGGCACCCGGCGCAGGACGTCGCCGGGCCGGCAGTCCAGCGTGCGGTAGATCGCGTCGAGGGTGGTGAACCGCACGGCCTTGGCGCGGCCGTTCTTGAGGATCGCCATGGCGGCGGCGCGGAGGGCGAAGGCGAAGGATCGATCCATGTATCGATGATCGATAGATCGGCGTGGCTCGGGCCATGGCCTGGCGCACACGCCCGCCTGAGCGCTCCGGCGGACTCACGCGGGCAACGCCGGATCCCCGGGGATCCGGCGCCGTCGCGCGGTGCGTCTCAGTTATCGCCGTTGAGCAGGTCGGGGGCGTAGTACTCGTCGACCGGGACCGGGCCGCGATAGCCCTGGCACATGCACTGGCGATAGCTCCCGGCGGTCTGCCCGGTCCAGCGGCCCGGGATGACCACCTGTGCCTGGCACAGCTTGGACTGCTGGTCGTGGAAGACCAGGTGGTGGCCGCAGCCGCAGATGGGCTGGGGGGTCCGGGGCGAGGAGGGGATCGACGGCGGGCGCGGGGGCGGCTTGGGACCGCGCTTGGGCAGCATCCGGCCGATCAGCACGCCGCCGAGCGCGACGGCAGCCCCGAGAACCAGGCTCACCGGGTCCATGTCATGCACCGCCCTCCATTGCCGGTCGTTCTCATTGTGGCCCACATCCGTGGCTCCGAGCCGCCCCGGGCCGTGATTCCGCGCGGATTTTTCGGCCGGACCGGGTACACCGAACCGCGGACCCGCCGGCGATCCGAAGCCCGGACGCGCCGCGGCGCCCCGGGGGACGGGCTGCCGCTCCCCCGGTCAGGGACGTACCGAAGCGCACGGGAGGACCCCCATGCCCCGCCCGCCCATCGACCCCGTCGTCTGGACCCCGCCGCCCGCTCCCGCACGGGCGTGGCGGCCCCAGAGCGACCCGCCGCTGCCCCCGGTATCACTGGTGGACCTGGCCGGCGCGGCCGGCCCCGAGGACATCGCCGTGGAAGCCGACGGATCGGTCCTCACCGGGGTGGGGGACGGGCGCATCCTGCGGCTGCGCCCCGACGGCGCCCCGCCCGAGACCGTGACCACGACCGGCGGACGCCCGCTGGGCGTCGAGGTCGCCGATGACGGCCGGCTGGTGGTCTGCGACGCCGAACGCGGGCTGCTGCGGATCACCCCCGACGGTGCCGAGACCGAGGTGCTGGTGGCCGCCGACGGTACGACGCTGGCGCTGTGCAACAACTCCGCCATCGCCCGCGACGGCACCGTCTACTTCAGCGACTCCTCGCGCCGCTTCCCCCTCAGCCACTTCATGGGCGACGTGTACGAGGGCTCGGGCACCGGCCGCCTGCTGCGCCGCACACCCGACGGCGAGGTGACCGTGCTCCTGGACGGCCTGCACTTCGCCAACGGGGTCGCCCTGGCGCCCGACGGATCGTTCGTGGCGGTCGCCGAGACCACCGCCTACCGGCTGCGCCGCTACTGGCTGACCGGTCCGCGCGCGGGCGAGTCCGACCTCCTCGCCGAGAACCTGCCCGGTATGCCCGACAACCTGAGCACGGGCACCGGCGGCCGGATCTGGATCGCGCTGCCCGCCCCGCGCAACCGCTACCTGGAGTGGGCGCTGCCGCGCGCGCCGGTGCTGCGCAAGCTCGTGTGGAGCCTGCCCGAATCGGTGCGACCCAAGATGGGGTCCACCGCGTGGGTCATGGCGGTCGACGCCGCGGGCGACACCGTCGCCGACCTCCAGCGGCCCGGCGACACGTACCGCATGGTCACCGGTGTCCGCGAGCACGACGGCGGCCTCTACCTCGGCAGCCTCGTCGCGGGCGCGATCGCGCGGGTCGACCTCCCGGACGCCGCCGGGTGACCACACGGCCCGCCGGGGGGCGTGTGCGCGCCTCTTCCGGCGGGCCGGGAAAATCGCAGTTCAGAGGACAGGACAGCGCGCGCGAAGTAGCGTGATCACTCGAAACCCCAGTGACCACGCGGTTGTCGGCGGTGCATCCCCCCAGAAGCACGCGTGCACCGCGCTCGCGAGAAGACGACCGGATGATCCACGACAGCGCCGTCATTTCGGCCGCCCACAGCCCGTCGCTCCGGCTGCGCAGGCTCGCCTGCCACCTGCGCCGTGCGCGCGCGGCGGCCGGCCTCACCACCCCCCAGGTCGCCGCCGCCATGCGGTGGAGCGTGGGCAAGGTCAGCAAGATGGAGACCACCGAGTCCAAGCGGATCAAACCCGACGACCTCGACGGCCTCTTCGACCTCTACGGGATCGGCGACCCCGCGACCCGCGAGGCCCTGCACGCGCTCGCCCGCGACGCCCGGGAACGCGGCTGGTGGGCGAAGTACCGCGACGTCTTCAAGAACGAGGTCCTGCCCGACCTCGAAGCCGAGGCCGCGGAGCTGCGGTCGTTCGAGTCGCAGGTCGTGCCCGGCCTGCTGCAGACCCCCGCCTACGCCGAGGCGATCTTCCTCGGCGGGCTCCAGACCGACCCCCACCGCATCCGCCGCCGGGTGGAGGCGCGGATGGCGCGCCGCGAGATCCTCACCCGCTTCACGCCGGTGCGGCTGAAGGCCGTCATCGACGAGTCGGTGCTGCACCGCCACGTAGGCGGGCCGCGGG
Source organism: Nocardiopsis mangrovi (assembly GCF_042653925.1). Lineage (NCBI taxonomy): Bacteria > Bacillati > Actinomycetota > Actinomycetes > Streptosporangiales > Nocardiopsidaceae > Nocardiopsis > Nocardiopsis mangrovi. The sequence goes on from NZ_JBHSFQ010000014.1 coordinate 157,931, forward strand.
TGATGGCCGCCCAGCTCACCCACCTGCTGAACATGGCGCGCACCCCCAACGTGGAGGTGCGGGTGCTGACCTACGACGTGGGAGCGCACGCGGCACTGACGGCCCCGTTCATGATCCTGGGCTTCCCGCATCCGGCCGACCCGACGATCGTGTGCGTGGAGACCCTGAACGAAGCGCTCTACCTGGACTCCGAAGAGGACGTCCGCCCCTACACCGCGACGTTCGACGTCGTCGAGCGCGCGGCGGCCGACGAGGCGAGGTCGGACGCGCTCATCGAGGGCGCGCTGTACGCGGTGGGGCGCCTGCGGTGACACTGCGCACGGAGTTCCGCAAGAGCAGCCACAGCGGGCAGGGGATCAACTGCGTGGAGGTCGCCCGGATCCGGGCCGCCGCGGCACCCGGCCGCGCGAGACCCGGGGGGTGCGGACCCACCTGCGACGCGGCCGTGGCCGGCGCGGTGATCCGTGACTCCGAACACCCGGATCTCGGCGACCTCGCCTTCCCTGATGCGGAATGGCGGGCGTTCCTGGTCGAACTCGTCCACGCTCCGGGGCCCGCCGGCGGGCCCCGGAGCGGCGGCTGAGAGCGGGCCCGTCAGCCGGAGCCGCCCGCCCCGCTCCCGGCCACCCCGTCCCCGACCCGCTCCCGCCCGGCCCCGCCGCCCCGCCACGGCCGTCCTCGGGACTCCGGTCCGCCCGGCCGCGCCGACGGGCGCGATTCCCTTCCGGAGCGCCGGATCGTCACCGGTGCGCAAAGAATACGCTTCGGGACGCCAATTCCCGGTCATCGGACCGCGTTTCAGAAAGAAATGCGGTGATGATGTCCCATAGTCGCGAAATGCCGGACGGGCCCGGTGGATCGACGCCGGGTTTCCCGATCGAGGAGTCGCCGTGTCCAATGCCATAGCCATGATGCTGCCGTTCGTCTTCGGCCTGATCGCGTCCCCATTGCCGATCGTCGCGGTCAGCCGGCTGCTGGTGTCCGCCGGCGGCCAGGTCAAGGCCGCGGCGTTCGTGGGCACCTGGTTCGTCACCGTGGTGGTCATCGCGCTGGTGGTGGCCATGGTGTCGTCGATCGGCGTGGGCCGCTACGAGGTCGGGACGTCGCCGGGGTGGGTCGGCGTCATCCAGCTCATCATCGGCGTGGCGCTGATCGTGCTGGCCGTACGGATGCTGGGCCGGCGGTTGGCCGCGGGGGACGCCTCCGACCCGGCGCCCCCGGACTGGCTCGCCGAAATCGAGGACACCGCGGTCTCCCGGGCCGCCTCGTTGGGCGCCCTGCTGACGGCCGCGAACCCCAAGAACCTCGCGATGGCCATCGGCGGCGGCACGGCCATCGGCGCCTTCGGGCCCGCGTTCGGCTCGGTCATCGGGCACGCCGTCATCCTCGGGCTGCTCGGCTCCATCGGCCTCGTGGTTCCGTTGGCGATGGCCGTGGCCGCCCCCGAGGAAAAGGCCGAAAGCCGGCTCCAGAGCGCCCGCGCGTGGCTGGTCGCGCACAACGACGTGATCGTCCTGACCGCCGTGTTCGTTTTCGGCGGCGTGTTCCTGTCCCTGGCGCTGGCCGCGCTGTTCTGAGGCGTCCCCGCCGCCGCGTGCGGATCCCGGGCGGCCGCGGGATCCGCGGGATTTTACGGGACTTTGCCGGGTTCTTGTTTCTTTCGTCGGCCTCAACGGATTTCGTGGCAATGAGGTGCGGTCGAATCGGACCGCAGACGGAACCGACGGAAAGGGACGGTCTCGGTCGTCCCGAGAGGAATGCGCAATGAAAAGCTCGAAGGCGAACCCCTGGGGAATCTTCGGCGCCACGATTCTCTTCATCGTCGGTGCCATCAACATCGTGCAGGGCATCGTCGCGATGTTCCGGCCCGAATTCTTCGTCGCGCCCAACGGCCAGATGATGACCATGAACTTCCCGCTGTGGGGAGCGCTCCTGGTGATCTGGGGCATCATCCTCGCCATCGCCGGCTTCGCCCTGCTGTCCGGCCAGATGTGGGCGCGCGTCTTCGCCGTTGTGATCGCGGCGATCAACGCCGTCCTGCAACTGGCGTTCCTCGCGCTGCACCCGGTGTGGTCGGTCGTGGCGATCGCCCTTGACATCGTGATCATCTACGGCATGACCGTGGGTTGGCAGCACCACCGCGCCCAGATGGGGGCCTACGACGCCGGCCGCACCGACGCGGCCCGGACCCCGGCGGGTCGCGGGGGCGAGGTGCCGTCCGGCAGCGGGTCGCCCGAGAGCGGCGGCTCCGGCCGGGCCGGCGGGGAGTCGGCCTACGCCGGTCCCACGTCGGGCGAGCGGCCGCCGGAGTCCTCGGAGGGGCGCGGCCGCCACGAGGGGCCCGCGAGCTGAGCCCGGAACACGGACGCGCGGCGGCCGCCGGACCGGGACACCGCGTGTCCCGGCAGGCTCGCCGACGGCGCGCAACGGGGGGCGGCCGGCGACGGCCGCCCCCTCGTGCCGCCCCGCCCCTCGCGGCGGCGGACCGGGCTAGGCCGTGTCTGGGAAGTCAGAGCCATTCGTTGATGACCGCGATCAGGACGGTGGCCTCGTAGCTTGAGGCGAGCTTGTCGTAGCGGGTCGCGACCGCCCGGTTGCGCTTCAACCGGTTGATCCC